>DASTDD010000273.1:0-2965 GCA_035710545.1 Steroidobacteraceae bacterium
CCGGCTTGTTCGAGGTCGGCAATCGGCTCTTCGGCCTGCGCATCCGCGAACGCCAGGGCGTTCCCGTGTGGCATCCGGATGTCCGCTTCTTCGAGATCGAGAGCGCCGACGGGCAGCTCATCGGCAGTTTCTATCTCGACGCCTATGCGCGCCCCAACAAGCGCAGCGGCGCCTGGATGGACGAGTGCGTCGGGCGTAAGCACCTCGCCACCGGCTCGGCCCTGCCTGTCGCCTATCTCGTCTGCAACTTCCTGCCCCCCAGCCCGGATCACCCGGCTCTGCTGACTCACGACGATGTGCTGACCCTGTTCCACGAGTTTGGTCATGGACTGCATCACCTGCTCACCCGGGTGGACTACCCCAGCATCGCGGGCATCAACGGGGTGTCGTGGGACGCGGTCGAGCTGCCGAGCCAGTTTCTGGAGAACTACGCCTGGCACCCCGAGGTACTGCAACGAATCTCGAGCCACATCGGGACGGGCGCCTCGCTGCCCGCCGAAACGCAGTCGAGGCTGATGGCCACGCGCAGCTTCCATGCGGGTCTGCAGATGATGCGCCAGCTGGAGTTCGCGCTGTTCGACTTCCGCCTGCACGCGGAATACTCCCCCGAGCGCGGCGCGCGCGTGCTCGAGATGCTCGGCGAAGTCCGGCGCGAGGTGGCCGTCGTGCCCGCTCCGGAGTGGAACCGCTTCCCCAACAGCTTCGGACACATTTTCGCCGGGGGCTACGCGGCGGGCTACTACAGCTACAAGTGGGCCGAGGTTCTGGCGGCCGACGCTTTTGCGTCTTTCGAGGAGAGCGGGGTGTTCGACGTTGGCACGGCGCATCGTTTTCTCGATGCCATTCTCACGCGCGGTGGCAGCCGGGACGCGCTGGAGGCATTCGTTGAATTCCGCGGACGCAAGCCCGACGTGCGTGCGCTGCTGAAACAGCACGGAATCCTGGCGGACGGCGCCCCGGAACGCGCCGCCACGCGACTTTGACATACATCGCTTAGCAGCATAGTAGCTGAGGATCAAGAGCTTACGTTGCCTGCGGCTGAGCCGGCCGGCGCCGGCCCGCCCGCTCCTCAAAACTGTGCGCCGTGTCGCTGGCACTTCCCGCGGAGGCTGGCCTAGACTGCCTGCGGGTCGAGGGTCGAACCTGGGGACGGCCAGAAAGCCGCGCGGACATTACGAGAATGAAAAGCGTTCGGCGCAGCGATTTCGATGTAACCAACACAGTGCAGGTGAGCTCGCCGCAGGCGGTGCTGGCCGAGGTGCACAGCCTGTTCGAGCCCACGTGGCCGGTGCTGTCGCTGGAGCCTCTGGATCGAGCGTTCCGGCATTTCGAGCGGCTGTTCGCAGGCGAGGTTCCCGGCTACTGCGGCGTGGACACCGTCTATCATGACCGGCAGCACACACTCGATATCACCCTCGCGCTCGCGCGGCTGATCGTCGGCTACGAGCGCCAGCATGACGAGCCGACTCGTCTGGGCGGCGACCGCGCGCTGGTCGGTCTCATCACGGGCCTGTTCCACGACGTCGGCTACCTGCGCCGCCTGGATGACCTGTCCATTCGCAATGGGGCGGAGTTCACCCGCACGCACGTCTCGCGCGGCTCGCGATTTCTCAACGAGTATCTGCCCGAGATTGGACTTGCCGACTCGGTGCCCGTGGCCTGCGAGATCATTCACTTCACCGGCTACGAGGTGCCCTTCAGCCAGATCAAGGTCACCGACCCGCGTGACATCGCCATCGGTCACCTGCTCGGGACCGCGGACATGATTGCGCAGATGGCGGACCGCTGTTATCTGGAAAAATGTCGCGACAGACTTTATGCCGAGTTCGTTCTGGGCGGTGTCGCACTGCCCATCGATGCCAACGGCGGTCGCGAGGTGAAATACGCCTCGGGGCTCGACTTGCTGCGCCAGACGCCCGATTTCATAGCAGAGGTGCGCACCAAGCGGCTCGACGGCGAGTTCCAGTCTGCGTATCGCAACCTCGAGATCCTCTACGGAGGGCGCAACCCCTACATGGAGGCGATCGATCGCAACGTCGAGTACCTCCGCCAGATCCTGCGCAGCGAGAACTGGCGGCTGCTCCGGCGCAACCCGCCGATCTTCGCCGCGACCGAGGACCCGATGTCGACCATGCGGGGTCTGATGCTCGGTTACATCAAGCGGGTCTGGGCGAGTAAGTACGAGAAGAGTTAGGGGGCGCGGGTTTGGTGCGCGCGGGGCTCTCCCCGAACCTCGCCTCCGAGAGTTAGTTGAGAGTTAGCGGAGTCGGCGCGTGTCAGGGGGCGTCAACCGAGCGTACGTACCGCTCATGGATCTCCGGCAGGCGCTCGAGTACCCGCACCCGGCCGGGAATATCGGCGTCGGCGATTGCTTCCGCGAGGATGTCGACAGTCAGCGCCTGGAGCGCCGGAACGGCGACGGGGGCATAGCTGAGATGCCACGGCTCCGGTTGGACGCCGCCCCGATCGGTCGTGTAGGGGCGGAAGAATCCAAACCGCCCCATGTTGAGTGTCAGCCAGTGATCGAGGCGGGCGAAGCAGCCACCCGCTGCAAACTCCTGTGGCACCAGCTGAGCCTGCGCGCCCTCCGGCAGGGCCGCGAGGTCGAAGACATCGATCTCGCTCCCCCAGTGGTGACGGCTCGCTCCCGGAAGCGCCGACCAGAGCAGGATCGCCTCGATCAATCCGGGCTCATCGAGAGCGGCATGGGTGATCTCCAGGCCCCGGCGATCGAGGAGGCGGCGCTCGCCCTTGAACTTTGCCGTCCAGATGGCGACCTGGCGCTGAAAGTCCCGGAATCCAGAGGCGACGCCAACATCGATCCCAGCCGCCGCCGCCGCCGCCCGCATCGCGAGCGCGGCGCGGCCGGTATCAGCCTGCAGCACGCTGCGCAGCTCGGGAATCTCCTCCACGTGGCTCGTGGCGCGTCCGGTCAACTCGAGCGAATTGAGCATTTTCACGGCAT
>DASTDD010000274.1:0-31779 GCA_035710545.1 Steroidobacteraceae bacterium
GGGCGCCGGTGCCGGCATCAGCGCCGCGGTCGCACGGGCGCTCGCATCCGCCGGGCTTCGGGTGGGGCTCGCCTCTCGCTCCCCCCAGCGACTCGCGGCGTACGCCGCCGAGATCGGTGCCACCGCGTTTGCGGTCGATGCCGCCGAACCGACGGCAGTCGAACAGCTGTTCAGGGAGGTGGATGACCGGCTCGGCGAGCCGGACGTCGTGCTCTACAACGCGAGCGCGCGCCTGCGTGGCCCGCTGGTCAGTCTGGAGCCTGGGGAGGTGCGGAAATCACTGGCCGTGTCGGCGTACGGGGGGTTTCTGGTCGTTCAGCAGGCCGCCCGCAGAATGCTCGCTCACCGTCGTGGCGCCATCCTTCTCACCGGGGCGAGCGCCAGCGTCAAAGGCTTTGCGCAATCCGCTCCGTTTGCGATGGGGAAGTTCGCTCTGCGTGGCTTGGCGCAGAGCGCGGCACGCGAGCTCGGGCCCCAGGGCATTCACGTGGCCCACTTCCTGATAGACGGCTCGGTCCGCAGCGCCACCCGGCCCGACACTGATGACCGGACGCTGGATCCCCATGGCATCGCCCAGAGTTATCTGGACGTGCTGCGCCAGCCCCGCAACGCCTGGTCGTTCGAGGTGGACCTGCGCCCCTGGGCCGAGTCGTTCTGAGCAGCCTACTTCGTCGGCTTGCGGAATTTCAGGATGAACTGATCGGTCTTGCCGCGGATCGAGGGATCGACCACCTTGAGGGTGTGATCATCCTGGGGGTTGTGCAGCAGGTTGCTGTCGCCCGCCAGATCGAATCCCGCCGCGAGCACCTCCGTCTTGACGGCCTCCGGGTCGATCCGATGCAGCGTCGAGGTATCCCGCGCCCCCGATCCCGAAGCAGCGGCGTGATCCAGCACGATGTACAGGCCACCCGGCTTGAGCGCATCGAAGACGGCCTTGTTGAATGCGTTGATGTCGAGGTTGGGGACGTTGTGGAAATCGTGGTAGTTCTGCGAAGTCCACACGACGTCGACGGGCTGGGACTCGCCACTGGCGAACGATGCGGGGCTGCGGGACTCGGCGGTGATATTGGAGTAGCCGGGCTCGGCCGCTATGGCCTTCGTTGCCGCCGCCGGATCGGGCGCATCGGCCGGCGCATTGGGCCGGCGCGGCGGAGAGATCGCGTAGACATGGCCCTTGGGCCCGACGACCTTGCTGAACAAGCGCGTGAAGTATCCCTTGGAGGGAACGAGCTCGAGGACGCGATCGCCCGGCTTGATGCCGGCAAATTTGATCGTCTCGGCGGGCTTGCGCTCGGCGTCGCGCTGCTTGTCCTCCGCGGGCCGGGCCGGATCCTCGACCGCCTTGGTGATATAGGCGGGAATGTGCTCGGCCGCTGGAGCCTGGGGCGCTCCCAGAACGGCTGCGGTGCACAGACTCGCGGCGAGCAGGTGAGCATGGCGAAGCATGAGTGTCCTCTGTCGTTGACGGCGCGGCGAAGGCTCATTGAGCGGCGGACTGGCGCGGGGCCCGCCCGGAGCGCCGCACTTTACCAGCTCGCGCCGCTCGCGGAACGCTCGCGGAACAGCGCTTGCCCGAATCTGCCCGAATTGCGCCACGACCTCGGCTGAATCTCCGTCCAGGCTGGGAAACGTCGACAGGTCGCGAGGGCAATCCCGTGCTTCCCCATCTCAAAGTGTGGCTGGATCACTTCGAGTACCACTCGCTGCATCCACGGCGGCTGCCGGAAGGGGTGTCCGATCAGCTCACGACGCACGAGCGGAACCTGATTGCTCGCTCCATCGCCACGTTCCAGCTCGGCGAGCAATCGGCGGGGACCCACTTGCTGGCTGCGGCCTATCGGTTTGCCCGCGAGAACGACGCTTCGGCGGTCGCCCGCGCGACCGAGCTCCTCGTGCGCGAGGAGCAGCAGCACGCCTTCCTTCTCGGCCGCTTCATGGCCGACCACGCGATTCCCGCGCGGCGGGATGATTGGACGGACTGGGTATTTCGCCGCGTGCGCCGGCTCGCGCACTTCGAGCTCTATCTTTGCGTGCTGCTCACCGCCGAGCTCATCGGGAATGTGTACTACCGCGCGCTCGAGGTCGCGACGCGATGTCAGCGACTACGGCTGCTGTGTCGAGTGCTGGTCGCGGATGAGCTCGCACACATCGGCTTCGAGTCGGATCTGCTGCTGGCGATCCGCGCGCGGCACGCAGTGCCGATCCGGATACCCATTGAGCTGGCTCACCGTGTCTTCTTTGTCGGGGCGGCAGTGGTCGTGTGGACCACGCACCGCGCAGTGCTGCGTCAGGCGGGGTACGGGCTGCTCTCTTTCCTGAGAGCCTGCCGCGCGCAGTTCTCGTTCTATCTGCAACCGCCCCCGGCCAGCGCTTCGGCCCCCTCGGCGCCGTAACCGACTCAGGCCTTGTCCGCAACGAGGTGGGTGGCCGGGGCGTTCAGCTTGGCTTCCATCCAGCGTCGAATGCGCACGGCATCGGCCACACGGGTGTACTTGCCCACGGAGTTGAGCAGGACGATGACGACCGTCCGCCCATCGATGACCGCCTGCATCACCAGGCAGCGGCCGGCTTCGCTGATATACCCGGTCTTCTGGACGATGATATTCCAGCTCGGATTGGAGACGAGGGCATTCGTGTTGCGGAACTCGAGCATCCGCCGCCCCACCTCGACTTCGTAATCAGGCGAGGTCGAGTACTCGCGGATGATGGGATTCTGCGAGGCCGCCTCCACGAGCCGCGAGAGATCCTCGGCACTCGCCACATTCTCGCTCGACAGACCTGCCGGATCGACGAAGTGGGCGTGGGTCATCCCAAGCGACCGGGCCTTGGCGTTCATGGCCTGGACAAAGGCCGGCAATCCGCCCGGGTAGTGCCGGCCCAGGGTATGCGCTGCCCGATTCTCGGAGGACATCAGGGCGAGGTGAATGAGGTCGCCACGGGTCAGGGTCGTCCCCACTGTGAGCCGGGAGAAGGCTCCCTTGCCGGTCACCTTGTCCTCGGAGCTGAGCGTGATGGGCTCGTCCAGCGGCAGCCCGGCATCAGCCACGACGAGTGCCGTCATGAGCTTGGTAATCGAGGCGATCGGCGCCGCCACGTCCGCCTTGCGGGAATAGAGCACCGAGGCGTGCGTAGCATCGAGAACCAGCGCGGAGGCGGAACGCAGCGCGGGCTCGTCCGACCGCACCCGCACGCCGTGATGCGAGTGCGAGCGGGTATGCGCCTGCGCCGTGGAGGCGGCGAGGAGCAAGCAGGCAAACGCTGCGATTCGTAGTTGTTGTTCCCGTCCCATCGCTCGACGCCTTGTCAAATCAACGTTGACGCAGTGTAGCAGAGCATATCGAAACACGGGGGACCGTGAACCAACTTCTGATTTGCCCCGGCCGGGCGTGCGGCTTTCCGCAACCTCGAGCAGCTGAGCTCCGTCTCCAACACCGGTGGACCGGAACTGTGCGCAGCGTCGCAACTGTGCACTGGAGTTGCGCGCCCGCTCCCCGAGCTGCCTGAATCGAATGGCCCATTACTTAATCTATAGCTTGACAATAAGCCCGTTATGCAGGCGTAAGATAGACGGCAGGGACCGGCCGGTTGAGCCGAGCACAAGCGGAGTGCGGACGATGGCGGATATGTCAGTGAGCTTTCGCGTGGACTTCGGTCCGCACTGCTCGGTCGGGCCCGGGAAGATCGCGCTGCTGGAGAGTATCGGGCGCACCGGCTCCCTGTCGCAGGCGGCCCGTTCCCTGGCGATGAGCTACCGGCGCGCGTGGCTGCTGCTGGAAGATATCAACACCTCCTTTCAGCAGGCCGCTGCCCAGATGAGCGTAGGCGGCCGTGGCGGAGGGGGCGCGGCGCTCACACCCTTCGGGACCGAGCTCGTTGCAGCCTATCGCACGCTCGAAGCAAACATCCGCAAGCAATTGCCAGCTGCCTTTCCGGCGACGGCAGTCCCCTCCGTCAGTTCTGACCGCGTGCGGCCTGCTGGTACCCCCACACGCAGGATCAGCCGCCCTGCTTCGCCTCAGCGGCGTGCGCGACTGCGCGCCCGGGGTTGATGCTATGCGAGGTGCAACACTGCTCGCATTGGTTAGCGCCGCTGTGTTCTGCCGCGTGGCGTTCGGCGCAGACATCGAAGACCCGTGCGCCACGTTCACCTGGAACGTTGGACACGAGCGTGCCTTGTTTTCAGGCTCATCCGAGAGTGTGCAGGCCGGAGTCAACTCTGCCTCGGCGCCGCTCCTGCGCGCGGACCGCCTGTACGTGCTGAATCTGGTCCCTCAGGCGCAGGTCCGCTACCCGGTCGTGCTGGCCAAGAAATCCCTGCCGGATAAGGGATTCGGTGGCGTCGCGCACCTGCGGGTCCCACAGGCCGGTCTGTATCGGCTATCCCTCGATGAGCCGTTCTGGGTCGATATCGCCTCGGGGGGACACTTGCTCCCGGTTGCCGACCATCAGGGCCGGCGCGGTTGCAAAGCGCCTCACAAGATCCTGCAGTTCTCCCTGCCAGCGGCAACCGAGCTGACGCTCGAGTTGGTCGGGACCTATGGCTCGCAGGCACGCCTCACCATCACCCGAGCGCCCGACTCGACGCCCTGAGCATACCGCCGCGGCCGGAATCGGCGGCCGGGTCTGCCGACCCGACCGCCGCTGTCACACGCGGCCACGGCCGCCGCGTGCCGGTACGCGCTCCTTACGAGGACTTGTTCCCTTCGGCCTTCGCCTGTGCGGCCTTGCAGTCCTGCTTGCTCATCTCGAGAAAGCCCTGGCCCTTGCAGGAGTTCTGTCCCTTGCAGGCGTTGTTGGCGCCTTTGCACGCGGACTGGCCCTTGCAGGAGTTCACGCCCGTACAGTGGACGGTCGCGTCGGCGGCCGCGGCCGTCGAGGTCAGTGCCGATCCGAAGAGCATCGCCGCGGCAGTCGCGACCGCCAGGCCAGGATTGGTTTTAAAGCGCATGGTCGTGTCCTTGTCGGTTGTGGAAGGATGGAGGTGGTGACGCCCACTTGCGTCGGCTACCCGCATGAGCAGACCGTTCCACGTGTTCATTTATTGCGCCCGTCCAGGGCGGCGGCTTGCGGCTCCGGCTCACGGCCCGAGCACCGGTCACCTGGCGCTCAGGGCCGGCGCGGGCGGTGCCCGGCCGAAGCGCCGTGTCAGCAGATGATCGAGCGAGACCGCCCCGGGACCTGCGATGGCGAGCCATAGAAACAGCGCGAGATACTCGAACTCGTCGAACCCGAGCAGGGTCTCGAGCGAATCGACATCCCCCCATTTGGCGGCGCGAATGGCGACGACCATCGTTACACCGAGCGCCCCGGCCGAGATGCGCGTCAGCAGGCCCAGCAGCAGAAACAAGCCGCCAAAGAACTCGATTCCGGAGGTCAGCGGCGTGAGGAAGTGCGGGAAGGGAATTCCCCAGCCGATGAAGTTCTGCGTAATCTGCGGAAGGTTGTGCAGCTTGCCCCAGCCGCTCCACAGGAAGACCCAACCGACGGTGATCCGGGCGAACAACGGCGCGATCCAGGTGAGGTGCCTGGCGACGCGCGCCGGCCAGTCAATCAGCCAATCGAACAGCACTCGCATCGCCTCTCTCCCGTGGTAAGGCCGCTGCCCGGCGGCGTGTCATGGCATATTAGACCGTCGAGGCCACGTTGTTATTGCGGGCCGCTGCCGCAGCGTGACCGGACGCTATCGGCGCATTGCAGGCCGCTGCTCCCGTCGGCGCAATGAATATCACCCTGAGCCGGTCTGATAGGGGTGAGCCTCTACAGCCAGCCGGCCGGCGCCGGCACAGCCCTGCTCGATGAGGGGGAGTCAGGCCTGCCTTTCGACGATTTCGACCCGGTCCGGGCGATCCGTTACAGTGTGCGGCCCTGGACACGGTATCGCACGGGCTATGGCGACTCGAGTCGGGACATGACCCAAACGGGACCTGGGGAAACCCATGGATCTCTGGAACGCCTGCTGGAAGGCTTCAGGCCGGACCTGGTGCGCTTTGCCTTCTGGCTGTCGCGCGACCGTGCGGTCGCCGAGGACATCGTTCAAGAGACGATGTTGCGGGCCTGGCGCGCGCGCTCGGAACTGCGCGACCCCGCCGCTGCCCGGCACTGGCTGCTCACGATCGCGCGACGCGAGCACGCCCGGCTGCACGAGCGGCGCAAACTGGTGACGGTCGACGTGGATGAATGCGTCGCGCGACAGGACATCGCCCTTGCTTTCACCGATCCCGATCCGGAGATAGTGGATCTGCGGCGTGCCATCCTTTCATTGCCTGATGAGTACCGCGAGCCACTGGTCATGCAGGTCCTCGGAGGATTCACGAGCGATGAGATCGCCTCGGAGCTCGGCCTGACGGTGCCCGCGGTCCTGACACGGCTCTTTCGGGCGCGGAACAAGCTGAAGGATCTTTTCGGGTCCAGCACGGCGCAGGGCGTGACCGCCGCCACGGGTGCGCCGTGAGCTGCGAGGAGATGCGCGAGCTGATCGGTGCCGACCCGCAGGCGCTGTCCCCACAGCTGCAGGCGCACCTGGACTCCTGCGCGGAATGCCGGGACTGGCGCGCACAGCTGCAGGGATTCGATGCCCGCATCCGGCATGCCTTGCAGATCGATCCCCAGAAGCTGGGGATCGAGCCGCGCGGCCGGATACTGCCGATGCCGGCCCGGCCGCCGGCTGCCGCGCGCAGATCCTGGTATCGCGGCCTTTCCATCGCAGGCAGCCTCGCGGCGGGCCTGCTCGTGGCCATGACATTGTGGATCACCCGACCGAGCGCGAGCCTTGCGTCCGAGGTCGTCACTCACGTCGAGGGCGAGCCGGACAGCTGGCACCGCACCGAACCGGTCACCGCGGCGGAGCTCGCCGGCGTGCTGAGACGCACCGGCGTGAGACTCGGCCCCGGGATGGACACCGTGGTATATGCCTCGAGCTGCCGCTTTCGCGGCCGCCTGGTGCCTCATCTCGTGGTTACCACGTCCTCCGGACCGGTCACCGTGATGATTCTCGAGAACGAGCACGTCAAGGGCCATGTGTCGTTCGCGGAGGATGGCTTTTCCGGTCTGTTGGTCCCCGCAGCCACCGGCAGCGTTGCCATAGTCAGCCGCACGCCGATGGCGCTCGAGCAGCCCGCAGCCGAGGTGCTGCGCGCTCTGGATGCCGCAAACCAACCCAGGGACGTGGGATTGCGCTAGCTTCTCAGTCCGCGGTGCTCGGTCCGCGGTGATCAGTCCGCGGTGCTCGGTCCGCGGTGCTCAGTCCGCCCTGACCCGGCGCCGCCGCGACGTCGATTCAGGGATTGACCTCGACCGGCTTTCCATCCCGCTTGTACACCACGCCTTCCTTCATGACGAAGCTGACTTTCTTCATCAGGCTGATGTCCTCCACGGGATTGCCGGGGACGGCGACCAGGTCCGCCAGCTTGCCGGCCGTGAGGCTGCCGAGATCCTTGTCATGTTTCAGCAGCTGCGCGGCGTGCATGGTCGCCGCCTGGATGGTGAACATCGGTGGCATGCCCGCCTGTACCATCAATTCGAACTCGTGAGCATTCTCGCCGTGCGGATAGACGCCCGCATCGGTGCCGAAGGCGATCTTCACACCGGCCTTGTATGCGCGCCCTGCGGTTCCGAGGATGAGCGGTCCGATTGCCGCGGCTTTGGCCTGCACCTGGGGCGGGTAGTACCCCGGTATCTTCGCATTGGTGGCGACGTGATCGCCGGCAATGATCGTCGGCACATACCACGTGCCATGCTCCTTCATGAGCTTCATGTCCTCCTCGTTCATGTACGTGCCATGCTCGATGGAGTCCACGCCGCCCATCACCGCCCGCCGGATCGCCTCGGCCCCATGCGCATGAGCGGCGACTGTGAAGCCGTAGTCATGAGCGGTGCTGACGACCGCCTTGATCTCATCGAGGGTCAGCTGCGGATTCTCGCCGCTCGAGCTCGCATCGAGGACACCTCCGGAAGGCATGATCTTGATGAGATCGTCCCCTTTCTTGTAGTGCTCGCGCACGGCCTTCATGGCATCGTCCACGCCGTTGATGATGCCGTCCATCGGGCCCGGATCGCCCGCAAGGTCGTATCGGTAGCCATCCGTCGGGTCGGCGTGTCCTCCAGTCGAGCCAATGGCTTTGCCGGCGGTAAAGATACGCGGACCGGCCAGGACATCCGAGTTGATCGCATCGCGCAGCGCTACGGACTCGTTATCGGAGTCGCCCAGATTGCGGACGGTCGTGAAACCCGCGAGCAGCGTCCGGCGTGCATAGACCGTCGAGCGCAGCACGTAGTCAGCGAGGTTCCAGTGGAATCTGTCGATGTAGGTCGTTCGACCGAACTGCGAGGTCAGATGAGTGTGTGCGTCGATCAGCCCCGGCATGCAGGTTTGTGAGGATAGATCGACCACTGTTGCGCCCGCGGGCGTGCCCGCGCCCGCGGTCACTTCCCGCACGCGCTTGCCATCGATCACCACGGTGCTCTCCCCAAGCACCTTGCCCTCGATCGTATCGATGAGATGACCGCAATGAACGGCCAGCACGGCCGGCGCACCGGCCGGCGCATCCTCGGCCACTGCAGCCGGGCAGCCAAAGCTTGCGGTCACGGCCAGCACGGCTGGCCAGCGTGAGTGGGCGATCGGAATCACGGCTGCGCTCCCTTCGGAAATCCGGATGATGGATGGCAGGAAAATCGAATAAGGTATCGGGATGCGCACGATACTGGGAATTTGCACTGGCCGAAACTGGCGCGGCTGGGCCCGCGTTGCGGGCCGTCTGACTTCGTTTCTACTCCTGCTGGCCGGCGCGCCATCCTGGGGCTTCCAGCAGGCGCCCGAAGCGCAACCCGGAGCCGCTGACCTGGATGTGGTCCGCGCAACTCTGGCGAACGGCCTGCGCGTGATCATCGTGCGTGACTCGCTGGCCCCGGTGGTTGCTACATCGGTCAACTACCTCGCCGGCTCCGACGAGGCACCGGCCGGCTTTCCGGGTACGGCGCACGCACAGGAGCACATGATGTTCCGCGGCAGCCCGGGACTCACGGCGGACCAGCTCGCCGACATCGGCAGCGTGCTCGGTGGCAATTTCAACGCCAACACCCGTGAGAGCCTGACGCAATATCTGTTCACGGTCCCGGCCGAGGATCTCGACGTCGCTCTGCGAGTTGAAGCGATCCGGATGCGAGGCGTACTCGACACGGCTGCTGGCTGGAAGCAGGAGCGCGGCGCGATCGAGCAGGAGGTCGCGCAGGACGTGTCCAGTCCTGGTTACACACTCTACGAGAAGGTGCGTGCGGCTTTGTTTGCCGGCACGCCCTACGCCCACGATGCGCTCGGCACGCGACCTTCATTCGAGAAAACGACTGCTGCGATGCTCAAGTCGTTCCACGACAGGTGGTATGCGCCGAACAATGCGATTCTCATCGTGGTCGGAGACGTGGATCCTGGCGCGACCCTGGTCGAGATCAAGAGCCTGTTCGGGACCATCAAGCCGAAGAAGCTGCCCGCGAGACCCGAAGTGCATCCACAGCCGGCCCATGCGGCTTCGTTCACGGTCGATACGGACCGTCCGAACGGCACAGAGCTGCTGGCGATGCGCGTCCCCGGGCTCGACAGTTCGGACTTTCCGGCTCTGGAGGTCCTGTCCGATGTCCTGAGCAGTCATCGGTTCGATCTCTACGGTCTGGTTCCTCAGGGCAAGGCCCTCGATGCCGAGTTCGCCCTCGATCCGCTGCCGCAGGCCGGCTTGATCTACACCAGCGTCTCCTTTTCAGCGGGCGATGATCCGAAGGCACTGGAGAGCGCGGTCCGGGGCATACTCGGCCGCGTGGTGCGCGAAGGCGTGCCGCCCGAGCTGGTCCAGGCCGCCAAGGTGCAGGAGCGCAGCGCCGCGCAGTTTCCGCGCAACTCCATCAGCGAGCTGGCCTCCATCTGGTCGGATGCCGTCGCCCTGTACGGGCTGAGATCGCCCGAAGAGGACCTGGAGCGGATCGACAAAGTGACGGTCGAGGATGTGAACCGGGTTGCGCGCAAGTACCTGGACCTGGATCACGCTGTCTCCGCGGTCATGCTGCCGCACGGCTCCGGCAAACCGGTGTCCTCTCAGGCCGGAGGCTTCGGAGGGCGTGAGGCCATCTCGCTCGGCGAGGCCAGGCCTACCGCGTTGCCCTCGTGGGCCGAGGCGGCGTTACGCCGTGTCAGCTTGCCGCCTTCGACTCTGCATCCCATCGTCAGCGTCCTGCCGAACGGTTTGACCCTCATCGTGCAGAGCGAGAATGTCAGCGACACGATCAGCGTGTTCGGGCACATCCGCAACCGGCCGGAAACCGAGGAGCCCGCGGGGCAGGAAGGCGTGCACCTGGTGCTGGATCAGCTGCTCTCCTTCGGCACCGAATCGCTCGACCGTGTGGCCTTCGAGCAGGCGCTGGATACGATCGGCGCCCGCGCGCGCGCCGGCACCGATTTCTTCGTGCAGACCCTCGCCGAGCACTTCGACCGGGGCATCGAGCTCCTCGCGGACAACGAGCTTCATCCCGCGTTGCCCGAGGAGGCCATGAAGGTCATTCGGACTCAGGTCGCGCAGGGAGCGGACGCGCGCACGCGCAGCCCCGGCTGGCTCACACAGCGATCTCTGCGGCAGGCGCTGTATCCGAAGACCGATCCGAGCCTGCGGGTGCCGACACCGCAGAGCGTGCGGGGACTGACGCTCGAGGCGGTCAAGAATTACTACCGCCTGGTCTTCCGGCCCGATCTGACGACCATCGTCGTGATCGGCAAGATCAGCCCCGCGCAGGCGCGGGCCGCGATCGAGGCCCACTTCGGAGCATGGCAAGCCTCTGGTCCGAAGCCGGACACGGATCTGCCCGCGGCCCCGCCGAACCGGTCCGATGTCATCGCGGTACCCGATGACAGCAGGGTGCAGGATATCGCCGTGCTGGCGCAGAACCTGCCGCTGACACGGGCCGACCCCGACTACTACGCGCTGGAGCTCGGCAACGCGCTGCTGGGCGGCGGCTTCTACTCGACACGGCTGAGCGTTGACTTGCGCAAGAACGCGGGACTCGTGTACTCCGTCGGCTCGATCCTGCAGGCGGGCCGGACTCGCGGCGCTTATCTGGTCGAATACGCCAGCGACCCGGACAACGTGAGCCGGGCCGCCGGTATCGTGGTTCGCGACCTCAAGGCGATGCAGACCGCGCCCGTGAGCGAGGACGAGCTCGTGCGTATCAAGGCAATGCTGATTCGGCAGATCCCGCTCGGCGAGTCGAGCGTGGATGAGATCGCTCACGGCTTTCTCGGCCGCGTGGATCTCGGCCTGCCCCTCGATGAGCCAACACTCGCTGCGCGGCGCTACATCGCCCTCGGCGCAGGCGAGATCCAGGCTGCATTCGCCAAGTGGCTGCGCCCCGACGATCTGGTCCGCATCACGCAAGGCCCTGCGCCCCACTGAAGGCTGGACGATCCGAGGGGGGAACGGGACTTGCTTTGTATCCGCCTATCGGTAGCAAGCGGGATGGGGATCAATCGCATGGCATCCAGGAATCAGGGCGAAGGCGACTACGAGTCCGCCCGCCAGTATAACGATGAGACCAGACACTTCGTCGAAGAGCAGGGCCGCGAGGGAAAGGAGATAAAGGGCTCAGCCAAGGACGCCTCCGCGACGCTCACGCCTGAGGAGCAGGCTGCGCTCGCTCGCGCGCGCGGCCGCGATCAGGACAAACGCGACGCGGAGCTGCTGCGCGAGCTGGAAAAGAAGCCCTCGCAGAAGGCAACTCGCAAGTAAGCAGCGGATTCGGCCACTGGTGCCGGCCGGGTAATTTGAAGCGACCCACACAAGGCATACGCCGTGTGGGGGCTGCGCGTGCCGCTGATGCGATGCCATACTCCGATGGTCGCAGCAGTTGGTTACGCGCAATGCTGTTATTGCGGGAATCGAAATACCCGGCCGTGCCGTGGAAGAACGGTGGCGGTGTCACGCGGGAGATTTGCCGCGAGCCGCCCGAACCCGTGCCGTTTGACTGGCGGCTCAGCCTCGCCACCATCGATCGCGCCGGACCCTTCTCGCATTTCCCCGGTTACCAGCGCACGCTGGTGCTCGTGCGCGGCGCGGGCGTCGAGTTGGATTTTGGCGTCCATGGGGGCGCCACCCTCGCGCGCATAGGCCAGCTGGCGACTTTCGATGGCGCCTGGGCCACGGCGTGCCGGCTCCTGGAGGGTGCGAGCTCCGACCTGAACCTGATCGTCTCGCAAGAGCGCGCGGAATCCTCCGCGAGATGCGTGCCGCTCCGCACCGCGGAGCGGATCGAGACGGCCGGATGGACTGAGACCTATGTCTGTTGTGTGGAGGGCCCCGTCGAGATCACGACCGCGGCCACCGGGACGCTCACGCTGGGACCGGTGGACGTAGCCCGCTGTCGTGAGGACGATGGACTGGTGACCTGCCGCCCGGCCAGCTCAGGCGCGGCGAGCGTCTTCCTGGCCTCGGTGAGGCGCCGCCCTCATCCCCAGGCTCCGTAGCGCCAACGCGGCTCCCAGCGTCAACACGGCTCCCAGCGTCAACGCGACTCGGTGGCGCGAGCCCGGCAGCGCCAGCCCGGCGTGGTGTCGCCACCTGACTCGGTAACGCCACCGCGCCTGCAGCGCCTGGGATCAGGGCCTCGCCTCGAGCACGATGTTGAATGGCGTCTCGGCTGCGCGCCGGAAGCGCGAGAATCCTCCCTCTTCCACGACCACCGTGCGCAAACGGCGTTCGCCCGCCTGCGCTCCGAGCGCGGGACCGCGCTTCGCGAGCGAGACCGGTACGCAGATCAGGGACGAGGCCGCGTAGTAGACCCGGCCCACAGGATTCATGTTGTCCTCGAGTCGGTCCCCGGCTATCGGCTCGACAATCATGCAGGTGCCGTCCGCCTTGAGCGCCTGACGTGCATGCCGCGCGGCCCCCGCCGGATCGGCCATATCGTGCAAGCTGTCGAAGAAGGCGATCAGGTCGAGATCCCGCGACGCATAGCTCGTGGCATCGGCCACCTCGAAGCGCGCATTGCCCAGTCCGGCCTCGGCTGCGCGGCCCCGGGCGGTCTCGATGGAGGGTGCGTGATAGTCGATGCCCACGAACTCGGAGTTGGGAAACGCCCTGGCCATCAGAAGCGTGCTCGCGCCGTGTCCGCAGCCGATATCCGCGGCACGCCCTCCGGCCGAGAGCTTGCGCAGGACATCATCGAGTGCAGGCAGCCACGCCGAGAGCAGGTGCGCGTTGTACCCGGCGCGGAAGAAGCGCTCCGTGCCGTGAAACAGGCATGGATGGTGCTCTCCCCACTCCATGCCATGACCGCTGCGGAAGTTATCGAGGGCGCGTTGTTTGACGTGAAAGAGGTCCTGCACGATCGAATAGGCTCCCGGCAGATCCACCGGGCCGTGTGGGTCGGCGAGACAGAGGGCCTGCTCGGCATTGAGGTGGAATTTCCCGGACGCGGCGTCGTACTCCACATAGCCGCCCGCAGCCTGGTTACTGAGCCACTCCCGCACGTAGCGCTCTTGCGTTCCGGTGCGGCTCGCCAGCTCCGTGGATGTCAGCGGTCCTGCGGCCAGCGCGCGGTAGAAGCCGAGCTCATCGCCAAGGGAGATGAGTACGGCGCTCATGGCGCCTCCCAGGTCTCCAAGAGCCTTGCCCAGAAATTCGTTCAGACGGCCTTCATCGATCGCCATGGTTCGACCCCCCGCCGGCGGTGATGCCCAGCTTAAGCTCGTGTTCTAAAGAAACCTGAAGAAAGTATCACCAATAAGAAGGCGCCAGTGCAAGCTGCCGCCGAGGAGCGGCCAGGGGCAGTCGCTAAGTGGGGGTCCGGGTGAAGTCCTCGCGGTGTAATCATATGGCCTCGATACGGGTCTATATGGCAGGCCCGCGTGGAGCGCGCGGCCTGCCCCGAGCCTGGCATGGGCGCCCACCCTGACGCGACGAGCATCCTGGAGCCTTTTATGACCTTTTCATCCTTGCGCCGATCGACGGGCGCTTTGCTGCCGATGCTGCTGGGGGCCCTCAGCCTGACTTGGCAGCTGCAGTCCTGCGCCGCCGAGCCGGTCAGTATTCCCCCACCGGCGATGGACAATCCGCGCGCGGCCGGACCACCGCAGACCGCAGTTCTGTCGGGCGGTTGCTTCTGGGGTGTGCAGGGAGTCTACGAGCACGTACGCGGCGTGCAGAAGGTCATAGCGGGTTACGCGGGAGGCAGCCAGGCCACCGCGCACTACGATATGGTAAGCACCGGCACGACCGGCCACGCCGAGTCCGTGCAGATCACGTTCGACCCCGGGCAGATCTCGTACGGCGAGATCCTGCACATCTTCTTCTCAGTCGTGCATGATCCAACACAGCTCGACCGGCAGGGCCCGGATACGGGCAGTCAGTACCGCTCCGACATCGAGTACGTGAACGACACGCAGAAGCGCATCGCACTCGCCTACGTCTCGCAACTGAACTCGGCGCATGTCTATGCGCGGCCGATCGTCACGCGTGTAGATGAGTTGAAGGGCTTCTACGCGGCGGAGAGTTATCATCAGGACTATATGACTCACAACCCGACCTCTCCCTACATCGCGATCAACGATCTGCCGAAGGTCCGCAGCCTGCAGCGGGCTTTCCCCGACTACTACACCGGGCGACCGGTCCTGGTGAGTCGCGAATGACGGTCGAACAGGCGCTGGCGGATGCGCAGCGCAAAGCCGAGGACCTGTTCGCGGCAATCGTAGCTGCCGGGCTGATCAAGGCAGGATTGCTCGAGAGCGAGCTGAGCGAACAGATCCACGAGCTCGCCAGAGCCCGGTTCGGTGTGCGCAGGCACTGGCACAAGCGCGTCGTGCGTTGCGGCCCCAACACGGTGCTCACCTATTACGATGAGCCGGCCGACCGCCGCATCGCCGCGGACGATCTCGTGTATCTGGATTTCGGTCCCTTGTTCGAGGAATGGGAGGCGGACTTTGGCCGCACCTACGTGCTCGGCACCGATCCGGTCAAGCACCGGCTGGTCGCGGACATCGAGGCGGCCTTCGCCCGCGGCAAGCAACGCTTCAGGGACGATCCGCGCCTGACCGCCGGGGCGCTCTATGACTTCGTCGCTGAGCTCGCACGACAGGCCGGCTGGGAATTTGGCAATACCAGCGCCGGGCACCTGATCGGGCACTTTCCCCACGAGACCGCCCCCGCCAACAGCCACCGCTTCTCGATCCGTCACGGCAATGATCTCGACCTGCGCGAGCCGGATGCGAGTGGCGAGCGCCGGCACTGGATCCTGGAGATCCACTTCGTCGATCGCGCCAGGATGATCGGCGGATTCTTCGAGGAGCTGCTGACGATCTGACGGCCCGGCGGTATTCACTCCCGCAAGGCGGCTGCGGGATTCTCCTCGGTGAGCTCTTCAGGCGGCCTGCCGCTTCACGAAGCCCACCACCAGCATCACGAGTCCGATCAACAGGAGCAGATGAATCGCCGCGAACGTGATCTTGACGAACAGCCACAGCGCCAGCCACGCCAAAATGAACAACACGCCGAGTGCCTTGAGGATACCCATCTCGCCTCCACAAGCGGTAGCCGCCGATGGGCTCCAGTCTACGCGCCGAAGCCGCTGTGGCGCCGCCGTCAGCGCAACTGCCGGGTTATGGCACCGCCGCTTCGCCTCGACTCCTACACGACTTTCAGTGTCTCACCGACAGTGATTGCCGGGTTGGAGAGGCTGTCCACGCTGTAGCCCGCTGCGACCCACGCGTCGAGGCCGCCCAGGAGTGGCCGTACGCGCCTGAAGCCGCTGTTCATCAGAAGCTTGGCGACCTGAGCTGCGGAAGCTTCATTGGGACAAGTGCAGTACGCGACGATTTCCCGGTCGCGCGGCAGCTCCCGGACATGCTTGTCAACCTCGTGGGGCGGAACGTGCAGCGCACCGGGAATGCGGCGCGGGTCGAGCATGAGCGCGGTGGGCGAGCGGACGTCGACGATGAGCGGCGCGGCTCCCGCCATGATCATCCGGTACAACTCCTCGACGCTGATGCGCGCCATCCTCAGCGCGGCGTAGAACCGGGACCGCTCCCACCACTTGTAGGCGACATAGACTGCGAGAAGCACCGCGATCGCGGTGAGCGCGGTCAATCCGAGATCCGCCAGACGCGGCAGCAACTGCTCGATCTGATGCTGGAACAACACGCCCGCCAGCATCGCCGCACCGACCCAGGCCGCGGAGCCCAGCGTGCTCAGGGTCAGGAACCGGCGCCAACGCATGCCAACGGCGCCCGCCAGCGGCGGAGCGATGATCGACAAGCCGGGCACGAACTTCGCAACCAGCAGCGCATTGCCGCCCCATCGCTCGAACCGTTCCTGCGTTTGACTGACGCAGGAGTCCGGCGTCAGCGATATGCGGCACAGCAGCTTCAGGACCGAGTTGCCATACAGGCGGCCCGCCATGTACCACGCGGCATCAGCGCACAGACAGGCGAACAGCGCTCCGAGAAACACGGCGGTCGCGGACATCCGGCCGGCCGCCGCGAGTGCCCCGGTCACGATCAGAGTCGGGATGGCCGGGATCGGCAGACCGAGTTGATCCAGCAGCACGTTGGCAATGACCGCGATGATGCGCAGATCGATCGGCACGGGGTTCTCCCAGCGCTCCTCAGGGCTCGCCCGGATCCCGGCCGCTTTCCAGTGCGAGCTCGGCCTGCAGATTGCGGCGGTCGCGACCGATCGTGGCGACCGCCAGCGTACGGCCGCTTCGCTTGTAGGCGATGGCGCAGTCACGGGCCTCCAGGGATCCTGCGATCTGCGTGCTGTCCCAGCGCTCGGCATGGCCGATGTAGTTGATCGCTACTTCGTAGTGCTGGCTCCAGAAGAACGGCACTGCATCGAACCTCTCGTTCGCACCCAGCATGTTGCGGGCGGCAACCTGACCCTGCCGCTCGGCTACCACCCAGTGCTCCACGCGGATGCGCTCGCCGGAGTGCGCGCTTGGCCATCTCGCGATGTCTCCCGCCGCGAAGATGCCCTCGGCGCTCGTCTCGAGGTATTCATTGACGACGATCCCGCGATCGATGTTGAGTCCGGCTGCGACGGCCAGCTCGACCGAGGGGCGCACGCCCACGCCGGCCACGATGAAGTCCGCTTCGAGGCTCGTGCCGTCGCTGAGAGCGGCCCGCCTCCCGTCCAGCCGGGCCACGGTCCTGCCCAGGTGGAATACGACTCCGCGCGACTCGTGGAGCGTCTGTATGAACCGGCCGGCCTCGGGGCCCAGAACCCGTACCATCGGCACGCTTTCCGGAGCCACCACGTGCACCTCGATACCGCGAGTCCGCAGGGAAGCCGCGACCTCGAGCGCGATGAAGCTCGCGCCGATGACTATCGCCCGCTTCGCGCCGGCGGCCTGCGCGACGATGGCGCGACTGTCGGCAAAGGACCGCAGGTAGAGAATCGGCATGGGCCCTGCGCCGGGAATCTCGAGGTGCACGGGCTCGGCTCCGGTGGCGATCAACATTGACTCGAACTCGAGCGAGCGCCCGTTCGCGAGCCCCACACGCCGTGCGCGGACGTCCAGGGACCTCACAGGCGTGCCGAGTGCCAGCTCGATGCGCTGCTGCGCGTAGTATTCCGGCGTGCGCAGAGGAATCCATTCATCGGGTGCAGTACCGGCGAGGAAGTCTTTGGAGAGATTCGGCCGATCACACGGTGGAGAGTCATCGGCGCTGAGCAGAGTCAGCGACCCTGTGTAACCCTCGCGCCGCAACGTATCCGCCGCTGCGAGTCCGGCAGCTCCTCCGCCGACGATCACCACCGACCGGGGCATGTGCCGTGGTGCGCCTCCCGCAGCCGGAGCGCTCGCGCCAAGTTTTTCGCGAACGTAGACCGTATCGCCGGTACGCTCGACCTTCCAACAGGTGATGGGATCGAGGGCCGGCGCGCGCAGCGCTTTGCCCGTGCGAATGCTGAAGCAGGCATGGTGCAAGGGGCAGCGTAGCGTTTCGCCGACCAGCAGGCCCTCGCTCAGAGGCCCGTGATAGTGCGTACAGAAGGCTCCCACCGCATGCAGCGCGTCCCCGCGGCGTATAAGGACCACTTCGTCCTCGCCGACGATCCCCGCCACCATGGCTCCATCGGGCAGCGTGTCGATGGCAACGCCACGACTCAAATCCGGTTTTGCGCTGGTTTGCATCTGCCGCTCCCCTTACGTACCCGCCCAAGGTGAACACCCCCGCAGCGCGCCTCTCGCGCGCGGCGAGCTGCCGGCCAGTCCTCCCTGGAGCTACGATATAGCGAAATTGGAGCTTGCGACATGCGAATTCTCGTCGTGGGAGCCGGCGCCATAGGCGGGTACTTCGGTGGCCGGCTGCTGCAGGCACAACGGGACGTGACGTTCCTGGTACGCGGACCGCGTGCGGCTCAGCTGCGCGCCACAGGGCTGGTGATCCGCAGTCCACTGGGCGATGCCGAGCTGCGCGGTCCGCCGACCATCCAGGCCGAGGTGCTACGGCAGCCCTATGACCTGATCTTGCTGAGTTGCAAAGCCTATGACCTGGAAAGCGCCATCCGGTCCTTCGCGCCCGCCATCGGACCCGGCAGCGCGGTCCTGCCGCTGCTCAATGGAATGCGGCACCTGGATGTGCTCGAGCGCCGGTTCGGTGCCGCAGCTGTGCTCGGCGGCGAATGCGTCATCTCTGCGGCACTCGATGCGCAGGGCGGGATCCTCCATCTCAACGACCTGCACACATTGACCTTTGGGGAACGGACCGCTGCGAGCTCTGCCCGATCGGAGGCCATCCGCGCAGAGCTGGCCGCAGCCTCATTCGAGACGCGGCTCAGCCCGGCAATCGAGCACGAGATGTGGGAGAAATGGATCTTGATTGCGGCGCTGGCGGGCATCACCTGCCTGATGAGGGCATCCATAGGGGATATCGCGGCTGCCGACGCGGCACCGCTTGCCGCGGAGCTCTATATGGAGTGTGCGCGGATCGCGGCGGAGGCGGGATTTGCACCCAGCGAGAGCATGCGTCAGCGTAGCCTGGGGGCGCTTACTACGCCGGACTCGCCACTGACTGCCTCGATGCTGCGTGACATTGAGAGCCGCGGACGCACGGAAGTTGAACAGATCCTCGGCGATCTCCTGCGCCGAGGCAGCTCGGACGCGACGCAGTCATTGTCCCGTTCGTTGCTGGCGATCGCTTACGCGCATGTCCGGGCTTACGAAAACCGCCGCCAAAGTGAGTTGTCCAACTGAGGCGAGCACGACGCGCAGCCCGTTCCGGTTGGCGGGGGTGCTCAGCGTTCGTACCGAATGAACGAAGTTCGGCGCGCGAGCGTGTCGTACAACGCTCGGCCCTCGGCGTTGAATTCCTGCGTCAGCCAGTAAACCGTGCCGACTTTCGCCCGATCCGCCGCGGCGTAGACGGCCTCGATCAGCGCGCGCCCGGCGCCGGCACCGCGCGCCGCCGGGTCCACGTACAGATCCTCGAGATAGCAGACATCGGTCATGGACCAGGAAGACGGATGGAACAGATAGTGAACGAGCCCGACCAGTTTGCCCTCCCGCTCCGCGACGAGCCCGTGTGGTTGACGTGACGTGTCGGTGAGGCGCGCGAAGGTGATGTTGGTCTGCTCGTCAGGCAGGTGCTGCCGGTAGAAGCGCAGGTACCCGTGCCAGAGCAGGTCCCATTGCGTGCGATCGGCGGGTCTGAGCGGGCGGACTTCGAGCATGGTGCGTTCCTGTCGACGAGAGTTCAGACGAACGAAACCTCCAGCGTCCCGCAGGTCCCATAGTCGGCAACGACCCGATCCCCGCTGCGGACCTCCACCGAGGGCATGAAGGCGCCGCTCAGCACGATCTGCCCCTCTTCGAGGGCAGCCTGCGCGGCATGCAGTCTGTTGGCCAGCCACGCGACGGCAGCGGCCGGGTGACCCATGACGGCGGCGGATACACCGGTCTCCTCGATCGCCTCGTTGCGCGAGAGCGTTGTTCCGACCCTGCGCAGATCACTACCGGGCGGCAGTGATCGCGCGCCGAGCACGAGCCCGCCGAAGGCGGCGTTGTCGGCGATCGTGTCCACGAGTGTTCTGGGCATCTCGGTTCGCCTGTCGACGATTTCGAGCGCCGGCACCACGCTGTGCGGCGTTCGCAGCACGTCCTCCAGCGTGACGCCGGGGCCGCGCAGGGCCCGGTGCAGGATAAATGCGAGCTCCGCCTCGACGCGCGGCATCAGGAAGCGTCCAACCGCAATCGCCTCATCGGGTGAATGGACGGCATCGTCGAAGATGCGGCCGCTGACCGGCTCGGAGGCCTGCAGGGCAGCCTGCATCGCGGGCGAGGTCAAGCCGATCTTGTAACCGATCAAGCGGGCACCCTGCGCGAGCCGCTGCTGAGCCCAGAGTTCCTGGATGCGCCAGGCATCGCGGGCCTCGAGACCGGGAAATGAACGGCTGGGCTGCGCCACCGGTTTTTTCAGTCTGCCTGCCCGCGACAGCTCATCGGCGCAACGCCTGCGCTCCTCCTCCGACAGCACCTCAGAGTCCCCCCCGGCGTAGCCACAACGAGTCAAAGCCCGGCAGCAGGGTACTCCCATCGGCATGCGTGATGGAAACAGCTAACATCCGGGAATGCGGATCAAGGAGTGGCACCGGTGGACCTGGGACTGAAGGGGCGTCATGCCCTCGTCACGGGCGCCTCGCGGGGACTGGGGCGCGCAGTCGCCTCGGGCCTGGCGGCTGAAGGCGCCGATGTTGTTGCCGTCGCCCGGAACCTCGAGCGCCTCGAGGCCCTTGCTTCGGAATGCGCCGGTCCCGGCACGATCACGGCGCACGCCTGCGACCTGCGAGATCCACGAGCCATCAGCGAGCTGGGCGGCGCGCTCGGACGCTCGGACATTCTGGTACTGAACACCGGCGGCCCGCCGCCCGGATCAGCCGCGGATACCTCTGACAGCGCGTGGACTCAGCACTTCGAGGCAATGTTTCTCAGCGCCATCAGGCTCTCGCGGCTGAGTCTTGCCGGCATGCGCGAGCGGGGCTTCGGCCGGATCATCGTCATCGTCTCCTCTGGCGTGATCCAGCCAATTCCGAATCTCGCGATTTCGAACGCCCTGCGCATGGCGCTGGTGGGCTGGGCCAAGACTTTGGCGGCCGAGGTGGCCGGTCAAGGCATCACCGTCAACTGCCTGGCGCCCGGCCGGATCAGCACCGATCGCGTGGCCGAGCTGGATCATGCGCGCGCGCGCCGGGAAGGAATCAGTCCGGAGGAAGCTCAGAAGCAGTCGCTCGCGACGATTCCCGCCGGCCGCTACGGCGAGGTGGGGGAGTTCGCCTCCATGGCTACTTTTCTGGCGGGCACCCGTTCTGCTTATATGACAGGCAGCGTGATCCGCATCGACGGCGGCATGATCCGCAGTGTCTAGCATCAGCCATCCGCCCGAGGCTGCCGTGCGGACCGTCGCAATCTCTGGAGCCGCCCGATACCGGCCGCGCAGGCCGCAGCCCCACCCGACTCTACTGGGCGGAGGCGCGCGCCTCGCGAGTTCGCGCTGCCTTGCGGGCTGCCATCGATCGCCGCGCTGACCCCTTCGTGGTTACAGCCTTGCGAGCCGAGGCGGAGCGCTGGCTGCGCGTACGACGGCGCGATGCCGATCTGGCTTGCGAGCCCAGCGCACGAGGCGACGCGGCCGCAGAGCCTTCCCGCCTCAGCGCCTGAGCGGAGGCTCGCCGTCGCTTGGGTGTCGAGGTGCGTTTGGCAGGCGCACCCTGCCCAAGAGCGTAAGCGCGCGCCGCGCTTCTGCGGGTCTTGCGCGAGGCCTGTCCGCGCCTCGGCGGCGGAAGTTTCACGCCTGCGCGGCGGGCTTTCGAGAGTCCGATGGCGATTGCTTGTTTGCTGGAGCGGGCACCGTGCTCACCGTGCCGAATGTGCTCGATCTCCTCGCGGACGAACTCGCCTGCTTGTGTGCTCGGCGCCTTGCCCTGACGCCTGTCGCGCCTGGCTCTCTCCAATGTCTCTTTCTCCGGCATATCCATCTCCTCCTGAAGACTTTTCCAACTTAGGCGTCCACGCACGAAAAGCGCCATCGGCGCTCGCGACACTCGTGAGTCAGCGATGTCCTACTGTTCGCTGCAGCCGCGCCGGGAATGGTGGGGCGACGCCGGGCAACTGCCACGGCGGCGCTGCCCGGGCGAGTCAGTTGGTGACGATCCTGGCCACCTCGGAGGTGAGCGACATCGGCGTCTGGAAATCGGCGAGATACAGCAGCTTGTCCGGGGCGAGGGCATTGACGAGAGAGAGATGCACGCTTGCGGCGGGTTGCCCCGTGGTAGGTCCCTCGCCGAGCAGGACCACGGCGCGATCAAAGCCGGAGACGTTGAAGTATTGGGCGGCCAGGACGGGAGTCCCGATCGGTTGAGTCGTTCCGAAGGAGCCGCGCACGGTCGCGGCCAGCGCCTGATAGGAGGAAGGTATGCCGCCCGAGGCGAGAAACTGCTCGAGCAGAACGATATTGCCGGTGGAGTCGTACCACGCCGCACCGCCGTTGCCGACGAGCTGCCCCGTGGCGCCGCTCTTGACCGGGCTCTCATACACCTGCGCGCCGCTTGAATACAGCAGCGCGGCGTCGTCGGGCCGGAAGCCTATCGCCCGTGCGCCCGTGGCGACGACCTGCGGGTCAGGCGTGGGCGCTACATTGGCGGCGTAGGTGTTGATGCCCGCGAGAGACTGGACCGGGTAGGCGACCTGAGCTCCGCTGGCGTTCACGGCGATGCCGGGTGGCGAGTTGAACGGGGTCTGGGGAATGAACTGTCCGGCCACCAGGCTCTGGCTGATCTGGACCTCAGCCTGCAGCTGCTGCGGGTCGATGTAGAAAAGGCCGACGGCACCGTGCCGGTTGGCTTCCTCCAGGATCCGCGTCTGGTCCTGCGAGACCGAGTACTGCAGCACCTGGTCGTTGCTGCCGGGCGCGCTGGCCGCGGAGATCAGCGCCGTCGCTCCGGGGTCGGCGAGCGCGACCAGGTATAGCGACTCGTTGGCACCGGAGGCGAGGCTGCTTGCGAGAAAATACAGGCTCTTCGAGTCTGCTGAGAACGCCAGCTGGCTCATGAACACCGCTCCCGCCGGCGCCACGCGACTCACCACGGTCGGCTTGGACACATTGACGACATAGATCGCACTGGCGCCGGTCTGCCCCGCCACGAGCGCGATCCACTGACCGTCCGGGCTGACCTGGAACTGGTCCTTTCCCTGAGCGTCCTGAATGAGTGCCGCGCCCGAGGGCAGAGCGATGCTCACCTGCTGGCCCGGTGCCGAGGTGCGCACGAATGCCAGGTTGGAGCCGGACGCTGCCTCGCTGCGGTAGGCCACGGTCGCGCCGTTTGCGGACACCGCGAAACCCGCGAGACGGAAGCTGCCCTGCGTCGCCGCGCTGATTGCTTCTGGATCCGACGCAAAGTCGGTGAGATACACCTCCGGCGTTCCGTTGCCGGAGGCGTCGCCCGCGAACACCGCGCGAAAGGGGTCCGCGCCGACGAAGATCGCCGCATTGGCACTCGCCGTGGCGCCACTGGGGTCGGTCACGGTGAACCGGAATCGCGTCAGCCCTTTGAAGCCGCTCGGCAAGCCGGTGATGCTCACGCTCTTATCTGAATTGACCGTTGCCTTGCCCACCAGTGCGGGCGTCGCAATGGATACGGTGAGCGGATCTCCGTCCGTGTCGTGCGCGCTGGCGAGGACGTTTATCTTCGCGAGTGCCGTACCGTCGGCACGCATTACGAGAGCGTCGGCTGTAGGCGCGTGGTTCATATGCACGGTGATCGCGACTGTCGCCGAAGCGCTCCGGCCCTGCGAGTCGCTGACCTGCACCTTGAACGAATCGGAGCCGATGAAATTCGCGGCAGGCGTATAGACGAAGGCGCCGGCGGTGGAGAAGCTCGTGAGAGTGCCTGAGGCAGGCTTGCTCAATGCGGAGTAGGTCAGTGTTCCGCTGCCGCCCGTGGCGCTGAGTTGTCCGGGGAGCGCCACGTTCTCATTGGTCGTGAACGCGGTAGCGCCCATCATCGGCGCCGGCGGGCCGCCACCGCCACCTCCGCACGCGCTGACGCAGATCAAGATCGTCAGCATCGCGATTCCGCGCGCTAACGTCCGCAACCTCAACCACCGCACGAAGTGCACGACCCGCCCCCTGATAACCGGCAGAACGCGGATACTGCCACAGCTTCGCGGCGCGCAATTCAACCGTTGCGCAACTACAACGGAGTGATTGTCAAGCTCACGTCACCTGTCTGCCGCAACGGTTGCGCCCGAGGTGTTGGTCCGCAGTGTTGGATCGACGAGCCCGCGCCGAGTCAACATGTCTGCGACCGGCGACACCCCCGCTCAGCGCTGCTGACGGCTCGCCTCGAAGAGAAACCAGGTGCGCCGCTCGGTCTCATCGATCCAGTTCTCGATGAGGCTGGCCGTCGCGATGTCATGCACCTCATCGACGACCTCATGGACCTCGCGCAGGCGCGCCGCCAGAGACTGGTTGTCCTCGCGGAGCTCCGCCAACATGTCCAGCGGATCCACATACTCCGCGTCGTTGTCCTTGATGCGCTGCAGCCGGGAGATGTGCCCGATCGATCGCAACGTCTCGCCGCCCACCTTGCGGATGCGCTCGGCAATCGGATCCGTCATGGCGTAAAGCTGGTCGGCCTGCTCGTCCAGCAGGAGGTGATAGTCACGGAAATGCGGCCCGCTCATGTGCCAGTGGAAGTTCTTGGTCTTCAGGTACAAGGCAAACACATCCGCCAGAATCGTGTTCATGCCCCCTGCGATCTGCGCGGAGGCCTTCGCGCCCAGATCGCTCGGGGTGAGCAGCGGCGCCGCGCGCCGGCGGCCCAGCTCCTTCCTCTTCGTCTCGCTCATTGCCATGACGGCTCCTCGAGTTGATAGTCGAATCGCACGGGATTGCAGATTCTCGCATCGAGGCTCAGGGGCTGCTTGATTAAATGCGACCGGTCTTGCGCGAGCGTGCAGACGGTTCCGGCGGACGGGGGACCGTGCTCGACGGTCCGGCCGACGTTGCTCTTACTGGTTGCGGACCTGCTTCTGGAGGTCGGTGGCATCCGTAGCTGCGGCCGGCGGCGAGTCCGGGGCTCGCAGAAATCTCCGCTCGAGCTCCTCCGCGGCGAGCGGCTTGGAGAGGAGAAACCCCTGCGCTTCGTGACAGCCTCGGGTGCGGAGCCACTCGAGCTGGCCGACCCGCTCGATACCCTCGGCCGTGACGATCAGGCTCAGACTCGTCCCCAGCGACAATATTGCATTGGCGATCGCGGCATCGCTGGCCGAGCGGTCCACGTTGTGCACGAAGGCCTTGTCGATCTTGATGCGGTCGGGCGGAAAGCGAGTGATGTAGGCCAAAGAGGAGTAGCCGGTGCCGAAGTCATCCAGCGCGATCCGGCAGCCAAGCTGTCGCAGCCTCTCGAGCGCCCGGCGCACCGTCGCGGAGTCCTTCACCAGGAGCGATTCGGTGATCTCGACCTCCAGCAACGAGGGCGGCACACCTGCTGCGGCGGCCTCGGTCTCGATCACGCGGGCCGGGTCTCCGTGCAGCAGCTCCTTGCCCGAAACGTTGATGGCGATCGGCACTCTCAGGCCCCGATCGAGCCATGTGCGCAGCTGTCTGCAGGCGGCACGCACCACCCAGCTGCCCATGTCGATGATCAGCCCGCTGTCTTCGGCAATCTCGACGAAGAGTTGCGGCGCAATGTCCCCATGTTCCGCATCGCACCAGCGCAGCAGCGCTTCGACGCCCGCCAGTCGGTTGTCGCTCAGGCGGAATTTGGGCTGGAAGGACAGGCGCAGCGTGTCGTCCTGAACCGCGTGGCGCAACCGCGTTTCCAGGTCCAGCCAGTCCCGAAGCCGGCTGCTCATCGCGGGGGCATACATGGCCACGCCCGCCGTCGCCCCGGTCTTGGCCTGATACATCGCGGTGTCCGCGTTCTTCAGGACGGTGGCGACATCCGGCCCATCCTCCGGATAGATCGCCACCCCGATGCTGGGCGCCGAGTAGAACTCGAGCCCCTCGTAGTCGATCGGCTCCTTGAAGGCCGCGGCACAGGCCTCGGCTATTTGCGCAGCCATTGCGCGCGCGTTCTCGTGACGCAGCAGGATCACGAACTCATCGCCACCGAATCGCGCTACGGTCACGTGCTCGAGAGTCCGCCGGCAGCCCTGAAGCGTTCGAGTCAAATTGTCCGCGACACGTTTGAGGACCGCATCGCCCACTGAATGACCGAACGTGTCGTTGACCCGTTTGAAGCTGTTGAGATCCAGATAGATGATGGCCGCCGATTCCCGGGCTGCCGAAGCCTCCGTGAACAGCCGCTGCGCCGTCTCGATGCAGCGTTGCCGGTTGGGTAATCCGGTCAGGGTGTCATAGTACGCGAGGCGCTCGATGCGCTCGGCTGCGGCTGCATTTCGCAGGATGTACGCAAGGCGCCTCGGCAGCAGTGCCCAGTTGACGGGCTTGGAGATGAAATCCGTGGCGCCGGCCTCGAAGGCGAGACTGATCGCGGCCGAGTCCTCATGCCCGGTCACCATCACGATCGGCACGCTGGCCAGGCGAGGCTCCGCGCGCAGGCGCCGGCAGACCGTGAATCCGTCCATGCCCGGCATGTCCACGTCGAGAAGCACGATGGACACGTTTCTCGAGAGTGCCGCCTCGAGCGCCGCCGTGCCGTTGTCACAGGAGACGGGCACGAGCCCGGAGGCGGCCACCGACTCCGCCAGCAGCAGGCGCCCGAGATCCTCATCATCGGCGACGATCGCGACCGGTGCGGTTGAGGTCTCCCCGCTCATGCGCTGGCCTTCATGCGGATCGAAAGCAGCTCGTCCACGAGCGCGGGATACGCTTGCTGCAGGCGCGCCTGGATCGCACGCGCCCGGTTCGCCTCCCCGCTCGCGCAAACCTGCTCGAGCGTCCGGACTTCCTGCGCGAAGGACAGCGCGCCAACGTTGGCCGCGCTCGAGCCCAGCCTGTGGCACACCGCCGCGCTGCTCCGGAGATCGCCAGCCGCGAGCGTGGCGGCGAGCTCTTGCATCGCCTGTCCCGAGCTGGACTGGAACAGATCGACGAGCCGGCCGTACAGGTCGCTCGAGGCTCCGCCGCGGAGGTTTCTCAGGCGCCTCACAGCCGAGGCATCCACATCGGCGAGGGCCGATCCTCCGGGTGATTCTTCCGCGGTGATCGAGCCTTGGCTCGGGACTGCCATTGAAGCTGTGGGCGGCGCGCCCTGGTCGGGCACGCCCGCGCTGACTGACTGCGGCCGGGCCGATGCGGCCCGGGCGGCGGGAATCCAGCGGCGTAGCACCCGCGCACACTCGCTCAGCGTGCAGGGCTTGCTCAGCAGGTCGTCCATGCCCGCCTGGAGACAGGTTTCGCGGTAGTTGACCGGATCATGCGCGGTCAGCGCGACGATCGGGACGTGACGGCTCGTGCCCATTCGCTGACGGATCAATGTCGTTGCGGCAAACCCATCCATGGTCGGCATGCTCAGGTCCATGAGGATGAGGTCGAACCGCTCGGCCGCATTGCGCGCCACCGCCTCAGGCCCGTCTTTGACCCATACGGATGTGCAGCCAAGTGCAGTCAGATACCCCTGGGCCACCGTGGCGTTGACCGGCTCGTCCTCGACCAGCAGAACATGTCCGCCGATCGGAACCTCGGCTTCCGGGGGCTTCAGGGGCGCGGCGGCGAGCGCGTTCGGCACGCCCAAGGCTACGGCAAGCGCACCACGCAGAGTGTCGCCGCGAACGGGCTTCAGCACGATCGACGGCGTACCTGCGAGGCGATCCATGCCCGCTGCCGCGAGCTCCCCAGAACTCGCCACCACCACCAGTGATTGCAGCGCACGTGTCCCGTGAGCCTGGGCCCGCAGGTACTCGAGGCCCGAGCTGGCGTCCACAATCGCCAGTTCGTGCCCGCCAGCTGCTTCGCCTTCACCGAGGACTGCCGTCAGCCCGAAGCCCGACACATAGCGCGACAGGGACTCTGCGAGCGCAGGCCGACGGGTAATGATCCGGACCGGTCGCGGCGGCAGCCGCGCGGGCGCCTCTGCTTGCCCGCCTTGCACTACCTTCAGCGGTACCGAGAGATGAAAGGTCGAACCAACCTGAGGGCGGCTGTCGACCGTGATGTTGCCGCCCATGAGCACGGCGAGCTCCCGACAGATCGCCAGCCCCAACCCGGTGCCCCCGAAGCGCCGGGTCGTCGATTCATCGGCCTGGGTGAATGGCTTGAAGATGCGGGCAATGGTGGCCGTGTCCATGCCGATGCCGGTGTCGGCCACCGACACTCGCAGCACCGCGCTCGAGGGCTCGGGCACTTCGATGTCCGCCGTGACGACGATCTCGCCCTGGGATGTGAACTTGACGGCGTTGCCGATCAGATTCATCAGAATCTGACGCAGTCGTAGAGGATCCCCGCGCAGCGGATGCAGCACGCGCGGCGGACAGACGATCAGATCGATGCGTTTGCTCTCGGCGGCGCCCATGAACAGACTGGCGCAGTCCTCCAGCAGCTGCACCGGCTCGATGGGCAGTTCCTCGAGCTGCACCTTGCCGGCATTGATCTTGGAGAGATCGAGCAGGTCGTTGACGATCTGCAGCAGCACCTGCGCCGAGGAGCGGATGGTCCTGGTGAGCTGCGCCTGAGTGGAAGACAGGCTGGTGCGCGCCAGCAGCTCGGTCATGCCCACCACGCCGTTCATCGGGGTACGCAGCTCGTGCGACATGCGGTCCATGAAATTGCTCTTCGCCTGCACCGCCTCGGCCAGCTGCCGATTGCTTTCGACCAGCTCCGAGGTGCGCAGGGCAACCTCCGACTCCAGGTGCGCACGCTCGCGCACGATGCGCTGGAACCGCATGCGCTGTGAGCGCCAGCGATAAGCAATCAGCGCCAGGATCGCAAGCGCATAGACCATGTAGGCGAACGATGATCGCCATGGCGCGGGATCGCGGTGGATCATCAGCCGCAGCGGAGCCTGACTCCAGACCGAGTCGGCGTTGGCGGCGGTGACCTCGAGCAGATGATCGCCGGGCTCGAGGTTGGTCAGCGTGATCCGGCGCTGCGTGCCGAGGTCGATCCAGCGATCGGTCAGGCCGCCCATGCGGTAGGCGAGCCGGTTGCGCTTCGGCGAGGTGAAGTCGAGCGCGCCGAAATCGAGCGACAGGATGTTGGCCCGATAGTCGAGACGGATGCGGTCGAGGAGCCAGTACGGCCGGGGGCCGGGCGCGGGTACGCCCATGATCTCCACCCGCGTCAGCGCCAGGCGCGGCGCCAGGCGGCTCTCCGACAGGCGCAGCGGATCGAAGATGTTGAAGCCACCCGGGCCGCCGAAGCACAGCCGCCCGTCGCGCAGCCGGAAGAAGGCTCCGGAGTCGAACTCCTCGCCCTGCAGGCCGTGCTCGCGGTGATAGCTCTTGATCGAGCCGCTGTCCGGATCGAAGCGCACCAGTCCGGCGTCGGTGCTCAGCCACAGGTGCCCGCTGGCATCCGTCAGCACTCCATAGACCGTGTCACTGGGCAGCCCATTCTCGCGCGAGAGCGTCCTGAAGCTTATCGAACCGGCAGATGCCGGGGAGCCGACGACCTCGGCGAGACCGCCGCCATCGGTCGCCGCCCACACACGGTTGTGGGTATCGACCGTCAGCGAATACACCGTGTTGGCCGGCAAGCTGGCCGGAGCCGCGGCATCGTGCCTGAACACCTTGATCAGCGTGCCATCGGCGCGCACGAGGTCCAGCCCGCCGCCGTCGGTGCCGACCCAGAAATAGCCGCGCGGATCTTCAGCGATTGCGCTGACGTTGGCTGAGCTGATGGCGCCGGGCGCAGATCCGAACGGCAGCTGACGGATCAAGCCGGTGGCGGGATCGAGAATGTCCGCGCCACCGCCGAACGTGCCGATCCAGATCTGTCCGTTGCGCGCTTCCTGGATGGTCATGATGCCCGGCGCGCTCACGCTGTGGGCATCGCCGGCGCGCGCGGCGATCGACTCCACCGTCCCATCGGCCCGCAACTTGCGCAGACCGCTCCCCATGGTGCCGATCCACAGATTGCCGGTGTGGTCCATGCGGAGCGACATCACGCGCCGGTCGCCGACGGGATCTGCTCTGCCCAGCAGATCCTCCAGGCTCACCGCCCTGCCGCTGTCGGCGTCGAACTGCACGAGACCGCCGCCCAGAGTCGCGATCCAGACGCGGTTGTCGGAGGCATCGGCGAAAGCGGTGACGAGTTTGTCTCCCAGCCACGCCGGCCGACGGGCGCCGAACTCCCAGCTGCGCGGATTCCAGCGGCTGACGCCGCCGGCGCGGGTACCGATCCAGACCAGGCCAGTCTCATCCTGGTAGAGCGACATGATGTAGGAGTCGCGCAGGGAGCCGGCATCGCTCGCCTCGCGGCGGTAGTGGCTGAACTGGCCGGAAGAGCGGTTGAGCAGGTCGAGGCCGTCCGCGGTCCCGACCCACAGGTGCCCTGACTGGTCCTCCAGTATCGCGTGCACATCGTCGTTGGCCAGCGAAGTGGGCTGGCGCGCGTCGTGCCGGAAACGCTCGAGCACCTTCCCGTCGGGGTCAACACGCTCGAGACCGGCATCGTGCGTGCCGACCCACAGGTTGCCATCCGGATCCTCCAGGACCTGCGAGACCTGGTGCCCTCCCCCATCGGAATCCGCGCCATCGCGACTGAAATGAGCGAAGGCATGCAGATCGGCACGCCACCGGTCCAGGCCGCTGCGGGTTCCGATCCACATCACACCGTGGCGATCCAGCATCAGAGTCAGGATGCGATCGTCTGTGAGCGAACCCGCATCGCCCGCGGCGTGACGCAGGTGCTCGACGCGACCGGAAGGCGGATCCAGGATGTCCACACCCGCATCGGTCATCGCGATCCAGACGCGACCGTGCCCGTCCACCAGCAGGTCGTGTACGGCGTTGCTGGCGATCGAGCCGGGATCCGCCGCCCGGTGTTGATACACCTCGAAGCTGTCCGTGGCGCGACGCCAGCGGGCGACGCCGCCATCCTTGATCGCGATCCACAGATCGTGTCGAGCGTCCTCCACGATCGCCTGGATGTAGTTTCCCGGCAGGCTCCCGCGCATATTGCGCGAATACGCATAGCGCAGCAGCTCGTGGCCGTCATACCTCACCAGGCCATCCTCGGTGCCGAGCCAGATGAAACCCTGCGAGTCCTGCAAAGTGGCGAACACGGTGCCCTGCGGCAGTCCATCCGCCGTCGTCAGGTGCTCGAGGATGAGCGGGGGCGAGTCGGCCGCGCGGGCAAGCATGGCGCCCGTAAGACACACGAGAGCGGCAAGTAGCGAGGCGCGCCGAACGCCCCTGTGTAGATGGGTGCTCACTGGGCCTACCATGCACGACGCCGCCACGGGGTTCGTTGACTCAGGTTCGCGCGCCGGCGCGCGCCCACGTCGGTTTACGCGAAGGCCGTCACAATCCGACTATTCGTTCGGTACCCAGGATTCGATCGAGGCCGGCGTCGCCGCGGCGGCGCCCGGATGCGATGTCTTCCACCACGGCACGCTCTGGCTCCACGTATAGCCCTGACTCCAGGTGTAGCCCTGACTCCAGGTGTAGCCCTGTGACCAGGTATAGCCCTGCGACCAGGTGTACCCCTGGCTCCAGATGTATCCCTGTGACCACGTGTATCCCTGCGACCAGGTGTAGCCGCTCGACCAGGTATAGCCATCGCCGCTGAGCGGAGTCCCCCAGGCGGACGCGCCGAGATTCATGATGTAGTAGTTGCCGCTGGCGTCACGGTTG
>DASTDD010000275.1:0-3380 GCA_035710545.1 Steroidobacteraceae bacterium
GTCCCGTATTTGGGGTGGCGGTGATCTGGGAGAACTCCGCAACCGATGATGACGATGTGATCGTGAGCTGTGCGCTCGTGACCGTGCCAGCCAATCAGCTGCTGATCGAAGTCGACGGCAGCGCGGACCAGATGCCCGCTATCCTTGGTCGCGACGACTATGCGACCTGGCTCGGGTCGAAGGTCGCACGAGCTCAAGAGCTGCTAGCGACGTATCCGCAGGTTCGCATGGTTACTCACCCGGTCGGTCCTTACGTCAACGATCTCGCCCTCGACGAGCCCCGATTGATACAACGGCTACCGTTAGCCGAGAAACAGTGATGCATAGAGGCAGAGCGCTCACGACACCAGCGCGGTAAATTCCCTCAGGCCGTGCAATGCGCTAATCGGCGGATTTCACCCGGCGCCATGTCAAGATGACTATGTGCAGCAGACTATCGCAGCGCTGAAGGAAATGAACATCGACTATGTCATCCCCCTGCACTGCACAGGCCAGGCGTTCTACGACAAGGCCAGTTCACAGATGCCCGGGAAGATATTGCGCTCCTACACCGGCACGCGTTTCGTGTTCGCGTGAAGCAGACCCGCTCGCCAGGCGAAGAGCCGCCGGCATCCGCGGCTGATTGCCTGGCAGCGGGCGCTATCCGACACTAAGCCCAAGCTGGAGCGCGCAGCCGAATACCGCAAGCTGAACGAAACATGAAGGGCTGCTCTAGCGGGGGCTGCCCCAATCGGGTCGGCGCCGGACGACCTTAAGACGGCCGCGTGCAGGCGCAAAAAGCCGGCGCCGTCCTACATTGCGCTTCAGCAGACCTAAACATGATGTGCGACATGAGAATCGCATACCTCGTTGCGCTTGTTCCTCTACTGGCGTCCTGTGCCAGCTCAGGTCTGTACAACATGTCCGACGAATGGTGCGCGGCGCACGTGAGTGCGAGCGCATCGCGGTGTCCCCTCGATCGCCAGCGTGTGGCTGAGAACGAGGGGGAGCGCGTCGCTGACAACAGGGCTGGGCAGAACGACTGAGTTCTACGCTGCCGGTATGAGCCGGCTGGCCGCAGCGTCGCAAGCCGCTTGGCCCGCGACCCGGGCCGTTTTGGTCAGATTTCGGTCTGGTTGAGGAGTTCGCGGCACATCAACTCGGCTTACTCGCAAGACAAGCGACGTACCAGCCCATTACTCCTTCCAGTCTGGGAATGAGGGGCCGGAGCAGACGCCCAAGCGCCGGAGGGTAGTAGTGATCTGCCGATAGCTGATGAATCGATACGTCCGCGATGTCGAAGCCCGAAAACAGCCGCCGCACGTCTCGCTTGCTGTAGAGCTTGACGAAAGGCTTGACCCCGACCCCGTCCGCACCCCGCTCAATCGTCGCGAGCAAGCCTGCATAGCCCTTGGTCCAAAGCCAGCCGCTGCCGATTCCATTCCGCAGTAGCTTCATGAACAGATGAAACGCGGACCATTTGTAGTAAAAGCCGGCCATGAGTTTCCCGCCGGGGCGCAAGACCCTGAAGATCTCCCTGGCCACCGCTTGCGCCTCAGGAATGTGGTGGATCACGCCGAACGAATAGACGCAGTCAAAGCTATTGTCGGCGAACGGCAGACTCGTGGCGTCCGCCTTGTGCAGCTCGACCTCCTTGCCTTGGAGTTGGAAGTTCCGTTCGGTTAGCTGCAGATGATTGTCTGTGATGTCGACTCCGGCGCAAGTCGCTCCGCTGCGCGCAAATTGCATCAGATCGGTGCCGTGCCCAACGCCAATCTCCAAGACCCTCTGCCCCGAAAACGTCTCGAATCTGAAGAACTCTCGTTGCCACGGTTGCTGAAGATATCGCTCGCGTTCCACATTCAGGAAGTAATCGCGACCGCCCTTATCGCCCGCCAATTCGCCGCACGCGGTCGTGTTCCACTGCCGCATCGCGTGCTGGCGTGCACTGCTGTCCAAAACCTGTCTCCTAAAACGCCGCGCGCGTCGAGACGCGCATATGACCATGCACCGGGCGGCACCGGCAGGCCCCTTCAGATCGCCTCGCTTCGAGCGAGGGCCATCGCCTTAAGGCAGGATCGCATGACGAAGCACCACCGCCGGAGGACGGAGAGACTCGATTCATGACCCTGACTTTACGAATGGGGCACGGCCCGCGCAAATCCAGCGCGGGCCAGCGAGTGCATGACCCTGAGCGCAGGTGTGCGAGACTCCGGCGTATGGCACCGCTTCCGCGCAGCAAGTCTGGGCACACCGGCGTCGATGTGGCCGTGGACAGGGTGGTCGCCGAGCTGGCCCGGCGCGGGTTGCTGCTGAAGCAGGACAAGCGCCTGCCGAGCGCGATTACGCTGCTGGCGGGCGCCCCGCTCGCCACCTCTTGGTGGTCCCACCCGCAGGGACGGCTCTTCTTCCGCGTACTGCAAGCGCTGACGGATCACCCGGAAGTGCTGCTCACTAAGCTGCTGCAGGGCAAGGACACGTTTGTACATCGCTCGTTGTGGCCTGAGTTCCTGACGCTGGCGAGCGCAGCGCAGCCGTGGCAGGGCGCAGGACTGCCGGATCCGGCACGCCGGCTGCTGCAGCGAGTGCAGCAGGCCGGAACGCCGCTGCCAGCCAGCGGCCCTGCAGCCCGGGAACTGCAGTCGCGTCTGCTCGTCCACGCCCTCGAAGTGCATACCGAGTCCGGGCGGCACGCGCTGGCGCTGCAGTCCTGGGCAGCATGGGCGACGCAAAATGGGGTGACGCCAGAAGGATCGCTGGCGCGCTCACGGGCAAGGCTGGAGGCGGCCAGTCGCGCACTCGGTGCTACGCCGTCGGCACTGCCCTGGCCGCCGGCGCCGCCCGGCTGACAGGCGGCGACGGGGCGCCTTCTGCCCAAAGCCCACCAGCCCAGCTGTAGCACCCGCAGCCCTGATCCCCTACATTGCCCGCTCATGTCCGCGCCCGCTCCCGACCCATTTGCCGATACCACGGCACTGAACTACCCGTTCGCCGCCACGCCGCAGCTGGGCGCGGCGCTGCCAGTCGCGCCCGGGGTGCTGTGGCTGCGCATGCCTCTGCCGATGCCCGCGCTCAATCACATTAATGTATGGGCGCTCGAGGACGGCGCCGGCTGGACTCTGGTTGACACCGGCATGCACACGAGCGAAGCCATGACCGGCTGGGAAGGCGCGCTGGCCGGGGCGCTCGGGCGGCGGCCGGTACGGCGCGTCATCTGCACGCACATGCATCCGGATCACGTCGGCCTCGCCGGCTGGCTCACGCGGCTGCACGAGTGCCGCCTGTGGATGACGCGGCTCGAGTACGTAACCTGCCGCATGCTGGTGGCGGACACCGGTCGCGAGGCTCCGCCGGACGGCGTGAGTTTCTATCGCGCCGCAGGCTGGGATGACGTGCAGCTC
>DASTDD010000276.1:0-7523 GCA_035710545.1 Steroidobacteraceae bacterium
GCGCTCCTCACCACCTCGGCTCGGCGCGAGATGGTCGGGGGAGCTGCGCCGATGCAACCCCCCAATCCCATCCCGCGCCAACTGGGTTGGCCTCAACCCACCCGGACCGGCACGAAGAGCTGAATGTCGCCCCGCTGCACCAGCAGCGCGATGTGGCTCTTCGATTTCTCGATCGCGTTGCGCAGATCGGCAACGCTCGAGACCGGTGTACCGTTCGCCGCCAGCACGATGTCACCCTGCTGCAGTCCGGCGTCCGCCGCCGGTCCCCGCGCCTGCTCGATCAGCAGCCCTCCGTGGGTGTTGGCCTCATGCTGCTCCTGGCTGGTCAGCGGCCGCACCGCCAGGCCGATCTTCCCACCGTGCGATTCGTCCGGCGCGTTGGACGCGGTGCGCTTATCCTGCATCTCGCCCAGCTTGACTGTGACGTTCCGCGTCGCGTGCTGCCTCCAGATCTCGAGGTTCGCGTTCGTGCCAGGCTGCATGCCTGCGATCGTGGCCGGCAGCTCGTTCGAGGAATTCACCGGCTGACCGTTCAGCTTGAGAATCACGTCGCCCGGCTGGACGCCCGCCTGATCGGCAGCGCCGCCCTTCTCCACGCTGGATACCAGCGCGCCTTCGGGCTGTGGCAGTCCGAACGAGTCTGCCAGACCCTGGTCAACCTGTTGGATCACGACGCCGAGCTTGGCCCGTGTCACATGACCATGAGCCTCGAGCTGCTGGCTGACGTGCATGGCGACGTCGATCGGTATGGAGAATGACACCCCCTGGTAACCGCCCGAGCGCGTGTAGATCTGTGAATTGATGCCGACGACTTCGCCCTGCATGTTGAACAGCGGGCCGCCCGAGTTGCCCGGATTGATGGGCACGTCCGTCTGGATGAACGGGACGTAGCCGGAATCCGGCAGCGTGCGCCCCTTCGCGCTCACGATGCCCGCGGTCACGCTGTTGTCGAACCCGAAGGGAGCACCGATCGCGACGACCCACTCGCCGACCTTCAGGCTGCGATCATCGCCCAGCCGCACCGTCGGGAGGTTTTTGGCGGCAATCTTGATGACGGCCACATCGCTCTTGGTATCGACCCCGACGACCTTGGCAGGATATTCGCGCCGGTCGGTCAGCCGGACGGTCACGTCAGTCGCACCGTTCACGACGTGCGCGTTGGTCAGGATGGTGCCGTCAGAGCTCACGATGAAGCCGGACCCCTCACCGCGGACTTCCTGGGGGGGCTGCTGGGGAAAGCCGCGGAAGAATGGCCCGAAGGGGAAACCCCCGAACGGGTTCTGTTCCGACGGCCCGCTGTCATCCCCGTTTCCCTGCTCCTCTTGCGAGTACGAGGTCGGTACCTTCTGCACGACCCTGATGTTGACGACGGCGGGGCCGTACTTCTGAACCATCGTGCTGAAATCCGGCAGCACCGCATTGGGATTGCCGGTTGCGGGCGCCGGAACCGTCGGCGCGGGCCGCGGGGTGACCGCCTGCGGGGAGCCCGCTCCGAACGCATAGAGGGCGCTCACTGGAGCCGCAACCGCGGCCGCGCCGAGCAGCGCCGCGGCAAGGTGGCTCTTGAACAATTTCCTGGAAGTCATGGGAATCTCCAAAACCGTTTGCTCCGGATCAAAGGGACCCGTGATGCGCACGATAGGGGAGCCGCCTTAAGAGAGGCTTAAGGGGCCGTCTGGCGCCCACCGGCTCGCTAACCTATTGTTCTATAGGCAGTTATATTTCACTCAAATCGTGTATATTCGCGGCCTCCGGCGAGGGACCGTGCCCGCGATGGAGCCTGCGTCATGAAGAACATCACCCTCTCGCTCGACGACGATATGGCCGCCTGGCTACGGCTGCAGGCCGCGAGGCGCGAGACGAGCATCTCGAAGCTGGTGGGCGACCTCGTGTACGAGCACATGCGGCACGGGCGCGAGTACGACGAGGCCCTGCGGCGCTTCCTTTCATACGAGCCTGTGCACTTCGAATGGGTCGGCGGGCGACCTCCCGCCCGAGAGGAGATTCACGCTCGCGCCCTCGATCGCGAGCTGTCCGAACGCTTCCGTCGGATCGAGGAGAAAGACAAGTGACTCGCCCCACATTCGTGGATACCAACGTTTTCGTCTATGCACGTGATGCGCGCGAGACCTCGAAACGGTCCATGGCGCGATCGTGGATCGAGCGCCTGTGGAGAGAGCGCCGTGGGCGTACGAGTATTCAAGTACTCAACGAGTGTTATTTCACGCTGACGCGCAAAATACGGCCGGCTGTTCCCAACGATGAGGCATGGGATTACGTGCGCGAGTTGTTCGCATGGGATCCCTGTGCATTGGACGCCGACCTCGGGTCGGCCGCCCGGGAGATTGAGCGTCGCTATCGGCTGAACTGGTGGGATAGTCTGGTCGTGGCTGCCGCCCAAGCGCAGCAGTGCGCGGTGCTGCTGACCGAAGATCTGTCAGATCGAGCGGTGTATGGGGGCGTGACTGTGCGCAACCCATTCAACCTCACCGTGTCGGATGCAGTGCTGGAGTACGGTGGCGCTCCGATACCCCGCCCCTACCGCCCGCGCGGCCGGCCGCGACGGCTCAAAGCGCTCGGCTGATGCCGGGTCTTCAAGCTGCCGGGAAACACACCGTCACGGCGAGACCGCGACCGTCGGCCCCGGAATCAAGCCAGACTCGTGCGGCATGTGCATCCGCAATGGTTTTGACGATGGCCATGCCGAGGCCGCTGCCAGGAGGGGCGCTTCCCGGCTGGCGGTAGAAGCGGTCAAACACGCGCGCGCGCTCGTGCTCCGGGATGCCCGGGCCGGTATCGACGACTCGGAGCAGACTGCCGGTGCCGTCCGGTTCGGCACCCTGCATGACCGACACGTCGACCGTGCCGCCCTCGGGCGTGTAGCGCAGAGCATTGTCAACCAGGTTGCGCGTCAGGGTTCGCAATCCGTCGGCGTCGCCCAGAACGAAGACCGGGTCCGGGGCGGAGATTCCCAGATCGATGTGGCGCGCATCGGCCAGCGGCACCAGTTCTGCGATGACTTCGCGGGCGAGCTCGTCGAGCCGCAGCCGTGTTCGCGGAGCCTCCCTTCTGGGCTCCTGCCGCGCAAGCGACAGTAGTTGCTCGACCAGCCGGATCGCGCGCTGCACGCCGGCAGCGAGCCGCGCCATGGCGTCGGTCCGCTCTGCCTCGTTGCTGGCGCGAGCCAGCGTGCCCACCTGCAGATGCAGCGCAGTCAAAGGTGTGCGCAACTCGTGCGCCGCATCCGCCATGAACCCCCGTTCACGCTCGAGCGCCGCACCCAGGCGTTGCAGCAGGTCATTCAGGGCAGCCACGAGCGGTTGCACTTCCGCGGGCAGCGTCTGATCGGGCAAAGGGCTCAGCGCAGTTTCCTTCCTGGACTTGACGAGCAGAGTCAGCCGCTGCAACGGCCGCAACGCATGCCCCACGACAAACCAAATGAGTATGACGAGCAGTGGCATCAGCAGTGCAAACGGCAGCAACGTCCGGAGGGCCAGATCCGCGGCCTGCTGCTCGCGCACGCTCATCGGTTGCGCGACCTGGATGACTCGCGTCATCGCCTGTACACCGTAAACGCGCCAGCGGCCTTCACTGGTCGAGGCGGTCGAGAAGCCCAGTGTGGTGATGGCCGGCAGGACGGCGTGCGGCCTGGACAGGTAAACGAGGATGCCATCGAGCGACCACACCTGGACCACGAAGTCGTAGTCGGCGGTCCCCGGGGGAATGCCAGATCCGAGGTACTCCACCGGCTGGTCCCGCAGCAGGAGCGCCGTCTGTCGCAGGTGGTAGTCGAAGAAGGCATCGGCTTCCGCGAGGGCATTGCGATAAACCATCCAGCCGCCGGCGACACCGACCAGGACGACGCCGCCGAAGAGCCAGACCAGCAACCGGGTCCGCAGCGATTTCATGCAGCCGGCCTCACGCGGTAGCCTACGCCGCGCACCGTCACTATGAAGTCGCTTCCCAGCTTGCGCCGTAGAGCATGGATGTGCACTTCCACCGCGTTGCTTTCGACTTCCTCACCCCAGCCATAGAGTCGCTCTTCGATCTGGGCGCGCGACAGAATGTTTCCGGGGCGCTCGAGCAGGAGCTGCATGAGAGCAAACTCCCTGGGCGACAGAGCGACGTCGCGACCATCACGGGTAACCCGGTGCGTGGCCGGATCCAACACCACGCCGAGATGCTCGATCTGCGGGGCGGTTCGGCCCGATTTGCGGCGCAGGAGCGCCCGGATCCGCGCGGCCAGCTCATCGAGGTCGAAGGGCTTGACCAGATAGTCGTCGGCTCCCGCGTCGAGTCCTTGCACCCGGTCGGAGACTGCGTCCCGGGCCGTGATGATGAGTACCGGCAGAGCGGAATGACGCGCCCTCAGGCGCTGCAGCACGTGCAGCCCGTCCCCCCGGGGCAGCCCCAGGTCGAGCAGGAGCAGATCGAACTGCTCGGTGCGCAGCACCTGCTCGGCGGCATCGCCCTCGTGCACCCAATCGACCGTGAAGCCATCGCGCCGCAGACCGGTACGAATCGCCTCGCCGATCATCGGGTCATCTTCAACGAGCAGCAGTCTCACGATCGGCCTTATCCTACCGGCTTCCTGCGGGTAAGCCGGCGGCATTCATTGTCCAGCATCGCTCAACGTCTGGTCCACGGTGCAGCCGGTCTCGGCGTCGTCCTGGCGGAGCGCGATGCGACCCGGCTGCTGCAGCTGCTCGATGAAGTCGCGCGCTGGAACCGGACCTACAACCTCACGGCCATCCGGGGGCGTGAGGATATGTTGACTCATCACCTGCTGGACAGCCTCTCGTTGCAACCGGATCTGCACGGCAGCCGGCTGGCTGACCTCGGCACGGGTGCCGGCTTTCCCGGGTTGCCGCTCGCCCTTGCCAATCCCGACAGACGGTTCACGCTGATCGATTCGAACGGCAAGAAGGTCCGCTTCGTCCGGCACGCGGCCCGCGAGTTGGGACTGGACAACGTCGAGGTGTTGCATTCCAGAGTGGAGCGCGTGACGGTTGCGCAACCTTTCGACTCGGTCCTGGCGCGTGCGTTCGCTTCTCTCCCGGATCTGTTACGGACCGCGGCGCCCCTGTGCGCTCCCGATGGACGGGTGCTGGCGATGAAAGGCAAATGGCCACAGGCCGAGATCGATGCGCTGCCGCCGGGCTGGCGCTCCGAAGGCTCACACACCGTGACCGTGCCGGGACTGGCGGAGTCCCGGTGCGTGATCATCCTCGAGCGCAGCCGGTAAATGCGAAAACCTGGCCTGCGGCCGGTTTTCGGACATCAGCGGCGTTTCCGGCCGCGAAAGACGCGACTTTCGCGGCCTATTCCAAGAAGGCATGGCGCTCCGTGAGCGCCGCTAGCGGGAAGCGCCGCTGGCCATCGAGGCGAGCGGCAGCGCAGTCGTCTCCTTGATCACGGCGAGCGTGATCGAGGAATTCACCGACTGCACGCCCGGAAATCGCGACAGGTGATCGAGAAAGAATGCCTCGTAGGCCTTGATGTCCCGGCAGACGATGCGCAGCAGGAAGTCCGTCTCGCCCATCAGTGTGTAGCAGTCGAGAATCTCCGGATGCTCGCGCACCGCCTGCTCGAATCTCAGCAGCGCATCACGGCCGTGCCCGGCGAGCTTCACGTGCGAGAAGACCATGACGTTGAGCCCGATCTTTTCGCGGTCCAGCAGCGCCACGCGGCCCTTGATGACCCCCAGCTCCTGCAAGCGGCTCACGCGCCGCCAGCAGGTCGAGGCCGTCATGCCGACCCGCTCGGCAACGTCAGCCGCCGACAGGTCACCATGCTGCTGCAGCACATCCAGGATGCGCACATCTGCCCGGTCCAGCTCCGCTTGCATTGCTCGTCTCACTATTGGCGCTCGTGGTGAGATGAATACTTCACCAGCGAGGTCTCCGGGGCAACTTTTGTTACGCGCAGTGCGTCGCGCGGCGCGTAGGCTCGCCCCGATGGAAGCAGCGAGGCTTCGGCGGTTACGGCGGGAGTGGGAGGATGGACATGTTCGATATGCCGGATTTCGACGCTCACGAGCGAGTCGTGTTCGGGTACGACGAGCCGACCGGCCTGCGTTCGATCATTGCCGTGCACTCGACGCGCCTGGGGCCGGCAGCCGGTGGCTGCCGTATGTGGGCCTACGCATCCACCGCTGAAGCACTCACCGATGTGCTGCGTCTCTCACGCGGAATGAGCTACAAGAACGCCATGGCGGGCGTGCCGTTCGGGGGCGGCAAGGCCGTGATCATCGGCGATTCCCGCAAAGCCAAGACGCCCGAGCTGTTCCAGGCGTACGGTCGGCTGGTGGACTCGCTCGCAGGCCGCTATGTGACCGCCGAGGATGTGGGGACGACGACTGCCGACATGGAGCAGGTCGCGCGGGTCACCAAATTCGTCAGCGGACTCGGGCGCAAGCCCGGCGAGGCGGGCGGTGATCCGGCCCCGCGGACGGCGCTCGGGGTGTTTCTCGGATTGAAGGCGGCGGTTCGATTCCAGCTGGGGCGCTCCAACCTTCAGGGGCTCAGGGTCGCGATCCAGGGAGTCGGTGGGGTCGGCTACCACCTGTGTCGCTTGCTGGCCGCCGAGGGGGCCGAACTTCGGGTCGCTGATCTGCAGCCCTCGGCGACACGCCGTGTGCAGGAGGAATTTGGCGCGCAGGTGGTTTCGACCGAGAACGTGCTGTTCGAGGAAGTGGATGCGATCGCACCCTGCGCGCTCGGCGCGATTCTCAATTGGCAATCCATTCCGCGCTTGCGCGCCCGCGTCGTGGCAGGCGCTGCCAACAATCAGCTGGCCCAGGACTCGGACGGGGTTGCCCTGCATGCCGCAGGAGTCCTGTACGCCCCGGACTACATCGTCAATGCTGGCGGAATCATCAGTGTCGCGCGTGAGTATTACGGCGGAGCCACGGATGCGCAGGTCAATGCGGAAATCCATGGCATTCCCGCGCGCCTGATCGAGATCTTCGAGCGCGCACGCCGGGAGAATCGGCCCACTCACGCCATCGCGGACCAGATGGCGCGCGAGCGGATCGGCCGCAGCGAGAGCCGCAAGGTCGCCTGAGGCACGCACGGAGGCAGCCGCGTACACTCCGACCCATGAAGCGGGTCATCGCGGTAGCCAATCAGAAGGGGGGAGTCGGCAAGACGACCACGGCGGTGAACCTGGCCGCCTCGCTGGCTGCCACGCGCCGGCGCGTGCTGCTGATGGACCTCGATCCCCAGGGGAACGCCACGATGGGCAGCGGCGTGGACAAGTCGCAGCTCGAGCGTAGCGCCTGCGAGGTGCTGCTGGGCGAGGCGAAGCTCGAAGCCGCCCTGATGCCAGTGGAGCCGGGCGGATTCACGCTTCTGCCGGCGAATCAGGATCTGACGGCAGCCGAAGTCCGGCTGCTCACGATGATGGCGGGCCGCGAGATCAAGCTGCGCAACGCCCTCGCTCCGATGCGCGAGGCCTTCGATGTCATCCTGATCGACTGCCCGCCCGCCCTGAACATGCTGACCGTCAACTCGCTGGTCGCG
>DASTDD010000277.1:0-15653 GCA_035710545.1 Steroidobacteraceae bacterium
GCATCAGCGAGATGTTCACGCGGCTGTTGCACGAATCTCCGGCGCACGCCGTCAGGGAATACCGCCTCAGGCACGAGGCGCTCGCCGCCCGGCTGTCACACGCCATGGCGGAGTGGCTGTCGCGAACTCAACACCGCTTCACGATGGCCACGCGCACGCTCGAAACTGTCAGTCCACTTGCCACGCTGACGCGCGGATTTGCCGTGGTGCGGCGCGCGGCAGACGGAAAGCTGTTGACCGATGCAGATCGGGTTGCGGTGGGAGAGGATATCGAGGCGCAGCTTGCGCACGGGTCGTTAAAGGCGCGTGTGACGCAGAAAGGGTCAAGTTAGATGATGGGACAGAGGAACCAGGAGGCATCACGAGGGCGAGCGCCGGCAGGCACTCTGGTACGCTGGATGGTCGCGATCGGATCCGGTTTGGCGTGTAGCCACGCGGCGAGCGCAGCCAGCCTGCAGCTTCCGCAGGCGAGCCTCGTTCCGGGCGGTGTGTTGATTGCGCCGCTGGAGGGCGCTGACGATGCAGCGCCGTTGGTGACCTTCGAAGGCAAGCGGGCGATGGTCCTGCGGTCGGACGATCGCTGGGTGGCCATCGTGGGAATCCCGCTCTCGCAGGCGCCAGGTCACATCCAGGTGATGGTACGCTCGGGGAATGGACCGGCGAAGCCCGTCGAGTTCGAGGTCGTCAACAAGCAATACACCGTACAGGCTCTGAAGGTCGCTCCGGGAAAGGTGGATCTGTCCGCCAAGGCTCTGGCGCGCGTCGAGCGGGAAACCCCGCGGATTCACGCGGCGCTGGAGACATTCTCGAGCCAGCCCCCGACGAGTCTGCGTTTAATTCAACCCGTGCCGGGGATCCGCTCCAGCTCGTTCGGGCTGCGGCGCGTCTTCAACAACGAGCCGCGCAATCCTCACTCGGGCATGGACATCGCGGCCCCCACCGGCACTGCGATCAAGGCGGCGGCGGATGGCCGCGTGATCGAGACCGGCGATTTCTTCTTCAATGGCAATACGGTGATCGTCGACCATGGCGAGGGACTCATGACGATGTACTGTCACATGAGCCACATCGGAGTGAACACGGGTCAGCACGTGAAAGCGGGCGATGTTCTCGGCAAGGTCGGTGCCACGGGCCGCGTGACCGGACCTCATCTGCATTTCGGCGTCGTGCTCAACTCAGTGTTTGTCGACCCGGCGCTGTTCCTACCCCCGGCCGACTGATCGGCGCCGCGACCGCCTCTGCGCGGGGGGCTTGCGGCGCGCATAGGGATTCAGATCGGTCCGGAATTCGACGGCCACCGGCGTTGCGAACAGATCAAACCGCTTGCGGAACACGTTGGCCAGGTAGCGACGGTAGGCATCAGGCACGGAAGCCGTCTGATTGCCGTGGATCACGATGCGAGGTGGGTTCCTGCCACCCTGATGCGCGTAACGTAGCTTGATGCGCCGTCCGTGCACCATGGGTGGCTGATGTTCGCTCAGCGCCTGCTCGAGCGTTCGTGTCAGCTCGCGCGTCGGCATTTCGCGCATCGCCGCCTCGAACGCCCGCACGGCGAGCTGGACCAGCTCGCCGACCCCCGTCCCGTGACGCGCCGAGATGAACTGCAGGGGTGCGAAGGGCACGAAATCAAGCTTCAGCGAGAGTTGCTGGCGGATCTCCTCCCGCTGTTCCGCCGGTATGCCGTCCCACTTGTTGACGGCAATGATCAGCGCGCGTCCCCGCTCGAGTGCGATCCCGAGAACACTCGCATCCTGCTCCGCGATCGTGTCATGGGCGTCCAGCACCAGCACGACCACGTGAGCCTCGTCGATCGCCTGCAGCGTCTTCACGACGCTGGCGCGCTCCACGACGCCTTGCACCCGGGACCGCCTGCGCAACCCGGCGGTGTCGATGAGCAGAAAGTCACGCCCGTCGCGCTCGAACGGGACCAGTATGCTGTCGCGCGTGGTGCCCGGCTGGTCGTTCGCAATGACCCGCTCTTCCCCCAGCAGCCTGTTCACGAGCGTGGATTTGCCGACGTTGGGTCGGCCGACGATGGCCACGCGAATGGCATCGGACGGTGACTCCTCGGAACGTGGGGGCTCGAGCCCTTCCAGGACATGCTCCATGAGGCGCTCGCAGCCTTCGCCGTGACTCGCCGACAGGGTCAGGGGCTCGCCGAGCGCGAGCGAATGGAAATCGGCAGACACGGAGTCGGCATCCAGGCCCTCCGCCTTGTTGAGCGCCACGGTGACGGGTTTTCCCGAGCGTCGCAGCTCACGCGCCACGTACTGGTCCTGGGGTGTGAGGCCCGCGCGCGCGTCCGCTACGAGAATGAGACGGTCCGCCTCCTCCACTGCACGGGCTGTTTGCGCGCGCATCTGAGCCTCGATGCCAGTTGGATTCTCCACCAGCCCGCCTGTGTCGATCACGACGTAGCGCATCGGACCGACGCGCCCGTACCCGTACTGTCGATCCCGCGTCAGTCCAGGCACATCCGCGACGATCGCGTCGCGGGTGCGTGTCAGAACGTTGAACAGTGTGGATTTGCCGACGTTGGGGCGGCCGACGAGCGCGATGACGGGCAACATGAGCGGCGCCGCTGCGAGCTGTCTTGCTAGGTGGGCGGAGGTTGTGGCTGGGTCTGGGGCTGCGGCGGCGTCGGGTCCGGTGTCTGCTGTGAAGGCGGTGGAGGCGGGGGCGTCCCCGGTGGCGTCGGCGGAGTCACAGGCGGCGGCGCGGCCGAATCCGGTGTATCCGGTGCCTTGGGGGATGCTGGCTCCGGCGATGTTGGCTGCGGAGCCGGCGCGCTCTCAACCGGCGCCTTCGGGGCCGGAGTGGGCTCGGCCGGTGCGCTGCTCTGATCCGTGCCGGCGGCCGGCGAGGAAGTCGCGGCCGGTGGGCTGCTCGCGGCCGGTGGGCTGCTCGCGGCCGGCTCGGCGGATGTCCCGGCATGGGCGCCGCCCGTCGGTGTCGTGCGGTACGCGGTGATGCGGCCATCATCGTTGACGACGAGCACCATGTTGCCCGCCGCCACGGGAGCGTTGCTGATTCGAACCTTACCGGTTCGCTCACGCGCCTCTATGGCGCCGGTAGCCTTGTTCAGCCAGTGCACATAGCCCTGGAAGTCGCTGGTGACGACCGAGGTGTCCGTCTCGACTGCGGCCGACAGGCGTCGATGCAGCAGCGCCTTTTGCCGCCAGATCTCGGTGCCCGTGCGGTTTCTCAGCGCGACGACTTCGCCATCCGATGTGGAGATATAGAGGGCGCTGTCATCCAGCCCGAGCCCGCGATAGCTCGATGCATCGTGCGACCACCAGATCTGCCCGGTATCCAGTGCCAACATGGCGACACGGCCCTGAAAGCCCACGGCGTAGACGTCCGCGCCCGCGACCCTGACGGCGGCATCCACATCATCAAGCCGTTCCAGCTCGGTCTTGCCGTGCGGGGGAGCGATCGTGGTCGACCATTGGACGCTGCCGTCGTTCATGTTGACGGCGGAGACCTTGCCGTTATCGAACCCGCAGAGCACCAGATCGCCGCTGAGGACGGGTTTCGAGGTCCCCCGCAGGGACAGGCGTGGAACCTGCTCTTCCTGGCTCCACAGCTCGTGGCCATCCTTCGGCGCGAGGCCATGGAGCTTGCCGTCCACGGTACGCACGGCGATGAGTTTGTCCGAGACGGCGGGGGCAGCGAGTACCTCGCCATTGAGCCTCACTCGCCACCGGGGCGAGCCGTCGGCTTCACTGACGGCGACGATTTCGCCCGTACTCGTTCCCACGACGACGAGCCCCGCGCCAGCACCCGGGCCTCCGGAGAATTGTTCTTTGCTCTTCTTGCGCCATAGCGCCCGACCCGTCTGCAGATCGAACGCCGCGATCTCACCGCGGTGACCCGAGGCGAACACCTTGTTGCCTTCCACAGCCAGGCCCAGGCCAAGCCGCAGAACCTTCCCCCCCTTGTCGGGTACGGAATTGCTCCAGACTTTCTGTACCTTCAATGTGGAGGTGAAAGGGACGAGCTTGGCGGGCTGGTCGATGTCCTTGTCCTTCGAACAGGCGACCAGCAGTGCGAGCACGGACAGTGCCGCGAGCATGAAGCGAAACGATCCCGTGCGCATCAAACCTGCCTCTCTCATGCTGTCACTTCGACGTTGCGGCGGTCGCGGGTGTTGCCGGCGCGGAACCGGCCAGGTGCGTGGTTTCCCCCGCGAGATCACTGATTTTCAGGTCGAGCTCCGAGCCGTCCTGACCGCCCCCTACATCGGAGGCCTTCGCGCTCAGGTATTCCTTGAGCGCACTGGTCTTGTCACCTTTGGCGTAATACGCGTCCCCGCGCACCTCATGGTACCGCCAGGCAAAGGCCCCCGGCTGCATACCGTTCAGCGTGGTGAGGGCCATATCGGGCTTCTTTTGCGCGATCTGCACGCGCGCCAGGCGCAGTCGCGCCACGAGCGCGATCTCGGAGTCCTTTGCATGGTCGGCAACGGTTTGCAGCTCGTCCGCGGCCTTGTCCAGGTCGCGCGAATCAACGTAGGCCCGGGCTACCAGGAGTCTTGCCTGGTCCACGTACGGGGAGGACGAGTAATCGCGCTCCAGATCACTCAGAAGGAGCAGGGCCCGCGTGCGATCGCCGTGCCCCAGCGCATCGGCCAGCTGCTCGTACTTGCTGCTCGCCGCGATGGCCTTCTGATCGACGTGCCCCTGATACCAGCGATAGCCACTCAGCCCCGCGGCACCGACTGCGACACCCGCCACGATCCACAGCAGGTTCTCCTTGAGCCACACCTTGATGGCTTCCCACTGTTCTTTTTCGGACAGATAGTCTTCCACGCAACCCCCTAGTTCACTGGCAAAAGTCGCCTACGGCGCTTTTGCAGACAGTGGCTTCGTTTCCGGCCGCGAGCCGGGGCCCCCGCAAAATGTCGCATCTTGGCCGACGGTGCTCACTTGACCGTCGCCGCGGGCGACATTTTACGGGGTGGCCCGTAAGGCGCGACTTTCGCGGCCTGCTCACCGAAACGGCCCAAGCCCGAGATGCTCCTCAGGAAACGCCCAATGCCGCCAAGGCTTTCTCGATACCGGCCGCGAGCTGGGCAATCGGGCACTCGCTCTGACCCGACTCCTGCCGCAAAGGTTTCATTGCCACGACCCCGCGGGCCAGCTCGTCATCGCCCACGATCAGCGCCAGTGGCGCGGCGCTGCGGTCGGCACGCCGGAACTGGGCCTTGAAGTTGCCGCCGCCGAGATTGGTCTCGAAGCGGCGGTGCGGCAGCGCATCGCGCAGCCGCTCCACCAGCCCCGGCCCGGCCGCCGCCGCGCGCTCACCGCTCAGAACCACATAGACATCCGGTTTCACAGGCGGCGGGGCGCGACCGGCCTCGCTCAGCAGGCTCACCACCCGCTCCATGCCCAGCGCAAAGCCGATGGCGGGCGTCGCCTCCCCGCCGAGTTGCCCGATGAGCCCGTCGTAGCGACCGCCCGAGCATACGGCATTCTGGGCCCCGGACGACTCGTTGATCCATTCGAATACGGTCCGTGTGTAGTAGTCGAGCCCCCGCACCAGGCGCGGGTTGATCTCGTAGTCCACCCCGATATCGCGCAGCAGGGCACAGAAGCCCTCGAAATGCTCGCGCGACTCGGCATCCAGGTGCTCCGTGAGCAGCGGCGCACCGGCCACGATCGACTGCATGTCCGGATTCTTGCTGTCCAGGATGCGCAGCGGATTGCCGCTCAAGCGGCGCCGGCTGTCCTCATCCAGGCGGCCTTCATGGGCGCGAAAATAGCTCACCAGGAGCTCCCGGTATGCCCGGCGCGACTCGGGCGTGCCGAGTGAGTTCACCTGCAGCCGCACTCGTTGGATGCCCAGCGTGCGCCACAGGCGGGCGGTGAGCGCGATCAGCTCGGCGTCCACGTCCGGGCCCGGGAAACCCACCGCCTCCAGATCGAGCTGGTGGAACTGACGGTAGCGGCCGGCCTGGGGCGCCTCGTGACGGAACATCGGTCCGATGCACCAGAGCTTGTGCCGCTGGCCGCGGAGCATGCGGTTGGAAATGAGCGCCCGCACGATTCCCGCGGTTGCCTCCGGGCGCAGGGTCAGACTCTCCCCTCCCTGCGACTCGAAGGTGTACATCTCCTTGCCGACGACGTCGGTCAGCTCGCCGATGGCGCGCTTGAACAGAGCAGTGTGCTCGACGATCGGCACCCGCATCTCTTCGTAGCCGTACGCCGCCATGAGCTCGCGGATGGCGCGCTCCAGGAACTGCCACGCCCCGATCTCCGCGGGCGGGATGTCGTTCATCCCGCGAACGGGCTGGATCTGCTCCGGCAAATTCAGTCTCCGCTGGACGACGTGCGCGCACGGGCGATACGGCCCGAGCGATTGACGAGAAATTCGGCGCTGCCGTCCGGTTGGGCCATCCTGGCGATGGAGGTCCCGTGACCGTCAACCTCCACGGCGACCCCGGCGGCGTTCGCCAGGACTATCCGCAGGGGAGCCGTGCCTTTCAGCGTACGCGTGCTGCCGGCCGCTCCCACATCGTAGAAGAGGCGCTGGCCACTGGAGTCGTACACCTCGGTCCAGCAGTCGGCCGAGTAGCGCAGCGTCACCTGCTGGTCGCGAGACGGATGAGGAGCGGACTCGGTGGCAGGCGCACCCGCCGCGGCGGCAGCCGCGCCGGCAGCCGCGGCCGGCGGCGAAGCGGTGGAGGCGGTCCCGCCTGCGGCCTGCACGGGTGTTCCCGCTGGGGATGGACTCACCGGAACGGTGATGGAGCCGGCGCCCTCGGCGGAAGCAAAGTGAGTGGGGGAGGCGCCCGCACGCGGTTGCGCCACGCCAGGCCTCGGGGGCGTTGAGACGCCTCCGGAGCCGGGGGCGGCGGGTCCCGGGGCCTGTCGATCGGCATTCTGCGCAGGGGCCGGGGTCTCGTTCGTCGGAATCGGCTGTGGGGGCGAGAGTGACAGCACCCAGCCCACCGCTCCGGCGACGGCAAAAACCGCCAGCACGAACAGCGCCGGCACGATCAGCTTGTTGGATTCGCTGGAGGGTGGCGCTTTGGCGATCCGCGTGAGGTCCGGCGGGGCCTCGAGTGGCACGCGGGAGAAGGCTTCCATCAGCTGCGCAACCGGCTCGCCCACCAGCTCCGCGTAGTGGCGCAGGTGCCCGCGCGCGTAGACGGGCGCGCCCAGCGAGAGGAAGTCCTCCGACTCGATCGCTTCCAGAATGCGTGGATCGACGTGCAGCCGCTCCGCGGCCTGCAGCACCGTCAGCCCGAGTTTCTCCCGGCCCGCCCGCAGTCGCGCGCCGATGCCGACCGGATCGCTCCCCATCGGCTCAACCCGGATCGCGGCCAAGCGAGGCCAGCACGCGGGCCTGCGCCGAGCCCGGAAAGTCGCGGCGCAACCTGCTGGCAAAGCGCTCTTCGGCGAGCCGGTCGCCCTGCTTGCGTGCGATCCGCACGCGCAGCAGGAGCAGGTCCGGCGTCGCGTCGAAGGCACCGAGGTAACGCTCCACCTCGTCGCGGGCCTCGCTCAGCTCGCCACGCTCGAAATCCAGCTCGCCGAGCTGGTAGGCCGCCTCGGCGAAGTTGGGCTTGATCTGCAGGGCCTGCTGGAAACTCATGGCAGCCTGAGTGTCGCGCTTGGCAGCGCGCAGGCAGACACCTGCGTTCGAGTAAGCCACCTCCGGGGTACGGTACAGGGGATTGTGGGCGGCCTCTTCGAAGGCCTTGACGCCGTCGTCGGTTCGCCCGGTGCGGCACAGGTAGACCGCATAGTTGTTGAGAATGTCCGGCTCGCGCGGACCCAGCCGCAGTGCCGTCTTGTATTCGGCGTCGGCCTTCTCCGCATTGCCCATGCGATCCTGCAGCATCGCCATCGCGCTGTGCACGTTCGGGTCGCCGGGGTTCTCATGGACCGCGCGGTCGAGCTTGTCTTTCGCCAGCGCGAGCTCACCGCGGTTCAGGTAGGCCATACCGAGTTGCATGTTGTAGTTGGCGGCATCCTGTCGCTGCTTCTCGTGCTGCGAGGCGGCGCATCCGGCCACCACGACCGCGAGCATCGGCGCCGCCAGCGCGCCAGCCAGGAGACAGCGCCGCGGAGAAAGCGTCGCCACTGTTGCTGTCATGACTGCACCGCCAAGCCGAATACCTTGCTCCCGAGCCGGACCGTCGTCCGATCAATGACCCGTCCTGCCAGCTGCCCGCACGCCGCGTCGATATCGTCGCCACGCGTCCGCCTGACGGTAGCGAGTACTCCGCGTTGAATCAACTCGTCGCGAAAACGCTGGATGGCCGCGGCCGGAGACCGGCGGTAGCGGGTCCCCGGGAATGGATTGAACGGGATCAGATTCACTTTGGCCGGATGGCCGCGCAGACGCCCTGCGAGCGCCCGGGCCTGCGCGGGGGAATCGTTGATGCCATCGAGCATGACGTACTCGAAGGTCACGCTGCGCCCGTTCTGCTCGTCAATGTAGTGCCAGCACGCCTCCAGCAGCTCGGCAATCGGATGAATGCGGTTGATCGGCACGAGCTCGCTGCGCAGCTCATCGTCGGCAGCGTGCAAGGAGACCGCGAGGGCCACGTTGGTCTCCTGCGCCAACTTGTATATCTGCGGAACGAGCCCGGAGGTCGACAGGGTCACGCGGCGGCGCGACAGGTCGAAGCCGAAATCATCGAGCAGGATGTGCAGCGCCGGCACCACGTTGCGGAAGTTCGCCAGGGGCTCGCCCATGCCCATCAACACGACGTTGGTCACGCGCCGGGTATCCCCGGCGGGTACGGCGCGCGCAGCAGCCGGGGCCGCTTCCTCCGTGCGGTACTCTTCCAGTTCCGTCTTGGCGAGCCAGACCTGGCCGACGATCTCCGCCGTCGTCAGGTTGCGGTTGAACCCCTGCTGCGCCGTGGAGCAGAACGAGCAGTCGAGTGCGCAACCGACCTGCGAGGAGATGCACAGGGTGCCGCGATCCGGCTCGGGAATGAACACCATCTCGAACGCCTGGGAAGCATCCGCCCGCAATACCCACTTGCTCGTGCCGTCCGCGGAGTCGTGCCGGGTGGCGATCTCAGGAGCACGGATCTGTGCGCGCTGCGTGAGCAGCGTTCGGAAATCCTTCGCCAGATCGGTCATCTCGGTCAGGGAGGCCACGCCGCGCTTGTAGATCCAGTTCATGAGCTGGCGGGCCCGATATGGCTTGCCGCCGAGCTCCGTCACGAGGGTCTCGAGCTGCGGGCGCGGCAATCCCAGCAGGTTCACAGGACTGCCGCCGAGGGATGAAAGAGAGGCGTTCATGGCGTGCCCGAGAGTCAGCCGCGCGGGTGCAGCTCCGTCGTGCGGAAGAAATAAGCGATCTCGGTTGCCGCGGTCTCGGCGCCATCGGAGCCGTGGACGACGTTCTGCTCGATGCTCAGGGCATGGTCGGCGCGGATCGTGCCGGGGGCGGCCTTCTTCGGATCGGTGGCGCCCATGATCTCGCGATTGCGTGCGATAGCGTTCTCGCCCTCCAGGACCTGCACGATCACCGGACCGGATGTCATGTAGCGCACGAGGTCCTTGAAGAAGGGCCGTTCGCGGTGGACCGCATAGAAGCCCTCCGCCTCGCGCTGCGACAGGTGCAGCATCCGGGCGGCGATGATCGACAGGCCGGCCTTCTCGAAGCGGCGGTAGACCTCGCCGATGAGGTTGCGGCTGACGCCATCAGGCTTGACGATGGACAGGGTGCGCTCGAGCGCCATTCGCGTTGATCCTTTCAGGACTTCGGAGGGAGACGGTGCCGCGCGCCCCGCGCGGGCGACCAGGAAGTCACACCTTGGGATCGTGCGCGCTGCGAGGCCGCCGGGCCTGTTTAGCAGACCGACCAGCCCGACAGTCTACCTTGTAGGCGGTCAGACCGAAAAGCTCTCCCCGCAGCCGCACTCGCCCTTCACGTTGGGGTTGCGGAAGCGGAAAGCCTCATTCAGGCCCTGTTTGACGAAATCCACGATCGTGCCGTCGATCAGCGAGAGGCTGGCGGGGTCGACGAAGACCTTCACGCCGCGGTCCTCGAACATGAGGTCGCCCGGGGTGGCCGCATCGGCGTAATTGATCACGTAGGCGAAGCCCGAACACCCGGTCTTGCGCACGCCCAACCGCAGGCCGACGCCACGGCCGCGGGCCGTCAGAAAGGTCTTGACACGATTGGCAGCGGATTCTGTGAGAGAGATGGCCATCTATTCGATCAGGATCAGCAGTGATGGGAGCATTCTAAGTCGGAAACACCTGCGTTGCCTCGCTGCCGTCCTCTCAGGGCCACGCCTGCGCACATTCTCGCAGGGCGTCCTCGACGACGAGCAGGCGGCCCAGCTTCTCTATGGGGACTGACAACGCCTGCATCCAGTCCTCCGGGGTATCAGGAATGAGAGCGGTCCGGTCTCGGCCCCGAAGCCGGCCCGTAAGCCAGGCCGCCACCGCCAGAGTATGCGGGCATCCGTAGGCCAGAAAGCGTGCATCCTTCACAACGCCCTGCTCTACGGATAGGTGAAAGCGCACCCAGGCCCCATCGTTGCGGCTCCCCGCCTCCCCCGTTACTAGAGCCCGCGAGGCTGCGGCATTGCGCAAGCCTGGGCCGGGCAGCGTCCCGGCCCCCGGTAGCGTGGCGAACAGGCGGCGCGCCAGAGGGCTCAGGGAGTCGTTTTCAGGGGTCTGCGCCCACGCCGGCGGGGAGTCCCCCGGAGAGACCCCCAAAGACGATCTTGGGGAGGTCTCACCTGCCGTCTCGGCATCCGGCTCAGCAGCCGCCTTTCCCCCCTCGGTTGGCCCGACCTCCGGCGAGACTTTCCGCAGCCGCATGACCTCGCGCCGCACCGCCTCGGCGGCTCGATCGATTTCGCCATCCGTGGTGAAGCGGCCCAGGCTGAAACGCAGCGACCCCTGCGCCAGCTGGCTGTCACGTCCCAGCGCACGCAGCACGTAGGAGGGCTCTCCCGAGGCGGAATTGCAGGCCGAGCCCGTGGACACCGCCAATTCGGCCAGCCCGGTCACCAGGCTCTCGCCCTCGATTCCCTCGAAGGAGACGTTCAGGAGTCCGGGCAGCCCTCGCATGGCCTCGCCGTTGAGGTGGGTCTTGCCCAGAGTGCGGATGCGCCCCCAGAGGCGCTCGCGAAGGAGCCTCAGGCGCTCGGATTCGGTGACCTGCACCCGGCCCGCGAGCTCGCACGCTGCCCCGAAACCCACGATCTGGTGCGTGGCCAGAGTGCCCGGCCTCAGCCCCCGCTCCTGCCCGCCGCCGAAACTGACAGGCTGCAGATGGGCGCGGGCGGACCGGCGTACGTAGAGCGCGCCGACTCCCTTGGGCCCGTATAACTTGTGTGCAGTGAGGGAGAAGAGATCGATTGGCAGAGCTGCCAGATCCACGGGGATCTTTCCGGCGGCCTGCGCCCCATCGGAGTGAAATACGACTCCCCGTGCGCGACATAACGCACCGACAGACTCCACATCCTGCAAAACGCCGGTCTCGTTGTTGGCCATCATCAGGGACACCAGCACGGTGTCCGGACGTAGTGCCGCGCGGACGGCTTGCACCTCGATGCGCCCCGAGGAATCGGGGCTCAGATAGGTCACGGAGAACCCCTCTTTCTCCAGCCGCCGGCACGGATCCAGAACCGCCTTGTGCTCGATGCGGGAGGTGAGCACGTGGCGCCCCCGATCCGCGTTCGCGCGAGCGACTCCCAGAATGGCGAGATTGTTGGATTCCGTCGCGCCGGAGGTGAGCACGATCTCCTCGGGGGAGGCATGAACGAGAGCCGCCACCTGCGCACGAGCCGCCTCGATGCGGGCCGCCGCCCGGCGCCCGAATGCGTGGGTAACCGATGCCGCGTTGCCGAAATCGCCGTCACGGCCAAGACACTCCGCCATCGCCCTGGCCACCGCGGGATCCACCGGGGTGGTGGCGGCGTAGTCGAGATAGATCGGCGCGTTCATGGGTCCGGCGGCGTGGCGCCCGCCTTGCGCCGCCGGTTCTGCACGGCCGTCAGCATGCCTCGCAGGATGTTGACTTCGTTCTGATCGAGCTCGGCACGCTGCAGGAAACGGCGGATGCGCGCCATCAGATGCGTGCCGCTTTGCGTGCGGTCGCGGAAATCGATCTCCTCCAGCACCTGCGCGAGATGCAGATAGAGCCTGTCCATCTCCTCGGGGGTTGCCAGCGGCGCCGTGCCCACCAGCGGGACGACCTTCCCGCCCTGGGCGCGAAACAGCTCGTAGGCGACGAGTTGAACGGCCATCGCAAGATTGAGCGATGCATAGGCCGAGCTCGTGGGAATCCTGATCAGCAGGTGTGCGGTTTCCAGGTCCTCGTTGGTAAGGCCCGTGCGCTCGGCGCCAAACAGCACGGCCGCCGGCGCACGTCGTGCCTCACTGACGATCCGAACGGCCGCATCGCGCACATCGACGACCCTGAAATTCTGGTCACGATCGCGTGAGGTCGTGGCGGCAACGAAGCCACAGCTCGTCAGGGCTTCGGCCACCGAGCCGACCACCCGCGCATGCGTGAGCACGTCCTCGGCACCGGATGCCCGCGCACTCGCCTCGGCGTGCGGGAAGGCCTTCGGTCGCACCAGCACGAGCTCCTGCAGGGCCATGTTCTTCATCGCCCGCGCCACCGCCCCGATGTTGCCCGGATGCGAGGGATCGACCAAAACGATACGGATGTTGGGAGACTTCAATCTGCTACGATGACCTGTTCGATGCGGGGAGGCCCAGGCGCATGCGGCCGGTATTGTCAATGGGAGCTTATTTAACGTGCACGCGCTTCTCAATATCGCTGTCCGCGCCGCCCGCAGTGCCGGCGAGATCATCATCCGCAGCCTCAATCGCCTGGAATCGCTCACGATCACCTCCAAGGGGCGCAACGACTTCGTGAGCGAGATCGATCGCGCCGCCGAGCAGGAGATCATCAAGCTCATCCGCCGCCACTACCCCAGCCACGCCTTTCTCGCCGAGGAAAGCGGCCGTGCGGGAGACAGCGAGACCGTGTGGATCATCGACCCGCTCGATGGCACCACGAACTTCCTGCACGGCTTTCCGACCTTTGCCGTCTCGATCGCCTGTCAGCAGCGGGGGCGCCTCGAGCATGGAGTGGTCTACGACCCGATCAGCCAGGAGCTGTTCACCGCCAGTCGCGGCGCCGGCGCGCACCTGGACAACCGGCGAATCCGCGTCAGCAAGCAGCGGGGCCTCGAAGGCGCCCTGATCGGCACCGGCTTTCCCTATCGCGCCAATGCGCGCTTCATGGACTCCTACCTCGCAATGCTGCGAGCGGTCATGGAGCAGACCGCCGGAGTCCGGCGCCCGGGCGCTGCCTCGCTCGATCTGGCCTACGTCGCAGCCGGGCGCACCGATGCGTTCTGGGAGATCGGGCTGAGCCCGTGGGACACCGCGGCGGGAACGGTGCTCATCCAGGAGGCAGGCGGCCGCATCGGGACGTTGACGGGTGGGGAGTATCGTCAGAACGGCAACGTGCTCGCCGGCACGCCGAAGGTCTATGCCGCGCTCATCGAGTTGCTCGCGCCACATATTCCCGCCGAGTTGCGTGAGCCGTAGACCGCGCATCCATCTCACCCCCTCCTGAGCAGGGTCGCGAAAGTCACGCCTTACGGCCACCCCGTGAAATCTCGCTTGCAACCATGTACAAGTGACCACCTTCGACCAAGACGCGAGATTTCCCGGGGCCCCGGCTCGCGGCCGTAAGCGAAGCTGATGTCCGAAAAACGGCACCGGGGTCCCCGCGAAAGCGAGCGTCTTGATGACTGGCGAGAGCTTCACGACGAGTCGAGCTCGATTTCGCGGGGTGGTCTCGCAGGCCGGTTTTTCCCATTGGAGAGCGCGGCAGGAGGCTCGCCTCGCTTTCCACAGGTCGCTTGTGTAGAGTTCCTCGCGAAAAACCGGGGGTGCCATGGCGAGCCAACTTCTTGCGACCAGGTCCATCACCGAGCTGCATGAGCAGGAATCGGGCAATGAGCTGCGGCGCGCACTGAATGCCACCCACCTGACGCTGCTCGGCATCGGCGGCATCATCGGGACCGGCATCTTCGTGCTCACCGGCACGGCCGCCGCAAACTACGCGGGTCCGGCCCTGCCGCTGTCGTTCATCATCGCCGGTCTCGGCTGCACATTCGCGGGTCTGTGCTACGCCGAGTTCGCCTCGATGATCCCGGTGTCCGGCAGCGCCTACTCCTATTCGTACGCCACCCTGGGCGAAGGCGTCGCCTGGTTCATTGGCTGGAATCTGGTACTGGAATACCTGTTTGCCGTCGCCACGGTCTCGGTCGGGTGGTCCGGTTACGCCGTGAGTCTGCTCGAGCAGTTAGGCGTGCACGTTCCCTCGGCGCTCTCCTCCGCGCCTCTCGACCAGGCGGGTGAGTCGCTGCACATCGTGTTCACCGGCGCGTTCATCAACGTGCCCGCCGTGCTCATCGTGGGCGCCATCGCCACCATCTGCTACATCGGTATCAAACAATCGGCTGCCTTCAACTCGATCATCGTCGCCATCAAGGTGACGGTGATCGTACTGTTCATCGTTTTCGGCATCAGTTTCATCAACACGGCCAACTGGCACCCGCTGATCCCCCCCAACGACGGTCACTTCGGCTCCTTCGGCTACAGCGGCATCCTCAAGGCCTCCGCCGTCATCTTCTTCGCCTACATCGGCTTCGATGCCGTCTCGACGGCGGCTCAGGAGACCAAGAACCCGCAGCGCGACATGCCGATCGGAATCCTGGCGAGCCTGGTCATCTGCACGCTGCTCTACGTCATCGTCGCCGCCGTCCTGACCGGCATGGTTCCCTACAAGCAGCTCGACGTGGCCGCCCCAGTCGCCCTGGCGCTCGACAGGTACCAGGGACTGCACTGGCTGGGAATCTGGGTGAAGCTGGGCGCGGTATGCGGCATGACCTCCGTGATGCTCGTCATGACCATCGCGCAGGCGCGCATCTTCTTCGCCATGGCACGCGATGGCCTGCTGCCACCGTTCTTCGGCCGCGTGCATCCGCGCTTCAAGACGCCCTCGACAGGCACCATCATCACGGGTGTGTCCGCAGCGATCATCGGCGGGCTCTTCCCGGTGAAGATTCTGGGCGAGCTCGTGTCCATCGGCACGCTCGCCGCCTTCGTCACCGTGTGCATCGGCATACTGGTCCTGCGGCGCACGCGCCCCGATCTGCCGAGGCCATTTCGCACGCCCTGGCCGTGGTTCACCTGCATTGCCGGTGCGCTCGTGTGCGGCCTGATGATGGTTTCGCTCGGGGCGGCGACCTGGCTGCGCCTCGTGGTGTGGACCGTGATCGGCACCATCATCTACGCTGCCTACGGCTACAAGAACAGCTGCGTGCGCAAGGCTGCGGGGAATGGCCGCAGTCCGACTGCACCCCGCGCAGTCTGAGCTGCGCGCTACTTCGCCCCGGGACCTTGATTGTCGGAGCCGCGAGCATGAGGCTCGCGGGCGTCGAGCTGCTGCGCATCGATCCGGCGACGCACGCGCATGTTGATGAGCTCCACACACACTGAAAAGGCCATCGCGAAGTAGAGGTAACCCTTCGGGATCTCGAGGTGCACCGCTTCCGCGACCAGCGCGGCGCCAATCAGGATCAGGAAAGACAGCGCCAGCAGCTTGATCGTCGGATGGCGCTCGATGAAGGCCCCCAC
>DASTDD010000278.1:0-11762 GCA_035710545.1 Steroidobacteraceae bacterium
CATCTCGTCCATGTGGACGAGCGCGCGCGGCGAGTCGGCAGAATTGTCGAGACCGAAGCCTACATGGGCCCGGAGGATCTCGCGGCCCATTCCGCCCGTGGACGAACACCGAGGACCGAAGTCATGTTCGGTCCCCCCGGCCACGCCTACGTCTACTTCATCTACGGGTTCTGGAACTGCATGAATGTCGTGACCGCGCGCGAGGGGATACCCCACGCCATCCTGCTTCGTGCGGTCGAGCCCATCGAGGGGCTGACGGACAAGACGTGGGGACCCGGACTGCTATGCCGTGCCATGGGTATCGATCGCGCCCTGAACGGCGCCGACCTGTGTGCGCGGAAACTCTGGATCGAGCAGCCGCGCAAGCCGCTGCATGCGCCGCGGATCGCGCGCAGCCCCCGAATTGGCGTGGATTACGCGGGCCGCTGGGCGCGCCGTCCGTGGCGCTTCTTCGATGCCGCCTCGCCGTACGTGTCGACCGCTCCAGCGCGCCTGCGAGCCCATCGAAGTGATCCGGACGGCTACGTTGAGTCATAATGCGTGATTCGGCGCCGGGCACGAAGGGATGGACTCAATGAGAAAAATGGCCTGCGTGATTGCATGCGCCCTGCTGACGGCCTGTGCAACTGAAAGCGGCAAGCCCGCGGCACACCCGGCCCAAACCGTAGCGCCCCCGGCGACCGCTGCACCAGACGGGGCCGAATTCTATCCGTCCACCTACAAGGTGCCCCCCGCCCCGGCCACCCTGATCCAGCACGCGACCGTTCTGACGGGTACCGGCACTCGGCTGGACGATGCGGATGTCCTCATCGTGGAGGGCCGGATTGAGTCGGTCGGGAAGAATCTGCAGGCGCCGCCTCAGGCTCGCCTCCTCGATGGCCAGGGACACTGGGTGACCCCCGGGCTGATCGACATTCACTCGCATCTCGGGGTGTATCCGGTCCCGGAGGTTCAGGCAAACTCCGACGGCAACGAGCTCACCTCGCCCTCCACCGCGAACGTGTGGGCCGAGCATTCCGTGTGGCCCCAGGATCCGGGCTTCCGCACCGCGCTCGCAGGCGGTATCACCACGCTGCAGATCCTGCCCGGATCGGGAAATCTCTTCGGCGGCCGCACGGTCGTGCTGAAGAACGTTCCCAGCGTCACCTATCAGGGAATGAAGTTTCCAGGCGCGCCCCAAGGACTGAAGATGGCCTGCGGCGAGAATCCCAAGCGCGTCTACGGCGAGAAGCATCAGTTCCCCTCGACGCGGATGGGAAACGTCGCCGGCTACCGCGCACAGTGGGCGGAGGCGCGGGAATATCTGCGTGAGCAGCAGGAGTATCAGAGGAAGCTCTCCGCAGGCGACAAGGATGCGAAGCCTCCCAAGCGCGACTTGCGTCTCGATACGCTCGCCGCGGCGCTGAAGGGCGACATCCTGGTGCACATGCACTGCTATCGCGCCGATGAGATGGCCACCATCCTCGACATGTCGAAGGAGTTCGGCTACCACCTCGCTGCCTTCCACCACGCCGTGGAGGCGTACAAGATTGCAGACCTTCTCGCCGAGAATGGCGTCTGTGCCGCGATGTGGGCCGACTGGTGGGGCTTCAAGATGGAGGCCTATGACGGCATCCCGGAGAACATAGCCTTCGTGGACGCCGCTCCGGGTGGCTGCGCCATCGTGCATTCGGACTCCGATGAAGGCATCCAGCGCCTCAACCAGGAGGCGGCCAAGGCGATCGCCTACGGCGCGCGCGCCGGACTCAACATCCCACCGGAACGCGCCATCCAGTGGCTGACGTCCAATCCGGCCAAGGCTCTGGGGCTGCTCGCGCGCACCGGCACGCTCGAGCCCGGCAAGATGGGTGATGTGGAACGGCAATCCGTTCAGCGTGTACGCGCTGGCGGATTACGTCCTCATTGACGGAGCCATCCGCTATGACCGCTCGAATCCGGCCACGGCGCCGCAATCGGACTTCCTGCTGGGTCAACCGGCTGCCGCGGGAGTGAGACCATGAGAGCGCCTCGCTACCTGGCCGCGTTCGCCCTGAGCCTCGCGACGCTGACAGCCGCAGCTGCCGCTTCCAACACTGTACTGATCCATGATGCCACGGTGCACACCCTCGGCATCCCCGCCGTACTCGAGCACACGGACCTGCTCATCGAGAACGGGCGGATCGCCGGGATCGGTCATGATCTGAAGGTGCCCACCGACGCGCAGAGGATCGATGCCGCGGGAAAACCGGTCACGCCGGGCCTGTTCGGCGGCCTCGGGCATCTGGGCATCGAGGAGATCGGCCTGGAGCCCACCGCCGATGACTACGCGCTGCGTCTGGGGTCCATGCGCCCGGAATTCGACGTGACGCCGGCCTTCAACCCGGAATCGATCGTGCTGGGCGTCAGCCGTCTCGGCGGCATCACCTTCGCAGTGATTGCACCCAGCTCGGAGTCCCGCGGCCGGGAGGGCGCGGGCGGCACGATCATCGCCGGGCAAGGCTCGGTGGCTCAGCTCGACGGGACGATTGTGCCCAAGGTACGCGCGCTGTTCATCGACGTCGGCGGCGATGCGAGTGCGTTGTCGGGTGGCAGCCGCGCGGCGCAGTTCATGCTGCTGCGGCAGGCCATCACGGAGGTGCGCTCCCCGAAGGAGCTGCTCCCGAACGATCAGCGGCTGTTGACCCCCGAGGGACGGCGTGCTCTGCAGGGATTCCTCGAGGGTGCCGGGCCCGTGGTTTTCGACGTTGACCGGGCATCTGACATCCGTGAAGTGATTGCCTTCGCGAGTCGCGAGAAGCTGCGTGTGGTCGTCAAGGGAGGTACCGAGGCCTGGCGGGTCGCCGGCGATCTTGCCGCCGCACACATTCCGGTCATCCTGAACCCGCTCGATGACCTGCCCGAGAGCTTCGATAGTGTGGGAGCCACGCTGGAGAATGCGGCGCGCCTGAACCGGGCAGGCGTCAAGATCGCCTTCAGCCTGGACGATGCGCAGCCGCACAACATCCGCAAGGTGCGCCAGACCGCCGGCATCGCGGTCGCGCACGGGCTGCCGTGGGAAGCGGCGCTCGCGGCGCTGACGAAAAATCCGGCGGAGATCTTCGGGGTCGCCGACAGCCACGGCGCACTCGAGCGCGGCCGTGCGGCTGACCTCGTTCTGTGGAGCGGCGATCCGCTGGAGGTCACGACGCTGGCCGAGCGTGTCTTCATCGAGGGCCATGAGCAGCCCATGCAGTCTCGGCAGACACTGCTGCGCGACCGCTACCTGGAAAAGCTGCGCGCGAACGCGGCGCGCTGAAGAGACCGGAAGATCCGTCGCGCAATGAGTCCTGCAGGCGTGCAAGCGAGTCCCCCAGGCGTGCAAGCGAGTCCTCCAGGCGTGCAGGCGAGTCCCCCAGGCGTGCAGAAGAACTTCAAGTACTACGACCTGCTGCTGGGCGCCTACGTTTGCGTGCTGCTGTGCGCGAACCTGATCGGCCCGGCGAAGGTCTCCACCGTCCAGGTTCCCCTGATCGGCTCGGTAACGTTCGTGGCGGGCGTACTGTTCTTTCCGTTTTCGTACTTCTTCGGCGACGTCCTGACGGAGGTCTACGGCTACGCCCGCGACCGGCGCGTCGTGTGGAGCGGCTTCGGTGCCCTCGTATTCGCCTCCGTGATGGCCACGGTCATCGTTCGGCTGCCTCCCGCCGACTTCTGGAAGGACCAGCAGCCCGCCGTCGAGGCTGTGTTCGGCAACACGCCGCGGATCATCGCGGCCTCCATCATCGCTTTCTGGTGCGGATCGTTCGTCAACAGCTACGTGCTGGCGAAGATGAAACTGCTGACGCGGGGCCGGTGGCTGTGGACGCGCACGATCGGCTCCACGGTATGTGGCGAGCTGGTCGACTCCGGTCTCTTCTATACGATCGCGTTCGCCGGACTGTGGCCGACACGGCAGCTCGTGGGTGTCGGCATTACGCAGTACGTGCTCAAGTCCGCCTGGGAGGTGATCATGACTCCGGCGACTTACAAAATCGTGGGTTTCCTGAAGCGTGCCGAGCAGGAGGACTATTACGATCGCGGAACCAACTTCACGCCGTTTTCCCTCAAAGCCTGACGGCACGACCCTGCGCTTGCGTGCGGCATGAGCGGATCTTCCCGAGCACCACCGTTGAGGATCGGTGTGTTGGGCGCTGCGAGCATTGCGCGCGCGTTCATCGCCGGCGTGAGGCCCTCAACGCGCGTGGTCGTCACGGCGGTGGCAAGTCGCGATGCGGAGCGGGCAAGCCGGTTTGCCACGGAAGTGGACGTGGCGCGCACATTCGCTTCATACGAGGATCTGCTCGCGGATCCGCAGGTCGATGCAATCTACAATCCGCTGCCGAACAGCCTGCATGCTCCATGGACCATCCGTGCCGCGCGCGCTGGCAAGCACGTTCTATGCGAGAAGCCTCTCGCGATGAGCGCCGCCGAGGCCACCGCCATGTTCGATGCAGCCCGGCAGCACGGCGTGCATCTGATCGAGGGATATCCCTACCGAGCGCAGCCGCAGACTCTGAAGCTCCTCGAGCTGGCGCAGGCAGGGTCCGTCGGACCGTTGCAACTCATCCAGGCGAGCTTCGGGTTCATGCTCGCACCCGGGCCCAACATCCGCCGTGACCCCGCTCTCGGCGGAGGCGCGCTGATGGACGTCGGAACCTATCCGGTGAGTCTCGTGCGCACTCTGGCAGGCGAGCGCCCTTCGCGGGTATCCGCCGTCGCGCTATGGGCCGACAGCGGCGTGGATCGGGCAATCGCCGCGACATTGGAGTTTGCCAGCGGCCTGCTGGCCCAGGTGACGTGCAGTTTCTCCACCAGCCTGCACCGCGAGGCCCTGATCGTCGGCACGACGGGATCGATCAGGACTCCCTTTCTCAACCATCCACCCGTGGATCGGCCAGCGGAATTGCTGCTCAAGCGAGGCACGGGCCGGGATGCTCAGGAGGTCCCGATCGAGGTCCCTGCGCTGAACGGGTTTCGTGCGGAAGCGGAGGCGTTCGAGGAGTTGATCCGCTCGGGGGCGCCGGGTGGCGCGAGCACGCCGTCGGCTGCGCTCATGTCCCCCGCCGAGTCGGTCGACACCATGTGGATCCTGGAGGCCATCCTGCACAGCGCGCGGAGCGGTCCGGCCGTTTGCGGCGGGGAGCCCCGGTAAACTGCGCCAGCGGCTCGGCGCTCGCCCGGTCAGATCCGCGACGGCCAGATTCGAGGCAGTTACTGCCACCCACCACAGGGTCCCCGGAGAGGGCGTCCAAGCCCCACCTCCAGGTACCAAGAGACGCTAGGTCCCTATCGTCCGGTTAGCGGTCTGCACTGATTCCATCGACTCCACCCGATCGACAACGCTCACGTGGGAGGCAGTAACTGCCTTGGAAACTCTGGCGCGACCGCAGCAAATATCTCACTGTGGAGATTAACTTTTCTTGATGCCGGGAGTGATCTCCAGCAGCTCGCTCCCCTCGGGAACGCGCTCGCCGAGCGCGAAATGAACGACCTGGACCGTGCCCGCCTGCGGAGCCGTGATGGTGTGCTCCATCTTCATGGCCTCCAGCACCATCAATACCTCGCCTGCCTGGACCTGCTGGCCCGCCTTGACCGAGACAGCGACCACCACACCCGGAAGCGGCGTGGTCAGGCCGCCGCGGGAGGCGGTCGCGGTGAACTCCAGGGTCCGCGGGTCCTGAACGCCAAACTCGTAGTGCTCCGTGGCCAGCCAGAGATGGGCCTGGGTTCCGCTGGCCAGGTAGCGGGCTTGCAGGCGCCTGCCGCTCACGGCCGCCGCTACCGTCTGGGTGGATAGGCTCAGCTGCTCTATCGGGAGCGGCGCGCCCGGCGTCCCACCGGGACCGTTCACCGTGACAGCGGTGGGAATGCCCCGGGAGAATGCAATCCTGACGGGAATTTCCCGCCCCCGCGAGTTGAGAGTCAACGCAACGGCCGCCTCGAGGTTGGGAGCAAATCCATCGAGATGACTCCAGGGATTGCCTCCGGGCTGCCGGCCCGGCGAATGCCCCGGTCGTGCCTCCGGGACGGCCGCGCACTGGACGTTGTTGTGTACCACCAGCGCCGCGAGGGCAGCGGCGACCGGTGGGACCTCCACGGGATCAGCGAACTCGGGCGCATGCTCCTGCAGGAAAGCGATGCTGTGCCGTACCTGCAGGAAGGCGGCGGATTCCAGCACACGCGCGAGCCAACGCTCGTTGGTCCGCACTCCCGCGGCATAGGTCCGCCGCAGTGCGCCCGTGAGCCGCGCAGCCGCCTGCTCACGTGCAGGGGACCAGGCGATTACCTTGCCGAGCAGCGAGTCGTAGCTCTCGGGAACGGCATCGCCGCTGGAGAATCCCGCGTCCACCCGGACGGCCTCTTCGGTCGGCCATTCCATGAGCCGCAACCGTCCCGCGCTCGGCAGAAAGTCCCGGTCGGGATCCTCCGCGCAGACACGAGCCTCGATGGCATGGCCGTGCAGGCGGATCTGCTCCTGCTGCAGAGGCAGCCGTTCGCCGCCGGCCACCCGGATCTGCCACTCGACGAGATCGAGCCCGGTGATGGCCTCGGTGACCGTGTGCTCGACCTGCAGCCGCGTGTTCATCTCCATGAAATAGAACTCGCGGCCGTCGAACAGAAACTCGACCGTCCCGGCGCTCACGTACCCGATCTCGCGCGCCACCACCAAGGCCGCGGCACGCAGCCGCTCGCGCAGATCATCCGGCAGCGCTGGCGCGGGTGCCTCCTCGATCAGTTTCTGATGCCGGCGTTGAGTCGAGCAATCGCGATCGCCCAGATGCACGAAGTTGCCGTGACCGTCGGCAAAGATCTGCACCTCGATGTGCCGGGGAGCGGCCAGAAAGCGCTCCAGCAGCAGAGCGCCATCCCCGAAACCGCTCTCGGCGAGCCGCCGTCCGGCCGCCAGCGCCTCGGGTAGCTGGCCTTCCTCGCGAACGATCCGCATGCCCTTGCCGCCTCCGCCGGCGGCCGGCTTGATGATGAGCGGCACGCCCAGCCGGCGCGCTTGCCCGAGCAGGTGATCGAGATCCTGCTCGGTTCCCTCGTAGCCGGGCAGGACGGGAACTCCGGCGGCACGCATGCGTGCCTTGGCGACGATCTTTGAGCCCATCGCTGCAATCGCCGCCGCGGGCGGTCCCACGAAGATGCGCCCCGCCTCCACGCACGCCTGCGCAAACCGCGCATTCTCCGAGAGGAATCCATAGCCCGGATGAATCGCGGATGCGCCGCTCGCGCGCGCGGCCTCGAGAATACGTGCGATATCGAGATAACTCTCACGGGGCGCGGGTGGCCCGATCCGGACAGCCTCGTCCGCCTCCCGGACATGACGGGCTCCCGCATCGGCATCCGAATAGACCGCGATGGTCCGGATCCCGAGCCGCCGGGCCGTGCGGAAGATCCGGCAGGCGATCTCGCCCCGATTCGCAACCAGCACACTGTCGATCACGGCCTTTCCCCGATCTCGCGGCGCTACATGCGGAACACGCCGAAGCGCGTATCCGTCGTGCCGGGTGCATTGCGCACGGCGGCCAGTGACAGCATCAGAATACGGCGGGTCTCGACAGGATCGATGACTCCATCGTCCCACAACCTCGCCGAGGCATAGTACGGGTGTCCCTGGCGCTCGTACTGCTCGCGGATCGGCTGCTTGAATGCTTCCTCTTCGGTGGTTGCCCACTCGTGGCCGGTGGCCTTCATCTGATCGCGCTTCACCGTGGCCAGCACGCTGGCAGCCTGCTCCCCGCCCATGACGGAAATGCGCGCATTCGGCCATTGATACAGGAGACGAGGCGAGTACGCGCGCCCGCACATTGCGTAGTTGCCCGCACCGTAGCTGCCGCCGATGATGACCGTGAGCTTCGGGACGTCGGCGCACGCCACCGCCGTGACCAATTTCGCGCCGTCCTTTGCGATACCACCCGCCTCCGCACGCCGTCCCACCATGAACCCGGTGATGTTCTGCAGGAACAGCAACGGCACCCCGGCCCGGGCGCACAGCTCGATGAAATGCGTACCCTTGAGCGAGCTCTCGGAGAACAGGATGCCGTTGTTCGCCAGGATACCGACCGGGTAGCCCCCGATGTGCGCGAAGCCGCACACCAGCGTGGTGCCATATAGCTGCTTGAACTCTTCGAGCTCGGAGGCGTCCACGAGGCGGGCGATCACCTCGCGCACGTCGTAAGGCTTGCGCAGGTTGGCCGGCACCACACCGTACAGCTCCTCGGGAGCGTAACGCGGCTCCCGCGCGGCGTGCGGCGGATCGGTCGCCTGTGCCGGCGCCAGTCGGGCGACAATGCGCCGCGCGATCGAGAGCGCGTGAGTGTCGTTTTCCGCGTAGTGATCGCAGACTCCTGACTCGCGACAGTGCACGTCCGCTCCGCCGAGCGATTCCGCATCAATATCCTCACCCGTGGCCGCCTTGACGAGTGGCGGCCCGCCGAGGAACACGCGTCCCTGATTGCGGACGATGACGTTCTCATCCGACATGGCCGGAACGTAGGCGCCGCCAGCCGTACAGGACCCATGCACCACTGCAATCTGCGCGATGCCGGCACCCGAGAGCGTCGCCTGGTTGTAGAAGATGCGTCCGAAGTGCTCCCGGTCGGGGAAGACCTCGTCCTGCGCCGGCAGAAAGGCCCCGCCGCTCTCCACCAAATACACGCAAGGGAGGCGATTCTCGCGGGCGATCTCCTGGGCACGCAGGTGCTTCTTGACCGTGAGCGGATAGTACGTGCCGCCTTTCACCGTCGGATCGTTCGCCACCACGACACACTCGCGCCCGCTGATTCGCCCGATGCCGGTGACGATGCCCGCGCAGGCGATCTCGCCCCCATAAAGCCCGTGAGCGGCCAGCTGCGAGAGCTCCAGGAACGGGCTGCCCGTGTCGAGCAGCACGCCGATGCGCTCCCGGGCGGTCAGCTTGCCGGCCGCGCGATGCTTCTTGAGCGCCGCGGCGGACCCTCCCAGGGCGGCGCGCGCCACCTGCCGGCGCAGGTCCGCCGCGAGCTCGCCCATGACGCGCTCGTTGTCGCGGTACTCCTGCGAGTGCACATCGACCCGGGTGGAAAGCGAGGCCATCGACTTGCCATGGTTGCCGGTTTGTCCGACAATCATACGATCCTACAGAATGGGAAGGCAAGCCATGCCCGCCAGCGATTTCGACTTCGGCCTCGACGAGACTCTCGAGGAGATCCGGCAGCAGGTGCGCCGCTTCGCGACCGAGCGCATCGCGCCGCGCGCCGCCGAGATCGACCGCAGCAACGAGTTTCCGCGCGATCTGTGGCCAGCGCTGGGCGCGCAGGGGCTGCTCGGAATCACCGTGCCGGAGCGCTGGGGCGGCGCGGGCCTCGGCTACCTGGCGCACGTGCTGGTCATGGAGGAGATCTCGCGCGCCTCGGGCGCGGTCGGCCTCTCCTACGGCGCGCACTCCAACCTGTGCGTGAACCAGCTCAGGCTCAACGGAACCGATGCGCAGCGCGACCGCTATCTGCCCCGGCTGGTGAGCGGCGAGCACGTCGGCGCACTCGCGATGTCCGAGCCCGGCTCCGGCTCGGACGTGGTCTCGATGCAGCTGCGCGCCGAGAAGCGCGGCGATGCCTACGTGCTCAACGGTCGCAAGATGTGGATCACCAACGGCCCGGATGCCGATGTGTATGTCGTGTACGCGAAGACGACACCGGATGCCGGACCGCGCGGCATCAGTGCCCTCATCGTCGAGCGCGGCAGCGCCGGCTTCTCCACCGCACAGAAACTGGACAAGCTGGGGATGCGCGGCTCCAGCACCTGCGAGCTGGTGTTTCAGGACTGTCGCGTGCCGGCGGAGAATCTGCTCGGGCAGGAAAATCGCGGTACCGCCGTGCTGATGAGCGGTCTCGACTACGAGCGGGTGGTCCTGGCGGGCGGTCCACTGGGCCTCATGGCGGCCGCGCTCGATATCGTGCTGCCCTACGTGCGCGAGCGGAAGCAATTCGGGCAGCCGATCGGCACCTTCGAGCTGATGCAGGCGAAGGTCGCCGACATGTATGCCGCGCTGAATGCGAGCCGTGCGTACGTGTACGCAGTTGCGCGTGCGTGCGACAGCAAAACCGTCAAGCGGCGCGATGCAGCGAGCTGCATTCTGTTCGCCGCGGAACAAGCCACACGGGCCTCTCTCGAGGCGATTCAGGCGCTGGGCGGCAACGGCTATACCAACGACTACCCGGCCGGCCGCCTGCTGCGGGATGCCAAGCTGTATGAGATCGGCGCCGGCACACAGGAGATTCGCCGCATGCTCATCGGGCGTGAGCTGTTCGAGTCGGCTGCGTGAGCGTCGAGTTCGACCAGATCCAGATCGAGCCCGCCTACCGCAAGGTCGCCTCGGCCATCGGCGAGCGCATTCTCGATCGTCGGCTGAGCGAGGGCGAGCGGCTGCCCGCCGAGACGGAGCTGGCCCGGCAGTTCGGGGTCAACCGCTCGACCGTTCGCGAAGCGCTCAGGGAGCTCGAGAGCCATGGCCTGGTCATGCGCCGACCCGGCTCGAGGCGCCTGTCGGTCAGCCGGCCGCCCCACCTGGCGACTGGCGAGGGAGTGAGCCGAGCCCTCGTGCTGCACGATGTCACCTTCCTCGAGGTCTGGGAGGCGCTGACCGTGCTCGAGCCGCCCATCGCCGAGGCAGCTGCGCGAGCCCGCAGCGCCGATGATCTGGAGATGATCGTCTCCGTCGCCGAGCAGTTCGCCGCGCGCGGCCTCGAGACCGAGCCGGCCGTGCGGCTCGTCGCAAAGTTCTTCCGCTGCGTGGGACGCGCCACCCACAACCAGGTGCTGATCCTGGCCCAGGAGCCCCTGCTGCAACTGCTGGAACCGTCCCTCCAGGTGATGATCGACAAGGTTCCTCAGGCCCGCTCGCGCATCAGCTCGGCGCAGCGTCGGATCTGCGAGGCGCTGAAGGCCCGGGATACGGCACTCGCCGGCAGCTGGATGGCCAAGCACATTCGCGACTTCCGCAAGGGCTACGAGATCGCGCGCATCGATCTCGAGCATCGCGTCACCCCTTCGATCTGACAGACGACTGACCCGGCGAGCCCTGGTGGTCCGTTCACCATAGACGGGCCAACTCCAGAACTGGCCCGGGGAGGCTGCATGTCACGCTCGATCCCGTCCCCGTTGCTGCGCCGCAATCCGGCAGGTCTCGTGCTGGTCGCGGGGCTTCATGTCGCATTCCTGTGGGCGCTGATAGTTGGGCTTCGCATCCATGCGCCGCGTGAAGTTTCTGTCGACTTGAGTGTGGGATTCATGGCGCCCGAACGCCACCGACCGCTGCCTCCTACGGATATCGTCCGGCCGAGTCACCTCGCCCCAAGGCTGCAAACTTCGCAGCCGCCTCCCATACCGACCGCCGAGGATCCGACGGTCGTGCCAATCGAGCCGCAGATTGCCACCGCGCCGGGCGATGTTTCGGCCAGAGCGCCACCGCATGAGGCAGTCATGACGGCCGCGGCGATCGATCCACGCGCGCCGCTCACGCAGCCGCCCTACCCTCCCGCGGCCTTGCGCGCGGGGATCGAGGGAAACCTCGCACTGGAGGTGCTGGTCGGCCCGGACGGTCGCGTACGTGATGCGCGCGTCCTGCGCACCAGCGGCTCGTCAATTCTCGATCAGGCAGCCGTGGATGAAGCGCGTCGCCATTGGAAATTGCGCCCGGCGACGCGCGATGGTGTGCCGTTCGAGCAGTGGTACACGCTGAGAGTGGTCTTTCACCTGCAGAGCCGGTGATGGCACCGTACAGC
>DASTDD010000279.1:0-2800 GCA_035710545.1 Steroidobacteraceae bacterium
ACTCCCCGACCCACTCGAGATGGTAGCCGGCGGGCAAGCGGACCTGCTGCGCGACCTTGCGCTGCCCTTCGAGCACCGCACTGCCCAAGTCGCGCCCGCGGACGCTGAACTTGATCGGCACGTAGCGCTCCTGCTGCTCCCGATAGATGAATGACGCCCCGGAAATCAGGTGCACGTCGGCCACGTCGTTGACGGGGACCTGCACGATGGCGCCGCTGCCTGCAGGGTCGGGAGCGCCGATGGTGATCCGGCGGATGGCATCCGGATCTGCCCTGAACTGCTGCGCGAGCCGCACGATCATCGGAAAGTGACGGTCGCTGCCGCCCTCGTACAGATCCCCCGCCGCCTGCCCACCGATGGCGGCCTGCAGGGTCGCGTTGACATCGCCGGGCGACAGTCCCAGGCGCGCCGCCCGAGTGCGATCGACATCGATCCGGACGGTCGGCTGGCCAAGGGGATCGAACACGGCGAGGTCGGTGATACCGGGCACGGTGGCGAGGACGTTACGGATCCGCTGGGCGGTCATCTGCAGCGCAGGCAGGTCGTTGCCGAAGAGCTTCACCGAGTTCTCGCCTTTCACACCGGAGGCAGCTTCCTCGACGTTGTCCTGGATGTACTGCGAGAAGTTGAATTCGACCCCCGGGAAGCGCGCCTCGAGCGCGGCCTTCAGTTGCCCCGTGAGACGGTCCTTGTCCATGCCCGCCGGCCATGCACCGGAGGGCCGCAGCGGTACGAAGAACTCGGCGTTGAAGAATCCCGTGGCATCGGTACCGTCATCCGGCCTTCCCTGCTGCGAGATCGCCGCACTCACTTCCGGGAACAGCAGGATCAACGCTCGCATCCGGTTGACATAGCCGTTGCCCTCCTCGAGCGAGATCGATTCCGGCATGGTGGCCCGGATCCAGAAGTTGCCCTCCTCCAGCTTGGGAAGAAACTCGAGCCCGAGATGGCGCACGGCGATGCCCGCCAGGACCAGCAGCACCGCGAGCCCGCCGAGGGTCAGCACCCGGTTGGCCAGCGTGAATTCGACGACAGGCTCATAAATGCGGCGCAAGCCGCTCACGATCGGTGTCTCACGCTCACTCACCCCGTCGGCGAGCAGCAGCGCGCTCAGTGCCGGGGAGATCGTGAAGGTCGCCAGCAACCCTCCGGCGATCGCGTACCCGTAGGTGCGCGCCATGGGACCAAAGATGTGCCCCTCGATGCCGCTCAGCGTGAACAGCGGCACGAAGCCCGCGATGATGATGGCGGCGGCGAACAGGATGGCCTGGTTCACCTCGGTCGCGGCGTTGGCGATCACCGCAAATTTGCCGCGGAACATTGAGCTGCCGCGCACGTGATGCAGGATCGGAGATCCGGTACGGCGCGCATCGGCGCTCTCGCCCAGGTGCCGGAAGATGTTCTCCACCATGATGACCGTCGCATCGACGATCAGCCCGAAATCGATCGCGCCGACCGAGAGCAGATTGGCGGATTCCCCGCGCAGCAGCATCAGGGCCACTGCGAATGCGAGGGCAAAGGGAATCGTGCAGGCGACGATGAGCGCGGTGCGCAGGTTTCCCAGAAACGCCCACTGCAGCAGGAAAATGAGCAGCACTCCGGCCAGCACGTTGCGCAACACCGTGTGGGTGGTGAGTCGGATGAGGTCCGAGCGGTCGTAGATCCGCTCGATGCGGACCCCGGGCGGCAGGATGCCGGCCGAATTGATGCGATCGACCTCCGCCTTGACGCGCTCGATCGTGGGCATGCTGCGCTCGCCGCGGCGCATCAGGACGATCCCTTCGACGACATCGTCCTCGTTGTCGTAACCGGCAATTCCGAGCCGCGGCGCGTGCTCGACCTGCACACTGGCGATGTCGCCGATCAGCACCGGCGCTCCGCGGCTGGAGGCCACCATGGTCTTGCGGATGTCATCCATTGAATGGATCAGCCCGACCCCGCGCACGACGGCCGACTGGGGCCCGATGTCAACGGTCTGGCCGCCGACATTGACGTTGCTGTTGTTCAGCGCCTGCAGGACCTGTGACAGGGACAGTCCGTACTGAACCAGGCGCCGCTGGTCCACGGTGATCTCGTAGGTCTTCGTCTTGCCGCCCCAGCCGGTGACATCGATGACGCCCGGCACGGCCTTGAAGCGCCGCTCGAGCACCCAGTCCTCGAGGGTCTTCAGATCGGTCACCGAGTAGCCGTGCGGACCGACGAGGAGATATCGGTAGATCTCGCCGATCGGGCTGGTCGGGGAGATCTGCGGAATGGCCCCGCTCGGGAGCGCGGGCAGCTGCGAGAGGCGGTTGATGACCCACTGCTCGGCCTGCTGGTACGTGAAGTCGTAGGTGAACTGCACCTTGACGTCCGAGAGGCCGAACAGCGAGATGGTCCGCACTGTCGTGACGTGCGGAATGCCTGCCATCTCGATCTCGATGGGGATCGTGATGTAGCGCTCGATCTCCTCCGCGGACTGGCCGGCGCTCTGGGTCACGACGTCAACCAGCGGTGGCACCGGATCCGGATACGCCTCGATGTTCAGCTGCCGGAACCCGATCACCCCTGCGATCAGTACCAGCGGGAGCAGAACGGCGAGGAAGGTGCGCTGCTTGAGCGCGAACGCGATGACGCCGTTCATCGACGGGGTGGAGGCTCGCGGCTGCTGCGGCTCATCCCGGCTGGGCCGCCCGATCGATGAACAGGCTTCCCCGCGTCACCACTTTCTCGCCCGCCTCGAGACCCGTCAGCACTTCCACCATGCCGTTGCTGATCCGGCCCGTGTGGATCGAGCGCAGGGAGAGCTCGTTGCCGTGGT
>DASTDD010000280.1:0-47509 GCA_035710545.1 Steroidobacteraceae bacterium
TCCGGCTGGCCTGGGATGCCTCGATCTCCGCCTTCGCCGGACGCCAGGTGCTTTACGAGCGCTTCTTCTTCGGCGACCCGGTCCGCATGGCGGGCGCGCTCGTGGCCGGCCATAATTCCCAGATTCAGCAGTATGCCGAGAAGGTGCGTGCATTCGTGATGGCTGGCCGAGACGAGGCGTTCGCCGCGGCATCCAGGCCGTGAGCAGATCTTCGCCACCGCTCGATGCGCGCCGGTTTCGCGACACGCTCGGTCTGTTCGCGACGGGCGTGGCGGTCGCAGTCGCGCGCGCGGGCGACGAAGTGCACGCCATGACGGTGAATGCGGTGTCCGCCGTGTCGCTGGATCCGATGCTCGTGCTGTTCTGCCCTGGCAAGACGACACGGCTCGCCACTGAGGTAGGCCGCCTCTCGAGCTTCACGATCAACTTCCTGCGCCGCGAGCAGCAGGCCCTCTCGACTTACTTCGCCGGCGGTTGGCAGGAGCCCTCGCCGCCACCCTACCGCTTCGTGCCGTCGCGCAGCGCCCTGCGTCTGGAGGGAAGTCTTGCATCGCTGGATTGCGAGACGGAACGGGTGACCGAGGCGGGTGATCACTGGCTGGTGATCGGCCGGGTGGTGCACGTGCACGTCGGGATTCAGCCGCACCATCCGCTGCTCTTTTTCAAGGGACAGTACCGGGGAGTGGATCTTACCGACCGCGCCCCGGCGCCGGACCTGCAGAGCATCCATGAGGTTCCGTTCCACTTCTATTGAGAGGTCGCCATGAGCGAGCCGGTGCTGCTTGCGATCGACCAGGGTACGAGCTCGAGCCGGGCCATCGCCTTCACGACGCGCGGCGCGGTGCTGGCGCTCGAGCAGCAGCCCTTCGAGCAGATTTATCCGGCATCCGGGTGGGTCGAGCACGATCCCGAGGTCATCTGGGCCACCACGCTGTCCACGGTGCGCGAGGTGCTGCGCCGACTGCGCGAGAAGCACTTGCCCGTAGCCGCTATCGGCGTCACGAATCAGCGCGAGACAACGCTCCTGTGGGATCGGCGCAGCGGCGTTCCGTTTCACAACGCGATCGTCTGGCAGGACCGGCGCACGGCCGACCTGTGCCGCCGGCTCCAGGAAGGCGGCCACGAAGAGCAGGTGGCGCAGAGGACCGGCCTGCGGCTCGATCCGTACTTCTCGGCGACCAAGCTGAGCTGGATGCTGGAGAGAGTACCGGAGGCGCGCGCCGCGGCGCGCGCCGGCAACCTGGCGTTCGGCACTGTGGACAGCTTCCTCATCTGGCGGTTGACCGCGGGCCGGCTGCATCTCACCGACGCGACCAACGCAAGCCGCACGGCGCTGTTCGACATTCGCACGGGCCGATGGGATGAGGAGCTGTGCGAGCTCTTCGGTGTCCCGCTGAGCTGCCTGCCGGAGGTGCGCGACAGCGCGGGCGATTTCGGCACCACCGACCGCAGTCTGTTCGGCGAATCATTGCCCATCCGCGGTGTCGCCGGGGACCAGCAGGCAGCCCTGATTGGCCAGGCAGGGTTCGCGCGGGGCGATGTGAAGAGCACGTACGGCACGGGCGCGTTCGTGGTACTCAACACCGGGGAGCGGCTGCTGAGGTCGCAGAACAGGCTGCTGAGCACCATCGCCTATCAGTTGCGTGGGCAGCGAACGTATGCGCTCGAGGGCTCCATACTCTCGGCCGGCTCAACCATACAGTGGCTGCGCGATGGACTGGGGCTCATCACGCGCGCTCCGGAGATCGAAGCGCTCGCTCAGTCCGTCAGCGACACGGGAGGCGTTTACCTGCTTCCTGCGTTCACCGGTCTCGGTGCGCCCTACTGGGATCCGGGAGCGCGCGGTGCGATCGTCGGCCTGACCCGCGCATCCAGCCGGGCGGAGATCGCGCGCGCCGGCCTGGACAGCGTCGTCTATCAGACTCGGGATCTGGTCGATGCGATGGCGGCGGACGGTGTGACACCAGCCTCGCTGAAGGTCGATGGAGGCATGGCGGGGAACGCTTTCTTTCTGCAGCGCCTCGCGGACATTCTCGCGCTGCCCATCCTGCGTCCCCGCATGGCCGAGTCCACCGCATTCGGTGCTGCTTGTCTGGCCGGCCTTGGCCTGGGCGTGTACGGATCCGTGGCGGAGATCGCCTCGCTCTGGGAGGCGGATGTGCGCTGCGAGCCCCGGCTCGATGCGCCCACGCGTGAACGTGAGATGAGCGGCTGGCGCGAAGCACTCCGGCGGGTGAGAACGACCGGCTTATAATGCGCGAGCCCCACCGACCGACCACATGGAGTGCCATGGCCAAGATACCCCAGCTGCTGGTGCACAACCGGCGGGACAACGTAGGCGTCGTCGTAGTCGAGAATCTCGCAGCCGGAACCGACATGCTGTGTGTGGTCACCGAGGACGACAGCGAGTTTCGCGCACTCAGCGCGCAGGATGTGCCGATCGGACACAAGGTCGCCCTGCGTGATCTGGCCATCGGCGACACCGTGATCAAGTACGGCGAGGACATCGGGCGTGTCGTGGCGCCGATCCGCCGCGGCGAGCACGTTCATACCCACAACCTGAAGACCAAGCGCTGGTGAGCAAGATGACGAGCTCGAACAGGACCATCTGGGGCTATCGACGCGAGAACGGCCGGGTGGGTGTGCGCAACCACGTGGCCATCCTTCCTCTGGACGATATCTCCAACGCCGCCTGCGAAGCCGTGGCGGGCCACATCCGCGGAACTATTGCCTTACCGCATGCGTATGGGCGTCTGCAGTTCGGCGCAGACCTGGAGCTGCACTTCCGCACGATGATCGGCACGGGTTCCAATCCCAACGTCGCAGCTTGCGTCGTCATCGGTATCGAGCCGGGCTGGACACAGAAGGTCGTCGAGGGCATTGCCCGGACGGGTAAGCCGGTCGCAGGCTTTTCGATCGAAGGCAACGGCGATATCGCCACGGTGTCTGCCGCCTCCCGCAAGGCGAAGGAGTTCGTGCATCGGGTGTCGGAGCAGGTCCGCGTGGAGTGTCCGCTGACGGATGTCTGGATTGCCGCGAAGTGCGGTGAGAGCGACACCACCACCGGGCTGGCGTCCTGCCCGACTGTCGGCAACCTGTACGACAAGCTGGTGCCGGCGGGCCTGTATGGGTGCTTCGGCGAGACCTCCGAGCTCACGGGCGCCGAGCATCTGGCCGCGGCACGGGCCATCTCACCCGAGATCGGCGGGAAGTTCATGAAGACCTGGTCGGCTTATCAACGCGACGTCATCGAGGCGCACAAGACCTCGGATCTGTCGGACAGCCAGCCGACCAAGGGCAACATCGCCGGCGGTCTGACGACGATCGAGGAGAAAGCGCTCGGCAACCTGGAGAAGATCGGCCGCAACGTCAGGTACATCGACGTACTCGAGCCGGCGGAAGCACCGGCGCGCGGGGCGGGACTTTATTTCATGGACACCTCATCGGCTGCCGCCGAATGCTGCACGCTGCAGGCCGCCGCAGGTTATGTCGTGCATATCTTTCCGACCGGCCAGGGTAACGTGATCGGCAATCCGATCATGCCTGTCGTCAAGATCAGCGGAAATCCCAGAACCGTGCGCCTGATGGGCGAGCACATCGACCTGGACGTGTCGGGAATCATCCGCCGGGAGATGACCATCGACCAGGCGGGCGATGCGCTGATCGACACGATCGTGCGAACCGCGAATGGCCGCCTGACCGCCGCCGAGGCCCTGGGGCACGTTGAATTCGTGATGACCAAGCTCTACCGCAGTGCCTGAGCGCGCGCGGCGCGGCTTGGCGCCGCGGACCTCGTGCCACCCCCGAGGGAGACAGGACAGCCCTGGCGCGAGCCCCTTCATGCATCCGACGGGGGAGCCGGGCCGTATAATTGTGAGTCTTTCTCCCGCAGGGTATCGATGCATGCTGCGCTCATTCCTGGCCGCGATGGTCGCCATCCCGCTCCTGGCGCTGTGTCCCCCGGCTCCGGCGCAGGCGATCGACTGGCAGGCCCAATGGAGCGATGCAGCCTTCACCCGTGCCGCGCGTGAGCACAGGTTCGTCCTGCTCGATCTGCACGCCGTGTGGTGCCACTGGTGTCATGTCATGGACACGACGACGTACGCCGATCCTGCAGTGCAGGCGGTGATCGCCCAACACTATGTGGCCGTGAGCGTGGATGCCGACAGCGATCCGGCCCTGACCAGCCGTTACGGCGACTGGGGCTGGCCAGCGACCATAGTGCTGGCGGCCGACGGCACGGAAATCGTCAAGCGCCGCGGCTACATTCCGCCCGCGCAGATGGTGTCGCTGCTCAAAGCGATCGTCGCCGATCCGAGCCCCGGCCCTTCCGTCGGCGCCGCCCTGCAGGTACGCAGCACGGAGGCGACCAACCTCGGGGAAAAGCAGCGTCAGGCGCTCATCGCCAGCTTCGATGGACTCTACGACGAGACCAACGCAGGCTGGGGAAGCGAGCACAAGTACGTTGACGCGGCAGCCATCGAATGGTCCTTCGTAACCCTGGACGCCGGCAACCAGGCCGCCATCCGCAAAATCCGCCACACGCTCGATGCCAACCTCAACCTGATCGACCCTGTCTGGGGCGGAGTCTTCCAGTATTCCGACCGCGTTGATTGGAAGTCGCCGCACTTCGAGAAACTGCTGTCGTTCCAGGCGGATGACCTGCGTGTGTACAGCGACGCGTACTCACGCTGGCGTCGCCCAACCGATCTCGCGGCTGCGCAGAAGATCTACGGTTACCTGACGAAATTCCTCTCAGCGCCTGACGGCGGGTTCTACGTCTCGCAGGATGCCGACGTGTCCGCGCAGATTACCGGTCACGAGTTCTACTCCAAGGATGACGCAGGGCGTCGCGCGCTCGGAATGCCACGAATTGACACACATGAGTACGCTCGCGAGACGGGCTGGGCGATTCGTGCCCTCTGTAAATACTACGACGTCACCGCGGACGCTTCGGCGTTGGACCGCGCGACCAAGGCGGCAAAGTGGGCGCTGAGCGCGCGCGGCCTGCCTGGAGGCGGGTTTGGCCACCGTACGGCTACATCCGAGCCCGGCGGGCCCTTCCTGGACGACAATACGTCGATGGCGCAGGCATTCCTGGCCCTCTATCGCTCAACCGGCGATCGTGAGTGGCTGCAGGACGCCGTCGCAACACTCGACTTCATCGACCAGCGGTTGCGTCATCCGCGTGCCGGGTACGTTGCTTCACCCCCGTCGTCGGGCGGCCGAGGCGTCTTTCGCGAGCCGATCCGGGACAGCACCCAGAATGCGGCGGTCGTGAGCGCAGCCAACATGGTCTACCACTATACGAACGGCGACCGGGCCCTGCAGGCCGCCCGGCACGCCATGCGGTATCTCGGCGGCCTGGCGGCCGCCGATAGCACCCGGTACCGGCCGGAAATCCTGCTGGCCGACCACGAGTTGTCGGTGGCGCCGATCCATATCACCGTGGTCGGCAGCAAAAGCGACCCCGCCGCCCGCTCGCTCCACGCGGCAGCCCTCGGCTACCCGAGCGACTACCTGCAGGTGGACTGGTGGGACAGGCGCGAGGGCAGACTCCCCAATCCAACGATTACTTACCCGGTCCTGGCGCGGGCGGCGGCTTTCGCCTGCACGGCCAATGCCTGTTCGACCCCGATCTTCAACCCGGCCGAGCTGGAAGGCCGGGTACACGCTGTGCTCAACTGACTGTCTGGGGGTTTCCCTCAGGCGGCAGGAACGTCCCTTCCGATCGCAGTGCGCAAACCGTCCCAGGGGGCTTGAACCTTGGGAACGCTTCCCTGTACATACCCTACAAGGCGAGAATTCACGGTGCGCCGGCCTGAGGACCGATCCGAAGAGCAGGGCGCGTGGGGGACCGGCGCTAAATGCTCGCCAATGACCTCTGATACTGGAGCGTCCACAGACAATGCTGTCGATCCTGGTCTGCCATTCCTACTTTCTGCGCTTCGATTCGAAGCAGGTCGAGCGGGCGAAGCCCTACCCCCCGCTCGCCACGCTCCAGGTCGCCGCGATGCTGCGCCATGCGGGTCACCAGGTAGCCCTGTTCGATGCGATGCTGGCCGAGGGGATCGAGGAATATGAGAGCAAGCTGCGCTCGGTCCAGCCGCAGCTGGTTCTGCTCTACGAGGATAATTTCAATTTCCTGAGCAAGATGTGCCTGGCGAAGATGCGCCGCGCAGCCTGCGACATGATTACCCTGGCGCGGCAGGCGGGAGCGCGTGTCATCGCCTCGGGTCCCGACGTCACGGATGCGCCGGAGCCCTACCTTCGGGCGGGCGCCGAATTCGCGCTGGCCGGCGAGGGGCTCACCACGCTGCTCGAGCTGCTGCCTCGCCTGGATGGAGAGGCCCTTGGGGCCGCCACCCCCAACGGGGCACTGATCGAGGGCCTGTCCGGCGTGGCCTCCGTCGTCGACGGACGGGTCAGGAAGGTCAATGGGGCCAAGGTCCTGCCCACCGCTGCGCAACAGGATGAGTTCGCGGCTTGGGATCTGGTGGACATGGACCGCTACCGCCGCATGTGGGTCCAGGCCCATGGGTATTTCAGCCTGAATATGGCCGCCTCGCGGGGTTGTCCCTTCCGCTGTGCCTGGTGCGCCAAGCCCATCTGGGGCAATCAGTACCTGCAGCGCAGTGCGACGCGGGTCGCGCAGGAGATGACCTACCTGCGGCGCACTTTTGCTCCCGACCACGTCTGGTTCGCCGACGATATCTTCGGGTTCCGGGTTGACTGGGTACGGGAGTTCGCCGCCGCGATCAATGCTTCGGGAGGTGCCGTCCCGTTCACCATCCAGACACGCGCCGATCTGCTGAGCGAGCGGATGGCCGAGGCCCTGCGCGCCGCGGGCTGCCGGGAGGCGTGGCTGGGCGCCGAGAGCGGCAGTCAACGCATCCTCGATGCCATGAACAAAGGCACGACCGTGAGTGAGATCCTCACGGCTCGTGCCCGATTGAAATCGGTCGGCATCCGCGTGGGCTTTTTCATCCAGCTCGGGTACCTCAACGAGGAGCTTCCCGACATCCTTGCAACGCGCGAGCTGCTCGAAACGGCCCGGCCCGACGATGTGGGGGTCAGCGTCTCCTATCCGCTTCCCGGTACGAAGTTCTACGAGCTCGTGAAGGCGCAGCTCGGCGACAAGACCCATTGGCAGGACAGCAACGACCTGGCCATGATGTTCCGGGGCACCTATACATCCGACTTCTATCGCGCCGTGCGCACCCTCCTGCATGAGCAAGTGTCGCTGCAGACACGGGATGCAGCACAACACTCGGCAGAGCGGTTCAGCGTGGAGCGGCGGTGGCAGGAGCTGCTGGCGCACGAGCACCAGTACCGCTCAGCAACCGGTCACGCCCCGGCGATCTGAAGCCCCACGCGCCGGTCGCGCACCTCGGGTCCTTCGATGACGAGTGCTCAGACCATACACGAAGCCCTGCGTCGCACCACGGAGACCCTGGCACGGGAGCTGGCGGCGCCCACCGCGGGGGCGCCGGAGTGGTCCGAGTTCGAATGGCTGATTGCCCGGGCCACTGCCGCGATGCACGGCGTGTCCGCCCTGCTCGCGGGCCATCTGCGCTGGCGAGGTCCGCAGGGGTGGGACGCCTTCCTGCAGGATCAGCGGCGACACACCCAGGCGCGGCACTTTCGGCTCCAGCAGCTCGTGCAGCAGGTCGATCGCGCCGCCCGGAGTGCGGACATCGCACTGGTGGCGCTCAAGGGAGCGGAGCTGCATAGGCTGGGCGTGTATGCGCCCGGTGAGCGCCCCATGGGAGATCTCGACCTCCTCGTGCAGCCGCAGGACACCGATCGCGCCGCGCAGCTGCTGGTGAGCCTCGGGTTTCACGAAACAGTGCCGACCTGGAAGCATCGGGTCTTCCTGCCGCAGCAGGTGCCACGACCTGCAGCGCTGGGCGAGCACTCGGACAACTATCTGAAGGTCGAGCTGCACGATCGGCTGCGCGAGCCGCTGCCGCTGTACCCCGAGGAAGTCACCCGCTGGGTGCAGCTCGAGCACCCCGACCCGGGACTGAGCGGCTACCCCTCGAAGGCTTCGCTCATGGCTCACCTGCTGCTGCACGCTGCCGGAGCCATGGCTCTGCGCGCCCTGCGCCTGATCCAGCTGCACGATCTGGCGCTGCTGTCGGCGCTCATGACCGCGCAGGACTGGGATGAGCTGCTGATGCAGAGCTCGCAGGATGGCGGCCTCTGGTGGTCGGCGCCCCCGCTGTTGGTATTGACGCGCTACTATCACTGCGCAATTCCAGCTGGTGTCCTCGAGTCCCTGACGCAGGCCTGCCCGCGCAGGCTGGTGCGAATAACTCGCCGCCGCACACTCTCGGACGTCTCCTTCTCGCATCTATGGATCAGTGCCTTTCCCGGTATCGAGTGGTCCCGGTCGCCTGCTGAGGCGGCCCGTTACGTGATGAGCCGTGTGCGGCCCAGCAAGGAGACCCTCGCTCTGCGCGAGGAAATGGTGCGCACCCACGTCGGCACCGGTGCGAGCCAGTGGGACCGGCTGTCGCAACGCCAGCGGATGTTGCGTTGGCTGACATCGCGCCAGGCCCGGAGTGAGACGATGCATCCGGTACGCATGGCACTCGCTCAGACGCCCTAGGCATGGGCACTCCACAAGCGACCTCGACCGGGCTGCTCGGGGACACCGCCGAGCGCGACTACTCGCGCAAGCTCCGGCTCTTCAACACGTTCGCCGCGCCCGAGCTGCGCCAGGCGATCGGCACGCTCGGACTGAAAGCCGGCATGCGGGTACTCGATGCGGGGTGTGGGACGGGCGAGGCTCTGGCCTGGCTGCAGCACGAGGTGGCGCCCACCGGTGCGGTCGTCGGCGTCGACCTCGCAACAGCCCACGTCTCGGCAGCTCGTGCGGCCGTCCCGCCCGATGTGCAGGTCCTGCAGGCTGATCTGCTGCAGATGCCTTTTCCGCCAGCAGCCTTCGATGCCGTGTGGTGTACCAACACCCTCCATCACCTCAGGGATCCGCTCCTGGGCATGCGTTCTCTGGCGGGGCTGCTGCGGCCCGGCGGCCGGCTGGCGCTCGGCCAGAGCTCGCTCCTTCCCGACATGTTTTTCGCCTGGGATGCCAGGCTCGAGCGACTGACGAACGAGGCTGTGCGGCAGTACTATCGAGAGCGGTATGGGGTTGGTGAGCGCGAGCTTGCGCCGGTGCGCGCCTTGCTTGGCCTGATGCGCAGGGCGTCCTTGCAGGATGTCAGTTCCCGGACGTTCATGATCGAGCGGATCACACCCTTGAAGGAGGCGGATGAGGCCTATCTGCGCGAGGCCATCTTTCGCGACACCTGGGGTGGTGAGCGGCTGCGGCCTTATCTTTCGGCCGCGGATCATGCCGAGCTCATGCGCCTGTGCGATCCGCAGGCCGCGCAGTTCGCGCTGCGCCGACCGGACTTCCATTTCCTGCAGACCTTCACGGTCGTCGTGGGACGAATGCCGCCGTGAGCGACTCGCCCGCCCCTGAGAGCTCTTCACTGACGCTGCCGCAACTGCGCGACACCCAGGTGGCCTTCGACAGTGTCGCTGCGGATTACGATGGCCCGAGGGGCAACAACGCGCTCATCCAGGAGATGCGGCAGGAAATGTGGAACTGGCTCGATGCCACGTTTGCCCCGCGCAGCCGCCTCATCGATATCGGCTGCGGAACCGGCCTCGATGCGATTCGCATGGCGCGCCTCGGCCATGAGGTCACCGCTACGGACTGGTCTCCGCAGATGATCCGCCGCACCGCCGAACGCGCCGAGCACGAAGACCTGCTGGATCGAGTGCGGGCCGAGGTGATCGGCGCTCACGAGCTGCAGCGCCTGCCCTCGAGCGCACGATACGACGGGGCCTACTCGAATCTCGGACCGCTCAATTGCGTGCCGGACCTGCGAGATGTCGCGGCAGAGTGTGCCCGGCTGATCAAGCCCGGCGGCTCGCTGGTGTTCACGGTGATCGGACGGATCTGCCCCTGGGAGATCGCGCACTATGCTCGCCGTCGTCAATGGACGCGCCTGAAGATACGCTTTGCACCTGACGTCGTGCCGGTCGGCATGAACCGCCACACGATCTGGACTCGTTACTACGGGCCGCGCGAGTTCTATCGGGCCTTCAGACAACACTTCGCACTAACGCACCATCGTGGGCTGTGCGTATTTGCTCCCCCACCCTACCTGACGTGGGTTCGCGACAGGCATCCGCGGTGGCACGAGCGGCTGTGGGCGCTGGACCGGCGAGTAGCCGGCTGGCCTCTGCTGCGCGCCCTGGGCGATCACTTCCTGATCGTCATGAGGAAGCGATGAAGGCTTCGGCCGCGAGCGCGGCCGGCTCTGGCGCCCGCGGCCGGATCGTGACCGGCGCAGAGTATGTTGCGCAGATCACGGCCGTGAAGTCCGACCGTCTGGCCCGGACGGCGTTTCAGCAACTCGTGCTGGCGCTGGCTCCCCCGCGCGGCAGGCTGCTGGACTTCGGCTGCGGCACCGGACTCGATGCGCGCTTCTATTCAGGCTGCGGCTTCACGGTAGCGGCATATGATGTTGACCCGCAGATGTGCGAATTCTTCGCGGACCACTGCCGGGACCTGATCAAGGCCGGAAAAGTCACCCTGCTGCGCGGCCCCTACGCACAGTTCCTGGCGTGCGAGGAGCTCTCCGGCATCGACCTGGTGACTTCGAACTTCGCGCCCCTCAACCTGATTGAGGACCTGCACGAGCTGTTCGCAAGGCTTCATTCAGTCACCGCGCCCGCAGGCAAGGTGCTCGCGAGCGTGCTCAGCCCCTACTTCTTGGGTGACCTGAAGTATGGCTGGTGGTGGCGCAACGGAGCGCGGCTGCTCCGAGACGGTCACTACTCGGTCGCAGGCGCCCAGGGGAGCGTAATCCGCCGCCGGCTGAAAGACTTCGCCGCGCAGAGCGCGCCGTACTTCCGGCTCACTCACGTATTCCGGGGCCTGCCGCCGCTCCGAGGTAACGCGCCGCCGGATATCCGTGCCCACGCCGCCGGCTCCGGGGCATGGCTGCGCGCAATCAGCTCACGCTTCATGTTCCTGCTTTTCGAGAAGGCTCCCGGCTGACAGCGCACGCCGGATGTGCGGCGGTCTCCGGGCCGAGCAGCATCTCATCGATGAATGTCGCGCGCTCACTCGCCGTCCGAGCGCGAATGTGTCCGGCGTCGAAATACAGTGGCATGCCGTCCGCGTAAGTCGTGGGACACTGATTGCCGTTGCACAGCGTCGTGCGCGGATCGACGACCTTTGCGCCTGTCTGTTGACCAATCGCCCGCAGTCGGGCGGTCAGAGGCGCCACGAACTCCTCGAAGGGCGTGACATCGAACGCCCGGTGAGCGCTGCTGTCGAGACTGCGCGGGGGATGCAGGGAGAGGCGGATCTCCCACGGAAAGAGGGGCACGAACTGAGGCGCCGCCGGATTCGAGAGCAGGATGTATACGCGACGGCCGTGGCCCACGAGCTCCGCCACGACGGACCGGAACTGCTCGAATGCCGCGCGGGTCGCCGGAGAGTCCAGCTGCAGCACCGAGCGTGTGGGGTCGGCCCGGCTGTACACAGGCTGACTAGCATGGGCGATCGCGTAGGCTCCGAGGAAGTAGGACTCCCAGAAGGCTCCGAACACCACTGTATCGACATCGGGTTGACAGGCTCTGTCGATTGCGCGCTCGAACACGGCGCTGCAGTCATGTCCGGGGCGGCGGATCTCGAGGCCCGGCAGCGGCGGACACGCGGAATGGGATGCAAACACGGCCGTGCGCGCCGCCGCCGGCCGATACCGGATCACCCGATCCACGCGCGGCCAGTACTGCTGGATGTGCGAGTCCCCGACGAATACCACCTTCAGCGCGCGATGACTGGACACCGTGAGCATCGCGAGCCCGCTGCGCGGGTCGACCTCGCCCTCGCCCGGATAGTGCCAGTCCGTGACGGCGTCATCCCATTTCGCCGCGAGGGGTCCTGACAGCCGGGCGGGTATCCACTCGTTCTGGAGTGCCACGCCGAGGAATGCGAAACACGCGAGCCCGGCCAGCAGCGTGAATGCGGCCTTGCCTCCAAATCGGCCGTGTCGCACCGGGAGCTCCACGAACCGATAGGTCGCAGCGGCAGCGGCCACGGCCACGACGACTGCGCACGCCGATTCGAGCGGAGCCGGTGCGCGACCCAGAAAAATGTACGCGAACGAGAAGATCGGCCAGTGCCAAAGATACAGCGGATAGCTGATCTGCCCGATCCAGATCATCGGCCGGCGCGACAGCAGCCAGCGGTTGACGAACCCGGAGGGCCCTGCCCAGATCAGCAGGGTCGCACCGGCAGTCGGCAGGAGGCTCCAGGAGCCGGGGACCGGCTCGTCGGCTTGCCAGAGCACACCACCCGCCCCGATCAGGACCAATCCTGCGCAGGAGACGGGTCCGGCAGCTCGCCATGCGAGGCGGCCCTGACTCGTCCCGACACATGCCAGCAGACCTCCCACGGCCAGCTCCCATGCGCGAGCGGTCGGGAGATAGAAGTGCTTTGCCGGGTCGTACCACGCCCCCCAGAGACTGATGGCGAAAGAGCTCGCCACCACGGCCAGCAGCGTGGGCAGCACGACGCGGTACCTGCCGGCAAGCATCATCAGAAGGGGCCATGCGAGGTAGAACTGCTCCTCGACACCGAGCGACCACAGGTGCAACAGCGGATTCGATTCGTTCGCCGGCTCGAAATACCCGCCGGAGCGGGTCGCGAAGAACATGTTAGCCAGGAAGGATGCGCACCAGGAAAGCGTGCTGCCCAGCCACTTCAGCTCCGAGGGCAGCAGGGTCAGCCAGCCGAAGGCGCAGCACGCTGCCAGGACGATGAGCAGCGCCGGAAGGATGCGCCGGACACGTCGCTGGTAGAACACCCGCAGATCGAACTTTCCGGCATCCAGGCTGCCGAGCACGATGCCCGTGATCAGGTATCCGGAGATGACGAAGAAGACATCGACGCCGACGAATCCGCCGGACCGCACCCCCGGGAAAGCGTGAAACAGTACGACCAGTCCCACGGCAACGGCGCGCAGACCGTCGATGTCCGGGCGGTAGGCAAGTGTCTGCCTACCCGCCTCGAGCATTCGCGGCCGCAACATCTGGCCCGACTGCGTCACGGCTCAGGCGGTCAGCTCGCCGTAGATCGATTCGAAGGTGCGCGCGGTGTAATCCGCATCTTCGGTGGTCGCCCGGCGATACGCTTCACGCGCGATCCGCAGGCGCTGCTCCTCATCCCGCAGCAGCCCGGCGATCGCCTGCGCCAGCCCCTTCCAATCCCTGAGCGGCACCGCGACGGCGGCCTCCGGAGACCATTCGGCGATGTGACCGACAGCCGTACCGACCGTGGGCAGACCCTGCACGGCTGCCTCCAGAGCCACCAGTGGCCCGGTCTCGTGTCGTGAAGAGATGAGCATCAGGTGTGAGTCGCGCACGAGCGGAAGGACCTGCCGCTGCGGGAGCCAGCCATGAAAGGTGACACGCTCCGACAGACCGAGCCGCTGTGACAACGCCTGCATCTCGCCTGCAAGAGTGTCCTCGCCCACGATGTCCAGGTGGAACGGCACACCCTGCGCGTTCAGCTCTGCCAGCGCCCGCAGCAGGGTCGGCTGGTCCTTGATGCGGTTGAGGCTGGCGACGTGGATGAGCCTGGCAGGGTCTCCGAGAGAGCGCCGTCGCGGCTCGCGCGGCGGCCACGCGTCGAGGTCCACACCTAACGGCACGCGTCTGGCCCGGATTCCGAGCCGCAGGATCGAATCGACGATGGGCCCGCTCGCAGAGGTGACAATGTTCGCCGAGCGAAGCACGAGCGCTTCTCGGAGCCGTCCCTTGCGAGTCAGTTGCCCGCCATAGCGGATGTCCGGCAACGCGATGAGCTCCCCGCCCGCCACATGCACTGTGCTCGCGATCCGCAGCACCCGCGCCGCCGAGACCGCCACGAGTCCGGGTGAGGCAGACCAGATCGCCTGCACGAGCTGGAAGGGCCCACTGCGATGCTCCCGCAGAATCGCCCGGATGGCGCGCCAGCGAGTTCGCCGCGCGCCGATGTTGTGCACGCGCGCGCCCAGCAGATCCCATTGTCCGGGGTGCTCCTCCTGGTACAGGGCGAATACATGTACTTCGTGGCGCCGCGTCAGGCGCGTTATGAGCGCCAGAAGGACGGGGATGACGCGCTGCTCGCCCGAGCGGTCAACACCCCCCGGCACGACGAGCGCGATCTTCATCGGCGGCTCCGGCTTCCGCGTGAGCCGCCCGCCAGCAGCGCCTCGAGCGCCTGCACCGCTTCAGTCGGATGTCGCCCGCGACGCAACTCGAAGGCGGGTAACCTGGCCATCCCGCTCGTGAACGCTCGCCAGCCCGGCTGTTGCGCCGCGTACTTCTGCGTGACTGCCAGCTGCTCCAGCAGCTGCCGGCGGCTCAACGGCCGGAGCAGCGGGTGTGCGCGTGCGCTGCGCGGGGAGATGAACACGGCTGCCCTGATCCGCATCGGAGCCGGCGCCAGCCGGTAGCCCGGGCGCCGCAGGTCCACCTCGAATTTCTCCACGCCGCTGCGCCGGCGAATTACAGTCGCCCGACGAACGAGGTCCCGGCCGCCGTCGTCAAGGAACCGCAGGGAATCGGCGCGCACATGCAGGAAGTTGGCCACGCCAGTCGCGAGCAATCCCGCCGGGCGCACCAGTACGCTGTCCTCCGCTAGAAACTCCAGGCCGTGCAAAAGACAGTGCAGTGTGAGCGTGGTCTTGCCCGACCCGGTGGCGCCAAGGAGCAAGACTCCGTCCCCATCGCGCCCGACGCACCCGGCATGCAGCGGCACCAGGCCCTGAGCTCGCGCTGCCAGCACGTACACCGCAAATTCGAGCATCTCGTAGCGTACGTGATAGGGGAAGCGCAGCATGTCGGCGGAAGCGACGACGAGCGCGGATTGCTGCCGCGGAGTGATGGCAACGAAGGTGGATGTGTCCATCACGCCGCACAACAGGCCGCCGCCCGCGAGCGGCCGCACGCGAGGCGGCTCGCCATCCACGCGCCCCTCGGGCGCTCCTGAGTCACTGGCCAACGCCAGCCGCACCTGCAGTTGCGGTCCGGGCCTCGAGAAACGCTGTGGCGGCAAGCCCGCATAGGCGGCTCGCACGATCTTCAGCAGCTGCGGGCTGTCTGCCTCGAAGCCGAAGCGGGCGCCCAGCAGCTCCAGCCGCGCGCGGTGCGGCGGTGCCCAGCGCTCGCGAAACGGGTCGGGTGGCGGCTCGGAGAGCTGCGGGATCCTGCTGCGGGGCATTGCCGCGGCTCTCAGCGCACGCCGTGCATTCGGCGAAATGCTTCCGAGGTCTGCAACAGGCCCTCGTACGTCCCGCTGCCGGCGAGCCTGCCTTGCTCGAGCTCGAAGATCACATCACAGGCGCGCACCGTGCTCAGCCGGTGCGCGATCAGGATGATCGTATAGCGTCCACGCAGGCGGCCGAGAGTCGCCATCAGCTCCTGCTCCGTCAGTCCATCCAGGGCATTGGTCGCCTCATCGAGCAGCAATACCGACGCCTCCCGGTACAGAGCGCGTGCGATGCCGATGCGCTGGCGCTGGCCGCCGCTGAGTTGCATGCCACGCTCGCCGATCGGCTGATCGTAGCCTTGCGGCAACGTATGGACCAACTCTTCGAGCTGCGCGAGTCGCAGCGCCTCGAGCAGCCGGCGACGATCGATGGCCTCCGGCGGCACTCCGAGCGCGATGTTTCGAGCAATGCTGGCATCCATCAGAAAGATATTCTGGGGCACATAGGCGATGGCCGACTGCCATGCCCGGCGAGTCGGGGCGTCGAGTGCCGCACCGTCGATCAGCACAACGCCGCTATCGGGCACCAGCAGGCCGGAGATCACATCGACCAGCGTCGTCTTGCCGGAGCCATTGGCGCCGACGATACCCACGGCGGCGCGCGCGGGTCTTCGCAGGGAGAGGCCGCCAAGGGCCCAGGGCCGACCCGGCGCGTAGCGGAACCAGACATCCTGGAGGCGAATGTCCTCCTGCGGCCGCTCGCGCCAGGCTGCCGCTCCGGACAGGGTGACCGCAACCACGCCCCGGCGCCGCGCACTGCGCAGATCCGGCGCTATCAACTCGAGGCCGGGACGGTCGGCGCGAATGCGGACGATGGCTGCGAATACCTGCTGCAGCATGGGCAACAGGCGGTAGGCCGCGAACGCCAGGAAGGTCAGCTGCCCGAGCCAGGGTCCGATCCCCTCCCCCCGGCTCGCCAGCGCCAAGGCGATGCCCACGAGGCCCGTCACGGCCACGCACTCCATCAGATTGCGCGGTCCCTGGGCCACGATGTTGCTGTGGACCGTGGCCTGGGATGCGCTGCGGCTGGCATGCTCGAATCGGCCGCGGAAGAAGCTCTGGACCTGCAGAACCAGGATCTCCTTGATGGCGCCAAAACTCTCGTTGACGATCCGCACCTGCTCGGTCGAGAAATGTGACTGTGCGCGGCCCGAGCGCAACAAGCGGTTACGAACCGCTACGTAGATCGCCGTGTAGCCGCCCGCCAGCGCGACGATCATCGCGATGCCCACCACGGGCTGCACGAGCAGCACGGCGAGAATGATCAGCGAGCCGGTGACCAGGTTGGTGACCAGCACGAAGCCCATCTGCAGGATGCCGACCGTCACGCGGGTCGTCTCGTACATGATGTTGTTGAACAGGGTCGTGCTGCTCGTGGCGGTGTGGAAGGAGTACGGCCGCAGCAGGTACTCCTCGAACAGGGCCGTCTGCAGCTCGGCGCCGACCCGCAGCGCCGCGCGATTCATCGCCATCGTGCCCAGCAGGCTGACCAGATTTGCAAGCAACACCACGCCGATGAACCCGGCACCGAGGGCGAGCATGAACGAGCCGTGGCTGGTGAAGCCGCCGGATGCATACAGCCAGCGCAGTGCGCGGTTGTCATCGATGAGTCGTGCATTGCCGAGGACAGCGAAGAAGGGGGCGATCGCCGCGATGCCCGTGATCGTGGAGAAGGCCATCACGACCGAGACGACCTGCATCAAGAGGATGTAGCGCTTCTGCCGCGGTGTGAGGATGCTCCAGAGCTCGGAGAGGATGCTCATGCGGGCCGCTTCAGCGCGAAGAGGAGATGCTCACCGAATCGCTGCGCGCGCGGCTACGTCGATAGTAGCCGAGCAACCCGCGAGGCGCGGCGAGCTTCAGCAGCAGTCGGGGCAATTCCGCCCACCACCCGGGGCAATCCCACGAACCGGCACTGGCGCGCGCGAGCTGTAAGGCCGCAGCCAGCCGGTCGGTGTCCGCCAGGCGGCTCGCCAGGCTCAGGCCGCTCTGCGCATACAGCCGGTCCACCAGCGCACGGGCGCCCGGGGGCATCGGCTCCCGGCGCAGCTTGCCGAGCGAGTGGTGCCAGCCCGCCAGCATGCTCGCCCCATGACTGCCTTCGCTGTGGTGCTGATCATGGGCGCGGCGTACGCGGGTCAGGGGCTCGTCGAGCAGATCGAGATCGCTGCGGCAGGCGAGCCGCAGCCACAGGTCGTAGTCCTCGAACACCAGCAACTGCTCGTCGAAGCCGCCGGCCTCCTCGACCAGTCGCCGCTCCGCAACCACCGCCGGCGTCCAGATGCTGACTTCGTGCCGGAGCAGCCGCTCGAGGACGGCGCCCTGGAATTGCGGCAAAGCGGCCGGTCCGGGGCGCGGCTCGCCGCGCGCGTCGATGATGATGTATCCGGTGTAGCTCCAGCGGCGGAAAGGAGAGCGACGCAACGAGGCGACCTGCCGCTCGAGCTTCGTCGGCAGCCACTCGTCGTCCGAATCCAGGAACGCGAGGTATTCCCCGCGCGCTTGACGCCACGCGCAGTTGCGTACGGAGGAAGGGTTGCCGGAATGCGGCAGCCACAGGATCCGAACACGGCGATCGCTCTGCAGTGATTCCAGGTAGGTGCGCGTCTCCTGCCCGGAGCCGTCATCGGCAATGATGAGCTCCCAGTCCCGCAGTGTCTGGACCAGCACCGATTCGACGGTGGAGCGCAGGTAGTTCAGCCGGTTGAAGGTCGGGAGTATGACCGAAACCGACGGGACCCTCGTCACCCGTGCGCTCATGACCGTCAGGCCTGGGGGCGGGTGCGCGAAGCAGCGCCGACCCGATAGCGATTGACGGCCCTGCGCATCGCGGCTGGCGCGAAAGCGGCCAGGGCTCCGCGCCACCACTGTGGATAGCGCCAGGAGTAATGGGCGCTCGAGAGCACGGTGCCGAGCGCACTCATCCGCTCTCCGGAGGCCGCCTGACTTCTGGCGAGCCCGACTGAGCTCTCCGCGTGCAGTCGTCGCAAGACGGCGCGCACCGTGCTCCCGTCGAATGCCCGCATCGACTTCTCGATGACCCGCCGCCGATCGCGCCAGGCAATCACGTCGCTTCCACCGTGATGCGTATGTCTGCGGATCAGCGTCAACGGCTCGTCCACACCGTCGATCTCGCTGTGCGCGGCCAGGCGGTACCAAAGCTCATCGTCCTCACACATCACGAGCTCTTCGTCGAAAGGCCCGAGGCGCTCGAGCAGGTCCCGCCTGACCAGGACGCTGGGCAGCGCAATCACGATCTCGCCCTGCAGCAGCCTCTCGAGTATCCAGCCGCCCGGAGCCGGCTGATTCGAGGCGCCCGCCGGCCCGGCCGGGTGGCCGCGGGCATCGATCAGGACGAAGCGCGTGTAGCTCCAGTGCCGCGCGGGGTTCGCCCGGAGCGAGGTGACCTGCCTGTGCAGTTTCGTGGGCCCCCACATATCGTCGGAATCCAGGAAAGCAACGTATTCGCCACGCGCCTCGCGCAGAGCGGCATTGCGCACCACGGAAGGCTTGCCGGAGTGCTCCAGGCAGATGACACGAATGCGCGGGGGAGCCTGTACCGCCTGGAGGTATGCTCGGGTGGCTGCATCGGAGCCATCGTCAGCGATGAGCAGCTCCCAGTCGGAAAATGTCTGCGCCAGCACGCAGGCGACGGCGGCCGGGACGTGCTCGAGCCGGTTGAACGTCGGCATCACGATGGAGACCGCCGGTGTATCTGCAGGCTGCGCGCACATGGCCGGTCAGAGAGTGCCGCTCGCCGCTTTACGGGCGGCGGGTCGCTGCGTTCCGCTGCTTACGGCACGCTCGACGACGTCCCCATACATCGCTGCAAGTTTTTTACCTACCGCCTCGAACGACAACTCACGCTCAAAGTGGGTACGCACCGCCGCCCGTGTCTCCTCGCCCACGCGCGCCGCGGCCGATCGCAACGCGCGGGCGAGACCCGAGGCATCGCCGACTGGCCAGAGGGCGCCCACGGTGCCGCCGGCCGTGAGCGAGCGGAACGAGGGGATGTCAGTCACGACGGGAGCCAGGCCGCACGCGAGCGCCTCGATCACCGAGTATCCGCTACCCTCGCGGTGACTGCCGAGCACGAACAGATCCGCCGCGCGCATCAGGTGCTCGATTCGCTCGTGCGCCACGCGTCCGAGCAGATGGACGCGCCCGCGCAACCTGGAATCCGATGCGATCCGCTCCTGCACGGGCTCGAGCAACGGCCCCGTGCCATAACAGCAATACAACTGCACCCCCGGCAACGCATCGACTGCCTCGCTGATACCTGACAGGACGGTCAGCGGATCCTTGTTGTCATCGAGATGGCCAACCCAGAGGACCGCGGGATCGCCTGCGATCTGCTCCATGCGACGAGCCTGGCGGCGATCGCCGGGGGAGAAGCGGCAGGTGGACTCGGGAACCTCGTACACCGGGGTGGAGGGTTGGATCAGACCCGACGCGAGGAACGGATGCGCCTGGCCGCGCGCGCAAAAGCAGATTCCGGCGGCCACCGACAAGGCGCGGCGCCACGACGGCCGTCGCCAGATGCGCGGCGGCCGATTCGCGTGATCCTGCAGGATGATCGGGATTTCGGGACAGATCGCGCGCAGCGCCAGTGTGTCGCGCAGAAAGCCCAGACCATGCACGTGCAGCGCATCGGGCGCGAGTGCTTCCAGCAGCATCTGCAGAGTCTCATTGGACGAGCCGGCGGAGTGTCCGAATGGCCGGAAGTAGTAGTGGACGCCGTTTCGCTCGAGATGCGCGCAGTGAGCACAGGCCTGGACCACGGAGACGCGCACGCCGGCCATGACGGCTGCCTCGGCAACATCGCCCAGGGTCGGCCAGGCCTCGAGCAGCTCCTCCGGCAGCCGCCGAGCAGCGTCGAAGAAGAAGCTGATCTGTACGACGTGCAGCGGCGGACTTGGCATGGCGGTCACAAGCTCATGACGCGCGGGTCCCAATGACGGATGATCTTGCGCGAGACTCGCAGCTCCCAGGGATCATTGTACCGCTCGAAGCGATAACGCCAGGAGGCCAGGGCCCGCAGCGCGGTCTTTCCCCAGGCCGAGGCACGGATGTCCATCACCGTCGGGAACCGGCAACCCAACACAGTGGTGAAATCAACGATACGCCGTCGCAGCCGTGCCGACAGCCAGGGGGCATCCTGATGGCACCAGTACCCCAGCCACTGAGGCTCGGCCCATCCATCCGCGGTCTTCGGAAAGACAACCGGGCGGCCCGCGCAGTCGCGCATCTCGTTCTGCATGCGCACGGCGGCCGTGTACTTGCTCCCCGGGCGCTGCGGCAGGGGCGTGTAGATGTAGATCATGACCTCGGTCGCCGGGTGCGCCCGCTTGATCGCGCGGATGAACTCGAATGTCCGCTCCGTCTCTCCTTCGGGATCCTGCGGCGGGGCCAGCATGAAGGACAGCTCCGGGATCACCCCATGACGACGACAGGCCTCGATCGCCTCCATCGTCTGATCCGAGCGCGTGCCCTTACGGATGTCGTGCAGCAGCCAGTCGCTCGGCGACTCGGCCCCGATGTAGGCCATGCGCAGCCGGCTCTTCTTCACGAGCGCCCAGGAGCTCTCCGAGAGATTCGCCAGCGCGTCCGAGCGGGCGAAACACCACCAGGACAGCTCGAAGCGCGCCAGGATCTCCAGCAAGGGGACCATGTCCACTTCGCGATCGAAGAAGTTGTGGTCATAGAACTGAATGGCATTCACGCCCAGCCGCTGCGTGAGGAATGTCAGATCCTCCTCCAGACGTGCCGCGGGTGGCAGGGCCATCTTGCCGCGAAACATCGTCGCGACACCGCAGAATGTGCAGCGGAACCGGCACCCCAGGGCCGCCTGGTAGCCCATGGTGCGTTCGCCGAGATAGGTGTGGGTCAGATACTGCTGTGGATTCGGCAGCTCTGCGTAAGGCAGCATGCGCTTCAGGCTGGCCGCGCTGAACAGCCGGTCCTTGTTGTGCGTGGCCTCGCCGTCCACACGGCGTGTCAGGCCTGCAATCGCCGCGAGATCGGCCTCGTTGCCACCGGGCAGCGCATCCAGCAGCTCGTTGATCGTATCCTCACCCTGGCCGCGGACGGCATAGTCTACGTACGGCACGTTCACCGCCGCATCGGGGCACACCGTGGGAAAAGCGCCTCCCCAGATGATGGGTATCGACGGCCGGCGCGCGCGAATCGCCTTGGATACGGCGATCGCAGAGGTGAGCTGCGGGCCGCCCATCACCGTAACCCCCACGGCATCGATCTGGTCGGTCTCCACCGCGCGCACGGCAGTGGCAACGAAGTCCCGATCGATGTTGCCATCCAGGATGCGTGGTTGATGCCGGTCCGCGAGCGCCGCGGAGAGGCTCATCACCGCGAGCGGAAAGCGCGCGTGGCGCTTGCCGGTGATGGTCGGGTTGATCAGGAGGATGCGCCGCGAATCGGTCATGAAAGCCTCTGGGCCGGAAGAACCCATCGCTCGAAGAGCATCTCGACGGGCCACTGGTAATTGTCGCGCCGGCAGCGATAGCGGGCGAGCCGCTGCAAGACCGCCTTGCCGCGGTAGACGCGCTTCCACGCGAGCTCATGGAAGAACTTGAAACGCTCGATGAGCCTGAACTTCTCGGGTGAGACCCAGGGCCCGGGGAGTCCCGCGACATAGTCGAATTCCGACCAGGCTTCGAGCGTCTCCGGCAGCTGGAAGCCGCGCGAGACCGCCTCGATGACCAGCTCGCTGCCGGGATAGGGCTTGAAGTAATAGATCGGCGTCTGGAACTCCGGACTCATCGAGCGCAGTCTCTTGGCGCAATCGAGCGTCGCCTGGATGCTGGCATCGCTCTCCTCGGGGAAACCGACGATGAAGGGGAAGTGGCCGGCGATGTCGTGCCGGAGCATCGTCTCGGCGGTCTGATAGACCTGCTCGATGCGGATGTCCTTGCGGATGCGCTTGAGCATCTCGTTCGAGCCGGACTCGACTCCGACCAGCAGCCGGCGCAGGCCGGACTGCTTGCACAGCGCCCAGACCGCCTCGGGAAGGCGGATGCCCTGATCCGCCCGCATGGTCGCGGCCCAGGAGATCTTCATGCCGGACTCGATGATCCGCTCGGCGAGCTCCTGCACGCGCCGCGCCTTGGTGAAGAAGGTCTCATCCTGGAAATTGACATCATCGAAGTGGTACCGGTCCCACAGCTCCTTCAGACGCAATGCCATGCGGGTCGGCTCGAGACCGACCCACTTGCGACCGTAAACGAACGGATCCGAGCAGAAGGCGCAGCGGAAATTGCAGCCCTGCGAGGAAATGTAATCGAGCTGGCGCTTGCCCTTGAGCTCGTAGTAGCGCTCGACGGGAATCAGGCCATAGTCGTGAGCGCGGAACTTGTCCACCGGCGCCAGCGGCCGGGCGGGGTTCTCGTGGATGCTGCCATTCGGCAGGCGCACGGTGCAGCCTGCACAGCCGACGAGCGACTGTCCGTGCTCCAGGCGATCCACTATTTCGACGAAGGTTTCCTCTCCCTGGCCGCGCACCGTCACATCCACAGAGGGCTCGGCCAGGCATTCGCGGGCAAACATCGATGGATGCCAGCCGCCCCACACCACCGGAAGGTCGGGCCTGGCACGCTTGGCTGCACGCGAGATTTGCAAAGCATCGGAAATCGGCGCACCGGTGAGAACGGTCACACCGAGACACACCGCATCGTTGACGTGGGACCGCAGCGTATTCTCGGCGTCAGGATCCAGGCGGCCATCGACGATGATGACTTCGTAGCGATCGGGATCCAGCTCCGAGCCGATGGCGAGCAGCGCGAGCGGCATCGTGAAGAACACCGCCTGCGGGTTGTAGAGCAACACCTTGCGCCGGCAGCCTGGCGCGCGGAGAGCGCACTGTCCGTTGGTCGCGCTGCTCATGTCTCGAGCTCCGCGAGAGCGCTTGACGCTGCACCGTGCGCGCCCGCCGGCTTGGCGGGGGTCACCCGGAAGACGACGAGCTTCTCGTTGACGAAGCGCCGCTCCGCGTGCACATCGATCCTCAGTCCGTGGCTGCGGAACTGCTCGAGAAAGTGGCGCGCACCCCCGAAGCTCGACAGCAACACGAGGGCGGCACCACCCGGCTTCAGATGCGCCGTGACGCCCGCCGCGAACCGTTCGGCAACGTCGCTCGAGCGCCACGCACGATCGCGATCGTCGTTGGGCGTGCCCCGCAGAAAGGGAGGATTGAACAGGATCAGATCGAAGCGCTCGCCCGCGACCGGCGCGAAGAGATCGCCGTGGCGGACCTCCACCCTGCTCTCCTGATTGTTGAGCCGGACGTTGATGCCGGCGCAGCGGATCGCCTCGGTGTTGATGTCGACCGCGACGACGCGACGTGCGTACCGCGCGGCAATCACCGCACAAACGCCCGATCCGGTGCCCATGTCCAGCACCTCCGCATCACTGGCGGGAAAGCCGGGGTCGAGCTGACTGGCCAGGAACTCACCGGTGCGGGGCAGCTTCGGATTGAAAACAGTGGGTATGACCACGAAAGGCGCGCCGAGTACCCGCTCCAGGCGGAAAGCGTCATAGCGGTGACGGCCCATCAGCCGGTAGCCGAGCGTGAGCGCCTTGCCCAGAAAGCGGGACACGGCGGGAAAACGCGGCGGCCGGAGCGAGTCACGCACTGCAGGCGCCAGGGCCATATCCGTCAGATCAAGCATGGACTTTCCGCCGCAGGAGGAAATCGGGCACCTCGCGGCTCTCCGGTTCGCGCCACAGTGAGCACACACATCGCGCGCACTCCGGCCGGGCACCGGCGCGGATCTCGCCACGCAGGCGGGTCATCGGCTCACCGTTGAGGGCGCTCTCCAGCCCATTATGCCAGTGACTGGCACCCGGGCCGGGAATGAAGAAGCAGGGGCTGACCTGTCCTCGCGCATTGATCACCGCCGAGAACTCCGGCGCGTTGCAGCGGACCGGCGGGTAGGCGCCCTGCCCGCATACGGCAGCGAAGTATCTCAGAATGTGTTGCAGGCGACGCGGGCTCTCGGCAATCAGACCGGATTGGAAGTCCGCCGCGTGCCCGCTCTCGAGCGCGCACAGGATACGCTCGAGGATCGGCAGATCCGCCGCCGCGAGAGCGAGCTCCGAGCTGAAGTCCCCTTCCCGGGCGAAGGCGTGCGGATTGGCGACGTCCACGGCAATGAAGGAGACCTCGCAGGCTCGCAACCTGCGCGCCAGCTCGACAAACTGCGGGATCTGCCGGTAGTTGGCCCGTTGCACAGTCACCCGCAGGCTGACCGGCACACCCTCGCCCACCGCCATGGCGATCCCCTCGCAAACCTTGTCGAATGCATTCAGGCCGCGAATCGCCGCGTACGTCGCCGCGTCGGTGCCGTCCAATGAGACGGTAATGGCATCGAACAGGCCCGCTGCCCGACTCGCATGCTTGGCAAGGGAAAGACCGGAAGTCAGCAGATAGAGTGTAAGGCCGCTGTCGCGCAGTAACCGTGCGATCGGCTCCCACTCCGGGTTGAGAAGCGGCTCGCCGCCGGAAATCAGCGCCACGCGCGTCTGCAGCTCGAGCAGCTGCGGCAGCAGTCGCTGCACCGACTCGAGGTTGAGATCGGTGCGTCCATGGCGCCAGTAGTCACAGGTGACGCAGCGGGAGTTGCAGCGCTCCGTCAGATAGAGTGTGACCAGCGGCAGGCGCTGCAGCGCCGCAGCGACTGGCAGGGGCCGCGTGGCCGCTTGCGAGACTTGACCGGACAAATATATCCCCCGTCGGCAGCGGACAAAGGTTCTCAAGGAGTGAGTTACGCGTTCCCCCCACCGGGTTCAACGCCGTGCGGCAGGCGCCACCCCCTTTCCGCCGGTGTATCCATAACACCCCAGGGAAAAAAAATCATCTGATGGCGGAACCGGCGGACCCTTGACCTGGTACTTACGGCTGTGTCCAGTTGCATGAGCTTTCTCCATGTCCCCTCTCGGGTACACCCTACTGGTCGGCTCTTTGGCCGCAGCCATGGCCGGCTGCGCAGGCAATGGGATGGGACTGGACGCCAATGGCAATCCCGACACGCCGGGCAGCGGTGGCACCGCGGGGGGGGCTCTGGCGGCCAATTTCCAGTCCATCCAGGACAACGTATTCACGCCGATCTGCACGAAATGTCATATCGGGGCGGGCGCGCCCGAAGGCCTGCAGCTCGACCAGGGGCATAGCTACGCGATGCTGGTGGGGGTACCCAGCACGGAGCAACCGGGCGTCCTGCGGGTGGATCCGAGCAATCCTGACTCCAGCTACATCGTGCTGAAGCTGCAGGGCAGCCCCGGTATAACCGGCGCCCGCATGCCGTTCGGCGGTCCGTACCTGCCTCAGGCCACGATCAACGTGATCCGACAATGGATCACCGACGGCGCGCCCAACTCGGGAAGCACCACCGCCACCGCCGCGGCCAAGTTGGTGCAACGCTTCGCAGTCACGGCCTCCTCGCCGGACCGTGACTCCATTGCATCCATAGTGCCGAACATCGTCGTGGCATTCAGCGGCGATATCGACCCCAATCTGCTCAACGCCACCACGGTGAGCCTGGAGAAGCTCAATTCCATGTCCGGCTCCCAGCCGGACGATCCAATGGAGGCGCCGCAACCCATGGACTCGATGGCCCCCATGGCGACGACACCCGCAGGGGGTCAACCTGCCGCTACGGCGCTGGCGGTCCAGCTCGCCGTACCGCGGGGAAACGGATCCGCCCTGTTGATCACTCCACGAACCGCGCTCACCAACGGAACCTACCTTGTCACGTTGAGCGGCAGCCTCGCAGACATGAATGCGCACGCGCTCGGCAGTGATTACTCCTTCAAGTTCACCGTGGAATCCCCATGACTCGCCTGCTGCGCTATCTGCTGGTGCCGTTCTTCTTCAGTGCGCTATGTGCGCACGCCGAGCCGTACCTCGCCGTACAGATGGGTCTCAAGTGCGGCCAGTGCCACGTCAATCCAACCGGCGGCGGCGAGCGCACAGCCTTCGGCAACGCCTTCGCACAGACTCAGCTTGCCGCAAAGCGTCTGGATACCGGCTCGGACGTATGGACCGGCCAGGTCATGAAGTTCCTGTCGATCGGCGGTGACGTACGCTTCGACGGCACGTACTCGCAGGTGCCGCATTCATCCTCGACCGACGACTTCGAGCTGCAGCAGGCTCGCGTCTACCTGAGCGCCAACGTGATCCCGAACCGCTTCTACGTGTACGTGGACGAGCAGGTCGCTCCCGGTGGCGCGCTGAATCGCGAGGCCTATGGGGTGTTCTGGTCGGCCAATCATGACTGGTACATCAAGGCGGGCCAGATGTACCTGCCGTTCGGCTTCCGTCTGCAGGACCAGAGCGCCTTCGTGGAGGAAATCACCGGAATCAACATGACTTCGCCCGACCAGGGCGTCGAGTTTGGATTCGAGCACGGCAACTGGGATGCGCAGCTTGCGGTCACCAACGGAACCGCCGGAGGTGGCGAGGTCGATCATGGGAAGCAATACAGCGGCCAGCTGCAATACGTGCTGTCACGCTGGCGCTTCGGCGTCGCGGCCAACTTCAACGATGCGGCTGCAGGAAGCAAGGGCGCCGGCGGGTTGTTCGCAGGCTTGCGCACCGGCCCGATCTCCTGGCTCGGTCAAGTCGAGGTGGTGGATGACCGCAGCACACCGATAGAAAGCGGACGCCAGCTCGCGGGCCTCCTCGAGGGCAACTGGCGCATCGCGCAGGGCCACAACCTCAAGCTCACCGGCGAATACCTCGACCCCAACCGCAGCGTGCGTCATGACGCGCAGACCCGTTACAGCCTCGTATACGAGATGACCCCCATCCAGTATTTGCAGATCCGCACAGGTTTCCGCTGGTCGGACGGCATTCCGCAGGACCCTGCGGAGCACTTGAAGGTCGGATTTATCGAGCTGCACGGGTTCTTTTAAGATTGCTGAAAGGCGCCTTCGGCGCTTTCAGCCCGCGGGCGAAGGGACATCTGGGTCCTTAAGGCCGCGGCCGCCGGGGTCCCCGGAAAATCGAGCGTCTTCCCGGGCGGGCACCACTCGCTAGTCGTGTCAGGCTCGATTTTTCGGGGTGGCCAAGAGGCGTGGCTTTTGCCGCTCAACGCTCCGCGCTCGACACCTCGGTGGCCGCAAGTCGCCTTCGGCCCTTTCAGCCCGCGGGCGAATGGCCGTCGCGATCGTTGCCGCCTCGCGGTGTCGCAGACACGCTAAGATGAGCAGTCGCGCCGCTTCGCCGCCGCGCGTACCTGGAATGACTTCGTGACTGACCTGAGGCAGCTCCTCGGCGTGGATGTGCCGCTGATCCAGGCGCCCATGGCTGGCGCGCAGGACAGCGCGCTTGCCCTCGCGGTCTCCAGCGCGGGCGCGCTCGGCTCGCTCCCTTGCGCGATGCTGGATCTTCAAGGCCTGCGGAGCGAGCTCACGACCATTCAGGAGCACGGCCGGCCGCCGATCAACGTCAACTTCTTCTGCCATACCCCTCCTGCGGCAGATGAAGAGCGCCAGGCCCGCTGGCGCGAATCGTTGTCGCCATACTATCGGGAGCTCGGGATCGAGACCGACCCGGTCCATCGGGGGCCGGCGCGCAGCCCATTCAACGAGCAGACTCTGGAGGTGCTGCGGGAATTTCGTCCCGCGGTCGTGAGCTTCCACTTCGGTCTTCCCTCGGCGGATCTTCTGGCCGGGCTCCGATCCTGGAACGCGACCATCCTGTCATCGGCCACCACGGTGGAGGAAGCCGTGTGGCTCGAAGCGCGCGGCGTGCACGCGATCATCGCCCAGGGGCTGGAGGCAGGCGGACATCGCGGGCACTTCTTGAGTGATGATCTCACCGCGCAGCTGAGTACGTTCGCGCTGATTCCCCAGATCGCGCGCCGGGTCGGGATTCCGGTTATCGGCGCGGGAGGCATTGCGGATCGCGCCGGCATCGCCGCGGCCCTGCGACTCGGGGCAGCGGGCGTGCTGTTGGGGACTACCTTCCTGCTCTGTCCCGAAGCGCGCACCGGGCCTGCTTACCGCGCGGCCCTGAAAAGTGAAGCGAGCCGGCATACCGCGCTGACCAACGTGTTCAGTGGCCGGGCTGCGCGCGGGATCGTGAATCGACTGATCCGGGAGCGAGGCCCCATCAGCCCATTGGCGCCGCCCTTCCCGCTGGCCGCCACTGCGGTGGCACCGTTGCGGGCCGCCGCCGAGTCTCGCGGCAGTGGCGATTTCACCTCGCTGTGGGCCGGTCAGAACGCATCGGGCTGCAGGGAAATCTCTGCCACGGCGCTCGTGCGCGAGCTCATTTAATTTGACCTTTGCCCGCAAAAAAGCACGCCGGTTGTGCAACAGGGAATGTTCATTGGCTAAGATGGCCGCAGTCGATCGGCGCAGCGAGGCGGTGTTAGATCGATGCCGGTTCCGCCGACTGTCGTCCGTTGGTCTATAGTCCCGCATCGCTCATGATGCGCTTCAATGCGACGACAGAAAGTTGCCATCGCCTTCGGGCGCGTGCTGCGCGAGACCCGCCGGCAAAAAGGCCTGTCGCAGGAGGATCTCGCCGGCGCAGGCGAATTCGATCGCACCTACCCCTCGCTGCTGGAGCGCGGAATGCGCACCCCAACGCTCACCGTGATCTTTCAGCTGGCCGAGGTGCTCGAGGTCAGCCCCGCGGCACTCGTGACGCGCACGCTGGATGAGTTGAGTCGTCTGTAAAGACGTCCGCTGAGACGAGTTAGGTCCGTGCGCGTTGGTCACGCGCGAGAGTTGCGCGTGGGGCTGTCGTCCAACACCGGCGTGCGGTCTGTGCGTGGGGCGTTGCCGATTGCTGGCGCGTGAGATTTACGCACGGCTTCGCCCCCTGGATGCTCGGCGTGCGATCTGTGCGTGGGGTCGTCCCCGGGAAGAGGGCTCAGACGCAAGGGGACTTCCCCCACGCACAGATCGCACGCCTCCGCGTACCCCTCTCCACCGCGTGCAGTTCGCGTGCCGCCGAGCGCCCGAACCTAACGCTTCCTAGCGTACCTTAGTCTTAGAGGCAGGAGCCGCGTCAGTTTCGTGGAACTGTTCGCTCTCCGTGCTGTTCTTCAGCGCGGTGATGGATGACGTGCCTGCCGTGATGGTCTGCGTGACGTCGTCAAAATATCCCGCGCCGACCTCTCTCTGGTGCTTAGTCGCGGTATAGCCGCTGTTTTCGGCAGCAAACTCTGCCTGCTGCAGCGTGACGTAGGCCGTCATCTGCTGGGCCTTGTAGCCGCGTGCGAGCTCGAACATGGAGAAGTTCAGGGCATGGAATCCGGCCAGGGTGATGAACTGGAACTTGTAGCCCATCGCCCCGAGCTCGCGCTGGAATTTGGCGATCGTCGCATCGTCCAGCTTGCGCTTCCAGTTGAACGAGGGTGAGCAGTTGTAGGCCAACAGCTTGCCGGGGGAGTGCTTGTGGATGCCTTCGGCGAATTGGCGCGCCTCCTCGAGGTCCGGCTTACCGGTTTCGCACCACAGAGCGTCGACGAACGGCGCGTAGGCAACGCCTCGCGCAATGGCCTGCTCCAGGCCCGCCTTGACATAGAAGAAACCCTCCGCTGTCCGCCCCTTCGAGGTATCGATGAAGGGTCGGTCCCGCTCGTCCACGTCCGACGTCAGGAGGTTGGCCGACTCCGCGTCCGTGCGCGCGATCAGGACGGTCGGCGTGTTGCATACGTCAGCGGCGAGCCGCGCGGCCGCCAGCTTGTTGACGGCTTCCTGGGTCGGCACGAGCACCTTGCCTCCCATGTGACCGCACTTCTTCGCCGAGGAGAGCTGGTCTTCGAAATGCACCCCCGCGGCGCCCGCGTCGATCATCTGCTTCATCAGCTCGAAGGCATTGAGCACGCCGCCGAAGCCGGCCTCGGCATCCGCCACGATGGGCTTGAACCAGTCGATCGAGTCATCGCCTTCGGCGTGGTGCAGCTCATCGGCGCGCTTGAGGGTCGAGTTGATCCGCCGCACGACGGAGGGGACGGAGTCAGCCGGATACAGCGACTGGTCCGGGTACATCTCGCCGGCGAGATTGGCATCGCCGGCGACCTGCCAGCCCGACAGATAGATGGCATCGAGGCCGGCCTTGACCTGCTGCATCGCCTGGTTGCCCGTCAGGGCGCCCAGGGCGTTCACGAACGGCTTCTCGTTCATGTAGCGCCAGAGCTTCTCGGCAGTCAGCCGCGCGATCGAATGCTCGACTCCCACGGTGCCGCGCAACCGGACGACATCCTCGGCCCGGTAGGTGCGCTCGACGCCGCGCCAGCGCGGGCTATCGCGCCACAGGCTGCGCAACTCATCGGCAGTGGGAAGAAGCGATCGCGGCAACGTCATATGAGGGTCTCCGTGTGACTCAGGGTCGGCTCAGCTCAGCAAGTCATAGGCCGGGAGCGTCAGGAACTCATCGAAGGTGTCCTGCTTGATCATCGCCGCGAACAGGCGCGAGGCGGTCGGGAACACACCGCCGGCCAGGCGGGCTGCACCTACCTCATCATGAATGCGGTCCAGTTCGTCCGTCAGCAGCCGGTCAAATCGCTCGACGCTGACCGGGCGGCCATCGCTCGTACGGGCCCCATGTCGGATCCACTGCCACAGCTGCGCGCGGCAGATCTCCGCGGTGGCTGCGTCTTCCATGAGGTTGTAGAGCGGCACGCAGCCATTGCCCCGCAGCCAGGCCTCGATGTACTGCACACCGACGCGGATGCAGCCACGCAAGCCCTGCTCCGTGATGTTACCGTCCGGTATCTTGAGCAGATCGGCGGGGGCGACGCGCACGTCCGCGCGCATGACGCCGAGCTGATTCGGCGCGATCGGGTCGAATGCTTCGCGCGCTATTCCTGCCAGCCCCGGATGCGCGATCCAGGTGCCATCGTGGCCCGCCCGCACTTCGCGCAACTTGTCGGCTCGGACACGCGCCATGGCCGCCTCATTGGCCAGCGCGTCGTTGCGGATCGGTATCTGGGCGGCCATGCCGCCCATCGCATGCGCACCGCGGTGATGACAGATCTTCACCAGCAGGTCGACGTAGGACTTGAGAAAGTGCCGGTCCATCGTGACCGAGGCTCGGTCGGGCAGCAGCAGGTCGGGCCAGTTACGGAATTTCTTGATGAAGCTGAAGATGTAGTCCCAGCGGCCGCAGTTCAGGCCGACGCAATGCTCGCGCAGCTCGAAAAGGATCTCATCCATCTCGAAGGCGGCGAGAATCGTCTCGATGAGCACCGTCGCCTTGATGGTTCCGCGTGGGATGCCGAGCGCATCCTGCGTGGCGATGAATACCTCGTTCCAGAGCCGCGCCTCCAGATGGCTCTCCATCTTGGGAAGATAGAAGTACGGTCCGGTGCCCCGCCGCGCCAGCGCCTCGTGATTGTTGGCGATGAACAGCGCGAAATCGAACAGCGCGCCCGAGACCACCTCGCCCCCGATGCGGACGTGCTTTTCGGGCAGGTGCCAGCCCCGCGGCCGCACGATGAGCGTCGCGGTGCGTTCGGCGAGCCGGTAAACCTTGCCGGTCTGCGGGTCGGCGAAGCTGATCGTGCCACGGACCGCATCCATCAGGTTGACCTGCCCGCGCACGAGGTTGTCCCACGTGGGGGAGCAGGAATCCTCGAAGTCCGCCATGAAGGCCTGCACCGGCGCGTTCAGGGCGTTGATGACCATCTTGCGATCGACGGGACCGGTGATCTCGACGCGCCGGTCGAGCAGGTCGGCCGGAATCGGCGCGACGCGCCAGTCCGGGGTGCTCCCGGCGGCGGCAAGGGCGGCGCTGCCGGGCAGGAACTCCGGTACGGCGCCCGCATCCAGCTCGAGCTGGCGCTGCTCGCGGGCCGCCAGAAGCTCCAGGCGCCGGGGGTTGAAACGGCGGTGCAGGCTGGCCAGGAGCTGCAGCGCCAGCGGCGTCAGCACCTCTTCGGACCGCTCGACCCAGTGACCGGCGATCTCTATCCGGGGGCCGGCCTGCTCGCGTGAGTACGTCATGGCTTGGGGCTGTGCGTTCATCGCGCGAGCATAAACGCGCGGGCGAGGAAATTTGACGACGGAAACTTCACACTGTTAATTTCACACCCATCTTCTTGACTGCCACGCCAACGACCGAGTCTGGGGCCCTGCCATGCCTACGCTGCTTCGCAAAGGTCATTTCCTCGGGGCCAAGCTGCGCGCGATCCGTAAACGTAACGGTTTAACCCTCGAAGAGTTGTCCGCGCGCTGCATTCAGCGCGACGTCAAGCTGGCGCCTTCTGTCTCATACCTGAGCATGATCGAGAGCGGCAAGCGCGCACCCTCCCAGGAGCTGCTCGGGCTGCTGGCCAGCGTGTTCCAGCGCAGTCCGGGCTGGTTTCTGGACGAGAACGCGGACATGGAGAGCGCCGGGGCCTCGGCGCCGGCCGGCGGGGCCGCCCAGATTCCGCTGGAACCGGCCTTCCTGTTCGCCAAGAGCGTGCTGCAGGCCGCCATCCCGGAGCTGCTGGCGCAGACCGGCACGACCGGGCGCCAGTTCGCCCACTTGCTGATCCGCTCCCACCAGGAGATCTCACGTAATGACTTTCCGGACCTGGAACGCGCTGCCGACAGCGTCGGCGAGCGTCGCTTTCCGCTTTCGGTCGATGACCTGATACGGCTGTGCAAGCGCCACGGGCTCGAGATCCGCTGGTTCGAGCGCAAGCCGGTGCTGGTCCGAGACAAGGATCGGGACGTGCGCAGCATGGTGCGCTCCTTTTTCGAGGCGCCGAAGGTGGTGTATGCGAATCGGGCCCTGCAGTGCGACCCTGCGCGCCTGAAGTTCGACCTGGCGGCCCACATCGCGCACAAGGTGCTGCATGGCGGTGACGGCCTGAAATCGGCTCACGCCACGGGCGGAGAGATGGGAGGCAGTCCGGAAAGCGGCTCGGGTGCGGGGGGCATGAACGCCCAGGATGTGCTGCACGCCTGGCGCGACTTCGAATGCAGCTTCTTCGCCGGCGCCCTGCTTGCCCCGCGGGCACCCTTCCGCCGCTTCCTGATGCGCGAGCGCTACAGGGTCGAGGCGGGAGTCAAACTCGAGCTCACACCGGCCGTGATCATGCGGCGCATGACGAAGGTCTCCCCGTATCCGTATTGGCATTTCTTCGATGCCTATCCGCCCGGCTACCTGCGGGCGGTCTACCGAGGCAACGGCATTCCGCTGCCGTGGGGCAACCTGGCACAGGTGAGCGACCCGTGCCCGAACTGGGCGGTGTTCCGCATGATCGACGGCCACCGCGGCGAGTCGGGATCCCAGATCTCCGTGCTGCGCGACGGCGAGCGCTCACTGCTGTACTGCTGCCACTCGCTGCGGGCCCGCGACATGGCCGGCAATCCTCACGTCCTGTCGGTCGGCGTGGACCTCGCCCCGGCGCTCAACTCGAACGGCGCCAACACTTCCGAGGTGATCGAATCGATCTTCGGAGAGTGCCTGCACCGACGCGGTGAGGCGCGCATACCAAAGGGGGCCGCACAGGTACTGGACGCTGTTGCGAACGTCCTCAACATCGCGTGGATCGAGGATGCTCTTGCTCAACCGGCGCGCATCATCTGCCCGCGCAGCACTCGCTGTCCGCGGGCGGAGCGTTGCGAAGGCGCACCACCCTCGCGCGCCCGGGAGATCGCCGATGTGCGGGAGGAGATTCTCGATAGCGGATTGGTCAGTGCCGCCGGCGACTTTGCGCAATCGGACTAATGTGCTCCGCTAGCGGCCGCGGCGCCCGCGGCCGCACCGTGCACAGGCTTTGCGAACCAGATGACGACCACCAGCGCGAGAAACAGCGCGCCCGAAGCATAAAAAATATCGTTCGCGGAAAGCATGAAGGCCTGCTGGTCCACGAGGCGGTTGAGCAGGTCGTAGCTCTGCTGCTGGCCGAGGCCACCCGCCTGCATGTGGGCCAGCGCCGCAGCGGAGGCCTGATTACCCGCGGTCAGATGCTCGACGAGCTGCGCATGATGCAGCGTCGCGCGCCGATCCCACAGGGTCGTGGTGATCGAGGTGCCGAACGAGCCGGCCAGAATTCGCGCGAAGTTGAACAGCCCGGATGCCGAAGGGATGCGCTCGGGCGCCAGTCCCGAGAGGCTGATCGAGATCAGCGGGATGAAGAAGAACGCCATCGCCACGCCCTGTATCAGGGTCGGCACCAGCAGCGTGCCGATGTCGGCGTCGGTGTTGAAATGATCGCGCATGAACAGGACCAGCGCGAATACGCCGAAGGCCACTGTCACCAGTACCCTGGGATCGGTCCGATTCACGTAGCGGCCGATCACCGGTGTCAGGAAGATGGCCAGCAGTCCGACGGGGGCGAGAACCAGACCCGCAAGCGTGGCGGTGTAGCCCATGTACTGCTGCAGCCACAGCGGCAGCAGCACGACGTTACCGAAGTACAGGCCATATGCGAGCAGCATGGCGATGGTGCTGACGAGGAAGTTGCGTCGCGCGAGCAGACTCAGATCCACCACCGGGTGCTTTTCGGTCAGCTCCCACACCAGGAAGAAGACAAACCCGACGACGGAGATCGCCGCCAGCGTGATGATCTGTCCGGAGTTGAACCAGTCGAGATCCTTGCCCTTGTCGAGCAGCACCTGCAGAGAGCCTACCCACAGGATCAGCAGCGCCAGGCCGATCCGGTCGATGGGCACGCGGGCGGTCGGGCTCTCCCGTTTCTGATAGATGACCCAGGTGACGAGGCCCGCGACGATGCCGACCGGCACGTTGATGTAGAAGATCCAGGGCCACGCGATATTGTCGGTGATCCAGCCGCCGAGCACGGGGCCCACGACCGGGGCGACCAACGTCGTGATGCCCCACAGCGCGAGCGCAGCTCCGGCCTTTGCTTTCGGATAGCTCGACAGCAGCAGGGCCTGCGACAGGGGCATCATGGGGCCGGCCACCGCGCCCTGCAGCACGCGAAACAAGATTAGCAGACCCAGGGTCGGCGCCAACGCGCAGAGGAATGAGGCCACGGTGAAGAGCCCGACAGACCATATAAACAGCTTGACCTGGCCGAACCTTCGTGTGAGCCAGCCCGTCAGCGGCAGTGAGATCGCATTGGCCACACCGAAGGACGTGATCACCCAGGTGCCCTGATCCGGCGAGACGCCCAGGTCGCCCGCGATCGCGGGTATCGACACGTTCGCAATCGATGTGTCGAGCACGTTCATGAAAGTCGCGAGCGAGAGTGCGATCGCTCCGATTGCGAGGGTCCCGCCGGTCAGCGGCTGCAGCTCCTGGGGCCGGGCCGCAGCCTGCGGGCCGCGGCGACTCTCGCCCTGCCCGGGTTGAGCGCTCACCGCTGCGTTCTGCGGCGCGGCTACGCTGTTGGTGTCAGCCATGTCCAAGTCCTCGAGGAGGCTGCGGGCTCAACGGCCGCGTGGATGTCGAACCTGCGCCAGCAGATCCGGTCCCGAGGGCGGGCTGGTACGCACTCCATCGGCCACCTTACCGGCCGGTTTGCTGGTCGCCACCTTGTCCGCCGGCTTCGTAGCCGCTGCCGACTCGTTTTCCGCGATGATGGCGCGCACCCGTGAGTCGGCCAGCGCGTCGGTCGAGTGAAACACGTCCGTCGAATACGCCGGTGTGGCGTTGGCCAGCTCGGGCAGGCGGTCACCACCATCGTCGCGCACGGCGACCTCGGCCTTCATCGACAGACCGACCTGAAGCGGATGAGCCGCCAGCTCGCGGGGATCCAGCTCGACGCGCACCGGAACACGCTGCACGATCTTGATCCAGTTACCGGTGGCATTCTGGGCCGGCAGCAGGGCGAAGGCAGAGCCCGTCCCGGCGCCGAAGCCCTCCACCTTGCCGTGATAGACGATGCTGTGCCCGTAGAGGTCGGCAGTCAGTGTCACGGGCTGGCCGACGCGCATCCGGGCGAGCTGAGGCTCCTTGAAGTTCGCATCCACCCACACCTGATCGAGGGGTACGACCGACATCAGAGTCGAGCCCGGATTGACGCGCTGTCCGAGCTGAACGTTGCGCCGCGCGACGAAGCCCGATACGGGCGCGGGCAATGTGGTGCGGCTGTACTCCAGATAGGCACTTCGAACCGCGGCCGCGGCGTTCCGCACGTCCGGATGATCCTCCACCGTCGTGCCATCGACGCGGGCCTGGTTTCCGGCCAGCTGCTGCTGAGCGGCAAGCAGGGCAGCCTGCGCGCTCGCGAAAGCATCTCGAGCATGTGTGAGCTCCTCGGCGGAGATCGCCCCCGAGTTGCCCAGCCGCTCGCGGCGTTCGAGATCCTTGCGCGCCATGTCGAGATCACTCTGGCGGAGCTGCACGGCGGCGCGCAGCTGCGCGGAGGTCGCGAACAGGTTGCGCACTTCCCGCACGGTGCGGGCGAGCTGGGATTCTGCCTGGTCGAGCGCTACTTTGGCGTCTGCCTGGTCGAGCTTGACCAGGGGTTGGCCGGACTTGACGAACTGAGTGTCGTCGGCGCCGATTCCAACCACGGTACCGGAGATCTGGGGCGTGATCTGCACGACGTTGCCATTGACGTACGCATCATCGGTCGTCTCGCGATAACGCAGAACCGTGGCCCAGTACGAGCCGTAGCCGGCCGCGATCAGCAGGAAGGCGCCGCTGGCGAGCGCCAGCCATCGCACCCGGCGGCGCCTGGTCGCCGCGGCGGCCCGCTGCGCGTCGGCGGCCCGCTGCGCGTCGGTGGCCTCGGTGTCAGGCACCGCGGTGTCAGGCACCGCGGTGCCGGGGGAGACCTTCGGAGTTTCGTTCTGAGCGTTCATGCTATTGCTCCAACTGCTGGAAGCCCCCGCCCAGGGCGCGGGCCAGATTGACGGACAGGTCGAGCGAGCGAGCCCGCAGATCGGCGTCGAGGCTGCGCTGTGTCAGCAACTGCGACTCGGTCGTCAACACCTGCAGATAGTTGCCGACGCCTTCGCGATATCGCAGCGTGGCGAGGTCATAGGCGTCCTGGGCCGTGGACAGGCCTTCGCGCTGCTGCCGGCGCTGCTCGTCAACACTTCTGAACGAGGCGAGCTGGTCCACGACGTCGCGGAGCCCATCCGCGAGCGCCTGGTTGTATTGCTCCACCGCGATGTCGTACTCAGAGTCGCGTACCTGAAGATTGCCGCGACGCCGGCCCGCGTCGAATATCGGCAGGCTCACCGCCGGGCCGGCACCGATCTCGCGATTCGCCGCGGTCAGCAGTGCCGTGGGGCCCAGATTCTGAAAGCCGACGAAGGCCGCCAGGTTCACATCCGGGTAGAACTGCGCCTTCGCATTGTCGATCCCGTGCCGCGCGGCCTCTATCCGCAAGCGGTCCGCGCGAATATCCGGGCGCCGCCCGAGAAGCTCCGAGGGGATGCGGCTCGGCAGGGAAACCGGGGTCAGCGCATTCGCGGCGGGTCGTGTGATGGCCATTCCGCGGTCGGGGCCCTGACCCAGCAAGGCGGCGAGCTGGTTGCGTGTGAGCTCGATGCTCTCCTGGAGCTGCGCAATCTGCTCGCGCGCCGCCGGCAGAGCCGACTGGGCCTGACGCAGCTCGAGCTTGGAGTCAATCCCGGCCTCGCTGCGATCCTGTGTGAGCTTGTAGATCTGCTCGCGCTGCTGCAGGGTTGCCTGTGCAACATCCAGCTGCAGGTAGGCGCGCTCGAGCTGCACGTAGGCATGAGCGATGTTGGTGGCGAGCACCAGACGCGCGGCCTGTGCATCGAGCTGCGCCGCACGCGCGGTCCCGAGAGCCTGCTCGTACGCCGAGCGGTTCTTTCCCCAGAAGTCGATCTCCCAGGTCAGCGAAGCCTTGAGCTCGCTCAACGTGTCCCAGTTGCCGGCAAAAGGCGGGGGATACAGCGAGTGCTCGGCGAAACGCTCGCGCGTGGCGTCCGCGTCCGCGTTGATCTGCGGATACCGGGCCGAATTTGCGATGCCCGCCTGGCCCAGCGCGGCGCGCGTGCGTGCTTCTGCGACGCGCAGCGACGGACTGTCGGCTAACCCTTCGCTGATCAACTGATTCAGCTGAGGATCGCCAAACTCTGTCCACCAATCCTTCTGGGGCCACGCGGAGGCGTCCACGGCCGTGTTGGAGAGCGTGCGGGAGGTCGCCAGGGTGTCAGCCTTCTGCTCGGAGGCCTGCGGAGCTAGCCCGTGCGTACTTGCGCATGCGGCCAGCAGGACGGTGGAAACGGCCGCGGCGGCGACGGCACCTGCGCGCCTCACGAGAGCACGATTCGCGCGAGGATGCTGCTTCCGGTGCCGCCGATACAGCCACATCAGCACAGCGATGATCGAGCCCCCCGGCAGCACCAGCTCCACGGCCGCGTACGGCCCGAGCTCGCGCAATCCGGCGATGCTCCATGTCATCCACTGCATCAGTCTCGAAGTCACGGCTGCGTCCTCCACTGTCCTCCGGAGTCGATTGGGTCCTCCGGGCCCGCGCCCCTGCGCGGAAATTCGCTCAGCTCCTGTCTGCCGCGGCTAACACTGCCTGGGCAAACATATAGTCAAAAAAACTCACGCTCCCGAGGGTGCGTTCTCCAGCATCCTCAGCAGGTACGCCTCCAGCTGCCTCGCTTCGGCCTTGCTGAAACCCCGAAGGAAGCGGTTGAGCACCCGGAGGGAGATCTCGCGCATGCGCGGAAAGGCGGCCTTGCCGGCATCGGTCAGCTCGAGGTAGACGAGCCGACGGTCCTCCGGGCTGCGTGTCCTTTGTAACAGTCCTTTGTCCTCCAGCCGATCTATCATTCGAGTCATCGCGCCGGCGTCATACGAGATGCCTTTGCATAGGTCGGACGCCGATTTCTGGCCACCCGAAGAGAGGGTGGCCAGAATGACGAATTGCGCCGAGCTGACCTCCAGGGGGCCGAGCTGGTCATCGGCGGTGAGCTCCCGGTCCACCACGGCCAGCATCTCTGCCTTGACCCGGTTGATCAGGTATCCCACGCCCCGGCGGGGCTCATAAGTCTCGATGTCGTAGATCTCGCTCAAGGGGCTCTTCCAGGTTTGGCGATGGACCGTACATTAGTTGCCTAGGCTGTCATTGTCAAGGCTTTCTTTGCCTGGGCATCGGGGCCGTGGGGGGGCGGGGCCAGGGTCGGGGGCCAGGGTTGGGGGCCAGGGTTGGGGCTTGGCCTCGACGGGAACGGGCGCTCTCCAGCCCCCTGCCAGGGCTACGCTTCGCTCACGGCAGGGGTGCTCTAGAGCACGAGCAGCTGGCGAGACTGCGCATTCCTGACCGCCGTCAGCGGGATGCTGGAGTCGAACGTGATGAGTCGTCCTTTGCGGTGCACTGCCAGAGCGAGCAGATAAACATCGGTTAACTGCCGCGGGCCATGAATCCGTGTCGCATCGAACATGTCCGGATCCAACACGCTCACGTCCTCGGGCCAGAATTCGTGAACATCCTGCACGCACGCATCGGCAAGCCGCTGGATGACTGCCTGAACGGGTAGCGGATTCGGATACTTGGGATTCGACAGGATGCGAACACACCCGTTCTGCGTAATGGGGCACGAGGCCCACCCCTGCGGGGCATGTTTCGCGAACCAACTCATCGCCCGGTCATGCGAAGTATGACTGGCATCGAGCAAGGCGATCAGCACATTGATGTCCAACAGTGCACGCACCGGCAGATTCTCATCGGACCGGCCGACGATTCTTCGCCCAGATTGCTCGGATCGCGATACCTCAGTACGCGTCGTCTTCGCGGAGCTTGTCGATCTGGTCATTCGTGACGATGCCTGCCCGGCGCGGAAATGGGCGCAGGCCGTAAACGGCTCTGGGTTCCTTCACCGGCAATGATGCCGCCGGCGTGATCAGCGCGCGCCTGGCAAGCTCCGAGATGACATCGCCGAGGGTCTTCCCCTCGCTGCGCGCCCTCTCCTTCGCCGCCTGCAACACGTCGTCGGCAATGTCCAAGGTGGTGCGCATGCATCAAATGCTAACGCATCACGCATCAGATGTCCAGCGCCGCGGTATCCTCTGAGGCTCCCTGGCGTGCCTCGGCAATCGCGGCCGCGTGGATGAGTGTGATGCCGATCGCCCACGGCCAGAAGAACAACACCGACAGTATGGCCTGAGAGACCGTGGCGGGATGCATGGCGTGCAGCGCCAGTGCCACGGGAACCCAGGCAAGGAGGCTCCAGAGTATCCTCAACTGCACGGGGAGCTGCAGGAGGATGGAGAAGTTTGCGAGCCAGCCTCCAAGGAGAAAGAGGCCTACCGCGAACGCCGCGAGCGAGCTTGCCTGCAGGAGCAGCGAGACTGCGAGTTTGATCGTCGTCAGGAAGATTTCGGCGCCCAGGTGGACTTGTCCCGCGCGCAGAGCGGGCGTGCCCCAGGAGAGTGCGTAGAGGATCCAGCCCGCCAGCGCCAGGCGCCGGTAAGCGGGGGGAAGCCGGAGGGCCGGTCGAAGCCATCGGACTTTCATGCGCCGGGGCTGCCAGCCGGGATGGGCATCAGGCCTGAAAGACTGTGGCGCCGCCAGTGACCGTGCGGACGATCCTGATGTCCTTGATGTGATCCGGTGGCACGGTGTGAGGATCCTCGGCCAGCACCACGAAGTCGGCGAGCTTGCCGGCCGTGATGGAGCCTTTGAGCCGCTCCTCATGCGAAGCATAAGCCCCGTTCAGCGTGTTGATGCGCAGGGCCTCTGCCACCGTGACACGCTGGTTGGCGCCCCAGGTTTCCCCGTTCCACCCCGTGCGGGTCACCATGCCCTGAATGCCCATGAGTGGCGCGAAGGGTCCTGGCGGAAAGTCCGAGCCGGCCGCCGCCGTGATGCCCGAGTCGATGAACGAGCGATAGGCCATGCAATGCTGCATGAGAGCCTCGCCGTAGAAGTGAAACTTGTCGGAATTGTAATAGGCGTAGCTGGTGAAGGGAGTCGGCACGACCCCCAAGGCCCTGATCCGACGCAGCAGGTCGTCGTTGATCAGCGTGCAGTGAGTGATCTTGGGCCGCGCATCGGGCCGCGGAAAGCGCTCCTGCGCGCGCTGTAACGATCTGAGCACCGCATCGATGGCGACATCGCCATTGGCGTGGCAGTTCACCTGGATACCGGCGCGGTGGACTCGCTCGATCCACTCATCGAGCGCCGCCTGGGTCTGAGTGAGGTTTCCCCGGTAGCCCGACTTCGATCCCGGGTACGGCATACTGAGTGCCATCGTCCGCTCGGAAAAGGATCCGTCGACGGTGTGCTCGGACGTGGCTCCCAGACGCAGCCATTCATCGCCCAAGCCCGTCTCGATGCCGTTGTCCAGCATGGCTTGCAGCATGCCGGGGTCCACTTCATAGCTGACCCTGTGAAGCAGGTTGCCGCGGGCGCGGATGTCCTGCAGCGCGCCGAAATCCCCGCCCTCATGGTGGACGCTCGTCAGACCGTAGCGCACGAACTCTCTGGAGATATGGGCCAGGCCGTCGCGATCGCGTTGCCGCTTCTCGGCGCTCGTGAAGCTCGGCCGCTGTCCGATGTTGCTGAAAGCCTCCAGCGCGTTGTCCGTCACGCGTCCGGTGAGTTGACCATCGGCATCCCGGTCGAAGGTCCCGCCCGGCGGATTCGCCGTCGAGCGGGTGATGCCCGCCAGCTCGAAAGCCTTGCTGTTGAAGAAATGCGTATGACCGCCCCGATGCTCGACCCCCACCGGGTGCTCGCGGGAAACCCCATCCAGGTCGTGGATGTTGATCGGCCGCCCGTCCTTCACCTTGGTGTCATCGTAGAAATAACCCTCCACCCAGAAGCCGGGAGGAGTCTGGCGGGCCCGGGTCCGAAGCTTCTCCACGATGCTGGAGACCGTGACGAACTCGACCTCGAACGGATTGCCTACGAGCACCTCGTAGAGCAGCACGTTGCCCTCTGCGTGGTTGTGGCAGTCGATGAAGCCCGGCACGATGGTCATCTGCTGCGCATCGAAGCGCTGGGTCGAGCGGCCGGACAGGGATTGGATCTCTTCGTTCGTGCCGACGGCAATGAATCGTCCGCCCTGGATGGCAAAGGCTTCCGCTTCCGGCCTTGCCGGATCCACCGTGTAGACCTTCGCATTGAAGGCGATCAGGTCGGGCTCGCGGGGCGCCCCCGCCAGCGCCGCCAGTCCCGACGGCGGCCGAACCAGCGTTGCCGCGCCCGCCCCGAGGAGGCCCAGGAAAGCCCGGCGGCCGACGATGTGTCTTCTCATTGCCACTCCCCATCCATCCCGCAACGAGGGCGAATGCTAGAGTGCAAAGGGCTTACTCGCCACTGCCGGGCCGGTGCTGCACAATAGGTCGAGAACTCCCCGATCGCGGATGCCCACGATGCGCAACCCCACAGAAGTCTCCGCTGAGCTCCCCACAGTGTCGCACTGGATTGGCGGCCGGCGTGTAGCGAGCAGCCATGGCCGGAGCGGAAACGTATTCAACCCAGCGCTGGGTGCGGTGGCCGCGCGCGTGGGATTCGCGACCGGCGAGGACGTCAACGCCGCCGTGTCCGCGGCCCGCGAAGCCTTTCGAGGCTGGGCGGCCACGCCCGCGCCCCGCCGCGCCCGCGTTCTGTTCAAATTCAAGGAACTGATAGAGAGCCGCAGCGTCGAGATCGCACGTCTGATCTCCAGCGAGCACGGCAAGACAGTCAGCGACGCGCAGGGCGAGCTCGCGCGCGGCATCGAGGTCGTGGAGTTTGCCTGTGGCATCCCGCATCTGATCAAAGGTGAGTTCAGCGAGAACGTCGGTACCGGAGTGGATGCCTACAGCATGCGACAGCCCCTTGGCGTCGTGGCAGGCATCACTCCTTTCAACTTCCCGGCGATGGTGCCCATGTGGATGTTCCCTATCGCCATCGCCTGCGGTAACACGTTCGTGCTGAAGCCCTCCGAGCGCGACCCGTCAGCCTCGATCCGAATGGCTGAGCTGCTGAAGGAGGCCGGATTGCCCGATGGCGTATTCAACGTCGTACAGGGCGACCGGGAAGCGGTCGACGCACTCCTGCACCACCCGGATATTTCCGCCATCAGTTTCGTCGGCTCGACGCCCGTGGCCCGACACATCTATCTCGAGGGAACCTCTCACGGCAAGCGCGTCCAGGCTCTCGGTGGCGCCAAGAATCATCTCGTCGTGATGCCCGATGCCGATCTCGATCAAGTCACGGATGCGCTACTCGGTGCGGCTTTCGGCTCGGCGGGTGAGCGCTGCATGGCGATCTCCGTCGCGGTCGCGGTGGGTGACGAGGTTGCCGACCGCCTGGTCGCGAAGCTCGTCCCGCGCATCAAGGCGCTGCGGATCGGGGCGCCCGACGACGACGCGACCGAAATGGGGCCGCTCGTAACGGGCGAGCACCTGGAGCGGGTTCGCGGTTACATCGAGACGGGCACGAGCGAAGGCGCGACACTGGTGCTGGACGGGCGCAAGGTCAGCGTGCCCGGCTTGCAGTCAGGATTCTTCCTCGCCGGCTCGCTCTTCGATCGCGTGCGGCCGGACATGAAAATCTACCGCGAGGAGATCTTCGGGCCCGTCCTCGTGGTCGTGAGAGTTCCTCACGCGGATGGCGCCGTGCGACTGATCAACTCGCATGCGTATGCCAACGGCACCGCGGTGTTCACCCGCAGCGGCGATGCGGCGCGAGCGTTCGCCGCAGCGATCGAGGTGGGCATGGTCGGCGTCAATGTTCCAATCCCGGTGCCCATGGCCTTTTACAGCTTTGGCGGCTGGCGCAACTCACTGTTCGGAGACCATCACATCTATGGCGAGGAAGGCGTCCGCTTCTACACGCGCCTGAAGGCCGTGACGCAGCGTTGGCCCAGAACCCCGGGCGGCGATGCCGAGTTCACCATGCCGGTCATGCGGTAGCAGGCCATGAAGCACTTCCTGCTGTTCTACGAGGTGAGTGCAGACTATCTCGCGCGCCGGCCCGAGTTTCGCAACGCTCACCTGGCCAAGGCCTGGGAAGCGCACGCCCGGGGTGAGTTGCTGCTGGGAGGTGCGTTGAACGATCCGCTCGACAGCGCACTGCTGTTGTTTGCAGGAGAGTTGCCGGAGGTGGCTGAAAGATTTGCGAGAGCCGATCCATACGTCACCAACGGCCTGGTGACCCGCTGGCGAGTCCGCGAATGGTCCACTGTCGCCGGCGGCAACGCGGCCAACCCGGTATACCCGGACCGCGCAGATCTGGACCGGAACAGCGCCGTGGCCGCGCCCGTAGCGGAACGGGACTCCCGCACGAAGATGGCCGAGGCCGCCTCCGGAGCGACGCGGCACGCCGGATCTCAGGCGGCCCGTTGATAGCGAGAATATGGAGAGGCCAGGCCTCCCGGGAGAATGCCCCGGCCTACCTGCAGCATGTGACCGGAAAGGTCTTGCCTGAGCTGCGTGAGATTCGCGGATTCCGCGCCGCAAGCGTTCTGCGGCGCGACGTCGGTCACCGCGTGGAGTTCATCGTGATCACCCACTGGGAGTCATGGGAAGCCATCCGCGCCTTCGCCGGCGCGGAACCGGACAACGCGGTCGTGGAGCCTGCAGCTCGTGCGATCCTCGCAGACTTCGATGACCAGGTGAGCCACTTCGAAGTCGCCTACGAGGGCTGAGGTCGGGGCTCCGGCGCATCATGGCCGCCGCCCGAATCCTTCTCGGCGCGCTTGAGCCTGTCCTTGGCGTGATCCGCACCGATCAGGATGTAGACGGCCGGCACAATGAACAACGTAAACAGCGTGCCGATCGACAGGCCGGTAAAGAGCACGATGCCCATCGCGCGCCGCCCCGCGGCCCCGGCTCCGGAGGCGAGCACGAGCGGAACAACGCCCAGCACCATCGCCGCCGTCGTCATCAGAATCGGCCGTAATCGCACGCCCGCGGCCTCGATGATCGCCTGCAGCTTCGTCCGGCCCTCCCGCTGCAACTCGTTGGCGAACTGCACGATCAGGATGCCGTGCTTGCTGATGAGTCCGAGCAAGGTAACGAGACCCACCTGCGTGTAGATATTCAGCGTGGCGAAGCCCACGTTGATGAACAGGAGCGCGCCGAACAGGGCCATCGGGACCGACACGAGGATCACGGCCGGATCGCGGAAGCTCTCGAACTGCGCAGCCAGAGCAAGGTACACGATGACCAGGGCGAACAGCATCGTCAGCACAAAGCCGCTGGAGCCGCGGACGTACTGCCGCGACTGGCCCGAGTAGTCCACGTTGTAGCCCGAGGGCGCCACTTCGTGCAGCGCCTGCCGAAGGAACTTCAACGCATCGGCCTGGGAGACGCCCGGCGCCCCCGCGATGGTCGCCGAATTGAGCTGCTGGAAGTGGTTGATCGCCTCCGGCACGGTGCTCGTGCGGATGTGCGCGACCGTGCTCGCGGGAATCAGCGATCCGTCCCCCGCGCGGATGTAGTAGTCCAGGACCTGGTGCGGATTCAGGCGGTCCTTCTGCAGCACCTGCGGGATGACTTTGTACGAGCGCCCGGCCAGTGAAAAGTAGTTCACGTAGCCGCCGCCGAGAGCCGCCCCCAGCGCATTGCCGACATCCTGCTGCGTCAGCCCGAGGTCCGCGACGAGATCGCGATCCACCTCCAGGGTGGCCTGCGGCTTGTCGAGCTTGAGGTCCGAGTCCACGAACCAGAACATTCCGCTCGCCTTGGCTTTCTCCAGTACCTTGTTCGCGACCTCATCGAGGTTCTGGATCGGCTGCGTCGTGGTGATCACGAACTGCAGCGGCAGCCCCTGTGAGCCCGGCAGCGAGGGGAACTGGAAGGCCGCGATGTGCGCGCCGGCGACATGATTCCACTGGTCCTGCAGGATCTTCTGCAACTGGTCGGCGGAGCGCTTGCGCTGGTCCCAGGGCTTGAACAGGAACCCGCCGAACCCCTGGTTCACCGAGGGAGTGCCGGTAATCTCGAACGAGGACTGGAACTCGGGCAGGCTTCGGGCGAGGCTCGAGATCTGATCCGTGTAGGCCTGCATCTGGACGAGCGTGGCATCCGGGGGCCCGATCGCCTGGTACAGCACCACCCCCTGATCCTCCTGTGGCGCCAGCTCGGAGGTCGAGGTCAGAAACAGGTACACGGTGCCTGCGAGCAGCAGCACGCCCAGGGTGACGAACACTTGCCAGGTATCGAGCGCCTTGCCCAGCGTGCGCTGGTATCCGGAGCGCAGGCTGGAGAAGCGGCGATCGATGAAGCGCGCGAGGCGGGCCTCCTCCTGCTCCGGCGTGAAGAAACTCGCGCACATCATCGGCGACAGGGTCAGTGCAATGATCGCAGACACGGTAACCGCGCCGGCCAGCGTGAACGCGAATTGCGTGAACAGGGCACCTGTCAGACCACCCTGAAAGCCGATGGGAAGATAGGCTGCGACCAGCACCACGGTCATCGCGATGATCGGACCGCCCAGCTCGCGGGCTCCTTGCAGCGCCGCCTGGAAAGGCGATTGGCCCTCCTTCATGTGGCGGTCGACGTTCTCCACGACAATGATCGCGTCGTCGACGACCAGGCCGATGGCCAGCACGAGGGCGAGAAGCGTCAGCAGGTTGATCGAGTAGCCGAGCGCCAGCATCAGGAAGAACGCGCCGATGAGCGACAGGGGCATGGCCACCAGAGGCACGATGACGGCGCGCAAGCTGCCCAGGAACAGGTAGATGACCGCCGTCACGATCAGCAGCGCTTCGACGAGCGTCTTGATGACTTCGACGATCGCGGTGTGGATGAAGTCCGTCGCGTCGTACACCAGCTTCTGGGTGACCCCGGAGGGCAGCTGGCCCTGGATGCCAGGCAGCGTCTTCTTCACCCGCGTCGCCACGTCCAGGATGTTGGCTTTGGGGGCGACCTGGATGCCAATGAATACCGATCGCTGGCCATTGAAGGCCACGCTGAAGTCATAGGTCTCGGCGCCGAGGACCACGGTCGCCACGTCCTCCAGCCGCACGATCGCATCGTTCTGCTGGCGCACGATGAGGTGCTTGAATTCGTCGACCGAATGCAGGTCCGTGGAGGCGGTCAGATCGACGCTGACCATCTGGCCCTTGGTCGAACCCACCGCCGTCAGATAATTGTTCGCGGACAAAGCCGTGTAGACGTCGTTGGCAGCGACGCCATGTGCAGCCATGCGCGCGGGATCGAGCCACGCGCGCAGCGCGTACTGGCGCCCTCCGATGATCTCGGCGGTCTGCACGCCTTCCAGCGCATCGAGCTGTGGCTTCACGACGCGATAGAGGTAGTCGGTCAGCCCGTTGGGGGGCAACAGATTGCTGTAGTAACCGATA
>DASTDD010000281.1:0-18751 GCA_035710545.1 Steroidobacteraceae bacterium
GTGACCTACATCCTGCGCATCGTGCAGCCCGATTCCGCAGACCGCGGCCCCGCCCAATATCCGGGAGAGCGGCAGGCGGCGCCGAAGCGGCGCCGGCGCGTCCGCCACTGATCACAGCACCTGACGAGAGATCCGCTCTTCGGAAAGCACTTCCTGCTCTCGATAGCGCTCGGCCAGAAAATCGACGAACGCGCGCACTTTGTTGGGTGGCGGCCCGCGCGTCGGAAAGACTGCATAGACAGGGGTCCGGGGCGCTTCGAACTCGGTGAGCACTCGCTGCAGCTGGCCGGTGTCGACCTTGTGCTTGATCAGCCAGGTAGGCAGGACGGCGATTCCCGCCCCGGCCAGCACCGCGTCCATGAGGACTTCCTGGTTGTTGGCGCGGACGCGCCCGCGAACACGCACCGTGATCGCGCGACCGTGGTCATCGAAGTTCCATTCGTCGGCGCGCGAGTAGTGGGTGAAATGCATGCAATTGTGTCGCATCAGCTCGCGTGGATGCTTCGGAAGAGGGTACTTGTCGAAGTAGTCCTTTGAGCCGACGACAGCCCTCTGTACGTAGCCGAGACGCCGTACGGTGACCGCCTGCATGCGCAGCACCGCAACCCGTATCGCGACATCGAGGTGTTGGTCCGCCAGCGACTCACAGCGGTCTGTGAGGGAGAGGTAGCAGGAGAGTCGCGGGTAGCGCTCGAGGAAAGCTGCCATGGGGGGCGCCACGTGGAAGCGCCCAAAGGTCACCGGAGCTGTGATCCGCAGCTCGCCGGCGGGCGCTTGCGTATGCGCCTGAACCGAGGCGTCCGCATCCTGAATATCGGCGAGAATCCGCTGACAGCGTCGATAGTAAAGGCGGCCGCCGTCGGTCTCCGACAGCCCGCGCGTGGTGCGAGCGATGAGGCGCACGCCCAGCTCCCGCTCGAGCATTCCCAGGGTCCGGCTCACCGTGGGCAGCGACATCCCTAGCGTCGCCGCCGCCGCGGACAAACTCCGGCGGTCCAGCACCGTGATAAACACTCGCATCGCCTGCAGCCGATCCACTGTCGCACGCCTTTTGCAGAATCCGAAAGAATGTTATTCAGGAACCGCTCCCATGGCCAGCGGTCTGTTGCGCAATGTTCGGGCGGGCCGGAGCACCCATGAGAATCGAGCCGCCGCAGCTCCCATACGGCTTCGGCGCACTGCAGCCGACGATCTCCAGAGCTGCGCTGCAGCTGCACTTCGAACGACATCACGTGCCGTGCTACGAGCGGCTGCTGGGACAGATACGGGGCACCGAGCTCGAAGGATATTCGCTCAGCGCTGTGGTACGCGCCTCGAGCCGCATCGGCGACCGCGCTCTGTTTCATAACGCGACGCTGGTCTGGAATCACGACTTCTACTGGAAGTCCATGCAAGGGACCGGCTTCACGCAGCCCGAGGGGTTGGTCGCGATGGCCATTCAGCGGACTTACGGCGGTTTCGGCGCGTTCGCGGCCAGGCTCCGGCGCGCGGCGCTCGGCCGGCTTGCGAACGGCTGGCTCTGGGTGACGTGGCGAGCCGGGCGCGTTCACGTCCTCGTGACAGGCGAGGCGGACACCCCCATCGTGCGAGGGCACGTGCCGCTGCTCGCGATTGATCTGTGGGAGCACGCCTATTACCTGGACTACCAGGATCAGAAAGGTCTGTACGTGGATCTGCTCCTGGAGAACGTGCTGAATTGGCCCTTCGCCGAGAGTCGATTGCGCCGTGTGGTTGGCGCGGCGCGCTCGGCGTTGAATCTGGCAAGGGCCGGACTCACAGGAGTATGGCCGACCGGGCCCACTCATTGACCTGCCAGAGAGCGACACGCCAGGAGGGCTTTCGCACAAGACTCTTTCACCGAGCGAAAGAGTGGGAGGGTGTGGCGGAACCGCGGCGGCTTTGCGAGGTCAATGCGGGTAGCAATCCGTTTCCTTCCGGGCTTGTTGAATGCGATGCCTTCGTCCTTGCCGTGTTTTCGTCCTGGTGCTCGGGGCGCTCACGGGCTGGGGAACCGCGCTCGCAAATGCCGCATCACCGAATGCCGCAGCATCGAGTTCCGCACCGGCGGCCGCTGCGCAGCAGTCCTCATCCATCGAAAAGTCCTCCTCGCAGCCGGCGGGGAGTCAGCCGGCCGTGTGGATCAAGCATGACATCGTCGTGCATCTGGAGAATCTTCCCAAGCGCTATTCGTGCGATGACCTGTGGTACAAGTTCCGTGACGTCCTGCTGACACTCGGGGCGCGTCAGAACATGCAGATTCTCGCGTACCGCTGCGAGAGCGTGTTGGGACCCATTGCGCGCTCGCCAAGTGTGCATTTGCAGTTCCAGATGCCGCAGGCCGTCCAAGGCGCCGATGTCCGGTGGGCGGACATGCAGGCGAGCCCGCGTACGGTGCGGCTTGGCCCGGGCAACCCGCCTTCGCTGGATACCTCCGACTGCGAGTTGCTGCGCCAGATCCGCAGTGGACTCCTGCCGGCGCTGTCCGACCGCATAGTGGCCTACCATCTGGCCTGCCAGGCCTCGCCGGCGGCACAACACCCCTTCAGTCTTTCGGTCCAGGCGCTGGAACCGGCTTCGGCCGCGAACACGCGCCTGGCCTCCAGTTCGCAACCCGTGCCGAAACTGACGGAGCCGGCGGCTCCGCCGGGGGCGCACGTTCACTGACTCACCGGGTACGCGTATCGCGACTCGCAAGTCATTCGGAGGCCATCATGAAATATGAGCATCGATCCCTGCTGGTCGGCCTGGCGGCATGCGCGGTGACCCTGGCCTCCGCCGTGGCGGTTGCCGACCCGGACCTCGAGCAGAAGATGCGCGACCCGGCGAACTGGGCTTCACAGGCGGGAGATGACGCGAACCTGCGCTACAGCCAGCTCAAGCAGATCACCGCGGGCAATGTCGGCAAGCTGCAGGTCGCCTGGACGATGTCCACCGGCACGTTGCGCGGCCACGAAGGCTCGCCGCTGGTGATCGGCGACACGATGTACATGCACACGCCGTTTCCTAACAACGTGTACGCCATCAATCTCAAGGACCAGACATTCAAGTGGAAATATGAGCCGAAGCAGGACGCCGATGTCGTACCGGTGATGTGCTGCGACACGGTCAATCGCGGCCTGGCCTACGGCGACGGCAAGATCTTCCTGCAGCAGGCCGACACGACCCTCGTGGCGCTGGATGCCAACACCGGCAAGGTCATCTGGACGGCCAAGAACGGCAACCCGAAGATGGGCGAGACCAACACCAACGCCCCGCACGTGTTCAGGGACAAAGTGATCACCGGCATCTCCGGCGGCGAATTCGGCGTTCGGGGCCGGCTGGAGGCCTATGACATCAAGACCGGCAAGCGGGTCTGGACGGCCTGGAGCACCGGGCCGGACAAAGACATCCTGGTGGATCCGAAGAAGACCATGACCTGGACCAACGGCCGGATGGCGCCCGTGGGCAAGGACTCCTCGCTCAAGACCTGGCAGGGAGAGGAGTGGAAGCTCGGTGGCGGCACAACCTGGGGCTGGTACTCGTACGATCCCAAGCTGAACCTGCTCTACTACGGCACCGGCAATCCCGGCACCTGGAATCCCTCGCAGCGCCCCGGCGACAACAAGTGGTCGATGAGCATCTTCGCCCGCGACCTGGACACGGGCATGGCGAAGTGGGTCTTCCAGATGACCCCACACGATGAATGGGACTTCGATGGCGTGAACGAGGTTCCACTGGTGGACCTCACGATCAAGGGCAAGCGCGTCCCGGCGCTCGTGCATTTCGATCGCAACGGCTTCGGCTACACGCTCAATCGCGAGACGGGGGCGCTGCTGGTTGCCCAGAAGTATGATCCGGACGTCAATTGGGCCACGATGGTTGACATGAAGACGGGTCGCCCCGTGGTCGACAAGAAGTATTCACCAGGGACCACCGGACCGGATGTCAACGTGAAGGACATCTGCCCCGCCGCCCTCGGCTCCAAGGACGAGCAGCCTTCGAGCTACGATGTCAAGACCGGCTTGTTCATGGTTCCGACCAATCACGTCTGCATGAACTATGAGCCGTTCAAGGTGGAGTACACCGCCGGGCAACCGTATGTCGGCGCGACGCTCACGATGTTTCCCACGCCGCACAGCCATGGTGGCATGGGCAATTTCATCGCCTGGGACCCGGCCTCCGGAAAGATCGTCTGGTCGAAGCCGGAGCGCTTCTCAGTATGGTCCGGTGCTCTCACGACCGCGGGCGATGTGGTGTTCTACGGCACGCTGGAAGGCTATCTGAAAGCGGTGAGTCCGAAGGACGGGCGTGAGTTGTGGAAGTTCAAGATGCCCTCGGGAATCATCGGCAACGTGTTTACCTACGAGTACAACGGCAAGCAGTACGTTGGCGTGTACTCCGGCATCGGTGGTTGGGCCGGCATCGGCATGGCGGCGGGCCTCAAGGAATCCACCGCCGGTCTGGGTGCCGTGGGCGGCTACAAGGATCTCGCGCGATTCACCAACCTGGGCGGCAGCCTGTTCGTCTTCGCGCTGCCCGAAGGCGTTGGCTCCGGTGCTACCGCGATGAGGACTTCCACCTCGATGCGGCGCTGACTGGCATGCGGCACTGATCGCACCGCCTGTCTCGAGACGGCTCACGCCAGTGGCACAGGGAGTGCCCTGGCGTGAGTGACTTTCTGGCCTTCGTTCACTCCCGGCGATTTCTGGTATTCTGCGCGGCCTTCCGCGCAGGTCAGGCTGTTCCCCTGGCGGATCGTCTCCGCGGTGACGTCTTTTTGTAGAAGATACAGACGGTTACGGGTACGGGGCCATAGCTCAGCTGGGAGAGCGCTTGCATGGCATGCAAGAGGTCGGCGGTTCGATCCCGCCTGGCTCCACCAAAATAATCAAAAACTTACGAAGTACCCAGCCACTACGGCAAGTCCGCCCCTGGGGGTCGCCCGCGATCCCGCTCGCGCCGTCTACTTGCGTCGAGCGACCGCGGCTGCCTGTCTGCCCAGCGCTCGGCGCGTGCGCTTGGGCAGCTTGCTGATGGTGCGGTGGCGCTTGGCCGCGGACGCGGCCTTCTTCACGTTGCGCCGCGCCGCCGACTTTTGTCTGCTACTTGCCATGGCGGACGCCTCCGGAGATTGTCGCGGCCGCGGTGAGTGACCTCACGATCGTCAATGGGAGCCAGTCTGAGAGGCGAGCTCGTTCGCCTTGGCCAGGTGTTCCTTGACCGTCGGCAGGATCGACTTGGCGAATTCCTGCGCCTCCGCATCCTTGCCGGTGTCGATTTCCTTTTGCAGCAGATCGATCGTCTGCTGGTGGGCCTTGATCTGCTGATCGATATAGTCCTTGTCGAAATCCGCCCCGCTCTTGAGCTTCAACTTCTGGGCCGCGGCGGCGTTCATGGCGCCGACGCCTTTGGGCAGCGTGACGTTCTTCTCGGTCGCAAGCTTGCGAAGCTTGGCATTCGCGGCCGAGTGATCCTTGACCATCATCGCGCCGAAGTCCTTCACGGACTGGCTCGAAGCCTTCTGCTCGGCGAGCCGGCCGGCGGCAACCTCCGCCTTGCCGCCCTCGGCGGCCTTCTTGAAGAAGCTCTGGTCCGGGTCGCTTGCCGCGAGAGCCGCTACGGGGAGAGCGCACAGCAACGTGACGATCAGAGCTTTCATGACGGGGGCCTCGGAGCGTGTTGGAACACGAGGTCAAGCGAGCAACCCCCGTGCCTGCCCGAACGGCTCTGCCTCGCGCGGTGCGCGAGCGGAGTGCTCAGGCTGCGGCTGCGGCGCTGCCGTGGGCGGCAGTCAGCCTGTTCCTGTTTGCGAGTGTGGAGCATCGACCGGCTTGGATTCCGGTGAGCCTCGCTGTCGCAAGAATATGCTGAGCACGATCATCGATCCGAGCCCCAGAAACTCGCTCTGCCAGTTCTGGAAGGACTGGAACCAGAACTCGGGCGAACTCATGAACTCAGCGAGTGTGGCCGTCGGCCTGCCATGTTCGATCTGACTGACATTGAAGTCGTGCAGGCCGCTGGTGCTATGTATCATGAACGCGGCGCAGAAGAGCACCAACAGGGCGCCGCTGAGGGAGTGCTCGTAGAGTCGCAATACCCAGCCACCCCGGCGGACTGGCCACGGAGCCCGATCGCGCGCTCGATCCTTCGGAGGTTTCGAAGAGGGATGGGTGTCCGGCGATCTGGATTCCGCGGAGCCGCGCTGGTACAGGAAGGAAGTGAGGAGGGCATAGAAGGCCATTTCGAGAAATTCGCTTTCCCAGTTCTCGGCGGTGGCTTCGATAAAGCGTCCGCTGGTGAGGAACTGAGCGTAGGTCACCGGTGGCAAGCCATGATCGCCGCGGTCGTTGTTATAGGCACGCACTCCTGTGGCGCTTTCGGCGCACAGAAACGCGAAGAACATGGCAAAGACGGCGAGCGAAAGGCCGTTGTTATGTGCAAACTGGCGCAGTCGGGTCATGGCAGCTCCACGGTCCGTTCCGGCATCCGCGCCGGAAGCCGAAGGCCTGACCGCACCATCTGAAGTTGCACGCGTGGCTACGGTTCAGTGAGCGGCCGTCGGCGGGCTGCCCTCCCGATCGCCCGCTGCAGTGACCGGTTCCGCTGGCGCGCTCTCGCTCATGTAGCGCTCAAACTCCTCCTGAAAACGCCGCGTTAGCCGGTCCTGGTCCTGTGCCGTGAGCTGCCGCAGATCGAGGAATCGGGTGCTCTCCTCCTTGTACATGTGGTGCGCCACAGCAGCACGGGTATGCTCGAGACTGTCGAGAAACCTGTCCGACATCGGGTCCAGGTACTCCAGTTCCGCCATGCTGGCCTTCGCGTGGGCCTGCTCGCTGTAACCCGCCATTCCCTCGGACTTGTGTCCAAACCGGACCAGTGCCGGGTAGATCACCGACTCCTCCGCGTTGGAGTGCGCGTTCAGCAGCACGCACAACCTCCTGAGAGCCACCACCCTCTGCTCAGGCTCTTGGGCCGCCTTGACCGCGGTGAATGCGTCTTCGATTTTGACGTGATGCTCAAGGACCAGCTCGAGCCAGTCGTTGACCCCTGCGAGCCGCTGGGCGTTCGTCCGCGCGCGCCGTCGGGTTGGCTCGCTCTCCCGGGGCGACATGGCCGCCGCAACCTTTTCCAGGAATGACATTGCCGACCTCCTCGTTCGGAGCCTTTCCTTGTACCGCAGACGGAGCAGCAAGAGCGATGCCGCCACGTTGACCGCCGTGCGTCCACGGCGCCCCCGCCGCCGGCTCTCGGGCGCTATTGCACTTGCAGTCGCCCGCGCTTCGACAGATGTGCCAGCGTCAGTCCGGCAACGAACGCTATTCCCACGTTCCACACCGTAAATGCCGCGGTCACGAGAGTCACGAAGCGCTCCGCGCGGGTTCTCCCGAGCTCGCCCGAGCCCAGGGCGAGCTGGCCGCCCGTAACGAAAAGAATTACGCCGAGCACCGAGCGCGGGAAGAGGTTGAATACCGTTGCGACGCAATCGCTGAACCCCAGGGCGAGGCACAGCAATACAGCGCCCAGGATGATCGGCGCCCCTCCGGTGCGGGCCCCGAAAGTGACATGCCCCGCCATGCCGCCTGCACCGTGACACATCGGCACGCCGCCCAATACGGCGCTCGCCAGGTTCATGGCGCCCGTCGATATGGCAATCGAGTTCTCGGTCACGGAGCGGTCGGGGAAGAGGCGGTTGTTTTCTTCCCGCGTGGCGATCACGGCATTGCCCAGCGTGAGTGGCAGTTGAGGCAGCGCCAGGAGGACCGTACCTGTCAGGACGTCACGCCAGCTCAAGCTCGCGAGAGGGACGGCTGGCAGATGCGGTGCGAACCTCACTGCTGACAGCTTCTGTATCGAGCTCGGGTCCTGAATGATGGTGCATGCGATGCCAAAGAGCAGGAGCACGAACATTACCGGAATGGCACGCGCACTCAGCAGCAGCAAAGTGCCGGCCAGACCGATCGTCGAGACGATCCAGTCGGCGCTCATCATACGGATGCCCTCGAGCATGAAGCTCATGCCGAGTCCCAGAACGATCCCGGCGACGACGATCCGCGGAACCCACCTTGCGATGTAGCGGGCCCACCCGGTCAGTCCGAGCAACAGCCAGATCAGACCGGTGACGAGATCCGCTGCGTACACTGCGGCGGGGCTCATCGCGGCCATCCGCGCAGCCTGGGTTGCGGCGATGGTGCCGATACCCTTCATCGGCTGCACCGGAAAGGGGGTCCGGTAGTACCACCCACACAGAATCATCGCGAGCCCGAACGAGACGAGAATGCCTTCCGGAGGGACTTTGACGATCGCGATGTATGCAACTACGAACGGAAGGAATGTGCCGAGATCGCCGAAGGCGCCGGCCCATTCCATGCGATCGAAACGGTTTGCGACGCTGGACACATCGCTCCGTGGACCGGGCAGAGGAGTCAAGTCATGTTGCCGTGAGAGCTGCTCACACGGCAGCATAGTCAAAAGCGCTCGGCCTCTGCAGACATAGCGCCCGCGCCGAGCCGGTCCAGACTGATAAGTGCGGCGCCGCGGCTTGGTTGTCAGGCAGTGCCGGAATCGCAGGAGACCGGGTCGTGCAGGCGTGCGAGCTGCGCTTTCACATGACCTTCGACACCTGTGGCGCAGGCTATGGGCGTGTACTGTTCCTGTCCATGGACATGCCTCGCCTCTGCACCCGAATCTCCCACCGACGCACCCGGACGCCGGTGTGCTTCGCAGCCGTCAGAAGTGGAGATACGGAGCCTAAGTCCGCAAGCACGCTAGCGGGTCGTTGCCCGCGCGCTGCGGGCAGGCGAATCTTCCGCGCACCGCAGCAGGGCGTCACCTACCGGCCAGTTTCCCTGAACGGCTGAGCCAGTCGCGGCCGACCTGAGGCCGCGCGGTCGAGCTGACTTGGCGCAATTTCACCCGGCGCAACGCAGCCAGGTTGACTCAGCGCGGTGCACCTGACCCGACGCGACACGGCCGACCTGACGCGAGACGGCCGACCTGACGCGGCAGGTCGACCGGGACTCCGCGCGACCGCCCCAACTCCGCGTTACTGGCCTGACTCCGCGTTACCGACCTGACCCGGCGCGATCCTGCTTGCGCTCGTGCTGCGGCTTCTTGTCCTGCCCATTCTTCACCGGCTGGTACTTGGTGCCCTGAGAGCCGTGCGACCCACCAGGCTGACCTGCGTTATTGGCTGGATGCCCGGCGGCTGGATTCATTGCGACCGGCCTTCCGGGCGCGCCATGAGCCGGCGAACCAGCCTGCATCGGCGCGGCACCGTGCCCGGAATTTCCTGGCACGGGCTTCGCGGGTGAGCCTTTCAGCGGTGCATTGGCGGCGACTGGTCTCGCCATGCTCTGCCCTGGCGCGGCGCCCTGCGCCCGCGCGACGCCCGGGCCGTTGAAAGCAGCGGCGCGCGGGGTGGCGGCAATAGCGGGGCGGCCGCCGTTGGTCTTGGCGAACATTGCCGGGTTTCGTGCCGCTTCCTGGACGTGATCATGTTGCGCGGCGGTCGCTTGCACGTGCGTTTCCCGCGCAGCCACCCGCTCCTGAGCAGACGGAGCTGCCCGGATTCCACCAGTGCCGCCGTTGTAGCTCACCTTGTTGACGGTGATGTTGTTCACCACCGTCTCGTTGTACGTGTTGTGAATGACCGTCGTATTCACCTGCGTGACGTTCGTGTTGTAAGCGAATCGATTGCCTGCCCAGCGGCCGCCTGCGAAGCCCGCACCGCCGTATCCGTGACCATAGTTGACACCGCCGTAGAAGCCGACATGCGGGCCCCAGTATCCGGCGTGAAACACATACACACCGCCTGCGAATGCCCAGTATCCAGGCGTCCACAACAGGCCGACACGGGGCGGGGCCACCCAGGTGCCTGGCACCCAGAAGTACCCTGCGCCATCCCAACGCCAGTAACCCGGGGTCCACATGTAGCCGTCCTGCGGGCACGGGGGCTGGTCGTAGTCGGGCAACGGGGGAGGGGGTTCCGCCGTCTGCATCGCAGTCTCATCACCCTGCGCCTGGTCGGCCACGGGCGCCGCTTCAGGCGGGGGTGGCGGGGGCGCGTACTCGCGCGCCGGAGGCGGCGGAGGGGGAGGTGCTGTCACGACGCAGCCACTCAGGCCACTCAGGCCCAGCAGAGCGGCCAGTGCAGCAGCCGGAGGGAGGATGACGCGAAACGGCTTGTTGGCTGAAATCGACATGACACTCCACCGCGGTCCGGAAAGTTGTCGCGAGCCTAACCACATCCCCGCAGCGACAAGTCGGCGGATGTCACAGTTCACACACGAGCTGCCCAGTTCGGCCCAACATCGTGGGTCAGGACTGGCGTACGAGGCCTCCCGGTGGGCTACGCGCCATGGGCACCGGCCGGCCCGGCGTGGGCGCGGGCTGTGCCGCAGCACGCCTTATGACCGCAATTCAGGCTCTCCCGGACAGTTCTGCTGCCCGGAAATGAGAAATCGCGCAAGTTCCCGGCTTTGCGTGCAGGTGCACCATTGCGCTGGAAACAAGGAGTTCGCATGGTGTTTTCATGGAGCACCCTCTACGCCTGCTGATCATCGACGATCGGCAGCCGGATGCGGAGTTGAGCGTCAGCCAGATTGCCCGGGGCGGCTATTCCTGCACCTGGCGTCGTGTTGAGACCGAGGAAGAGTTCCGCACGGAATTGCGGGAGTTCGCGCCCGATCTGATTCTGTCGGATTTCACTCTGCCCCAATACAACGGGCTGGCGGCGCTCGAGCTGGCCGCCAGTGAAGCCCCCGAGATCCCATTCATCTTCGTCTCGGGCACGATCGGCGAGAAGCGCGCGGCGGAGGCCCTCAGCCGCGGCGCCTCGGATTATGTCCACAAGAGTGATCTGCCCCGTCTGGTGCAGGCTGTCGCCCGCGTCCTGGGCGAGGGAGAGCCCCGCGAAAGGAGCCGGCCCGAGGCGACTGTAGTCAACTCCTCACTGCTCGATCCCCTGACGGGACTTCCGCGCCGTGGCTTCTTCGCCGAATACCTTTCGCATCACCTCAGGCGCGCCGATGCCTCCGAGATCACGACGGTCATTGTCGCCGACATCGAGCGATTGCAGGGCTTCAACGAAGCGCATGGCCGGCAGGCCGGAGACCAGCTGATCCGGTGTATCGCCGAGCGGTTGCAGCGTCGGTTTGGCCAGGGTGCCGAGCTTGCTCACTTCGGCGGCGGGACCTTCGCTGCGGTTTTCGCCGAGCGCCGGAGCCGAGCGGACGTTGCACGCGACTCCGCGACCGCGATATTCGGACAGCAGTTTGCCGTGAATGACCGTCCCATCCAGGTGACTGTCAAATGTGGCCTGGCACGCTATCCCAGCGACGGCGAGGACGCCGATTCACTCCTGCGGCACGCCGAGGCCGCGTTGCAAAGAATAAGGGAGCGCAGAGAAAGGCTGACCACGGCTGCCGCCGCCCCGGATGCTCCCGACGCGCGTCAGCGGATACTCGAGCAGCGGCTTCGTGTCGCGCTGGAGGAGCGCAGCTTCTTTCTGCACTATCAGCCCCTCATCGAGCGGGTCAGCGGCCGCGTCACCGCGGTGGAGGCCCTTTTGCGCTGGAGGGATAACGAGCTGGGATCGGTTGGCCCCTCCGCTTTTGTGCCGGTACTCGAGCGAACGGGACTGATCGGCGAGGTCGGCGAGTGGGTGTTGAGTCAGGCGGCCAGCGACTTCGAGCACTGGCACAGCACGGGTCTGCCGCGGCTGAGAGTGGCAGTCAATGTCTCCGCGGCGGAGCTCGTGCGGAAGAACTTCGCCACGACCTTTCTCGAGAAGACCCGGCGCATACGCACACCGCCGTGCATCGATATCGAAATTCCCGAAAGCGCCCTGCGCATGGATCTGCAGCTCCTGAGGCAGACGCTCCGTACCCTGCGCGGCGAAGGGGTGCGCATCGCCGTCGATCATTTCGGCATGTCACAGGCTTCGCTCAGCCGTCTCGGAGAGCTTCCCGTGGACAGCCTCAAGATCGACCGTTCGTTCATCAGCCGCCTGACATCCGAGCCCGAAAGCCAGGCGGTCGTGATTGCAATCATCGCGCTGGCCAGAAGCTACGGGCTGCGCACCGTGGCCGAGGGCGTCGAGAGCATCGAACAGCTCAAGATCCTGGATGCGCTCGGTTGCGAGCAAGCCCAGGGGTACCTGCACAGCCCGGCAGTCTCCTGCGAGGAGCTCGCCCTGCTCGTGGCTACACGTTCGCAAGGCGAGGCTTGATCCCGATCGGTCAGAAGGCCTGCGATACGCCCGCGAAAAAGCCCCGCCGGGGCCCGAACTGCGGGGCGCCGACCCCCACCCCGGTACCGTTTCGGATCTCATAAACTCTGTCGAGCGCGTTGATCACGTCGAAGCGCAAGCTCAGTCCCCTCCAACCCTCGCGCGTGAAGTCATGGCTCACACCCACGTTGAGCTGGGTGTAGTACGGCAGATGGTCCCCGTTGGGAACGCTCGAGCCATCCGGCAGAGCAAGGTCCGCCCGCAGCCCCGATCCGAGCAGCAGGTCGCCGCTGATGCGCGTGCCCCCCCGGGTATAGGCCGCCCCGCCGGAGGCAGTCACCTGCTGCTCGTGATCCAGGTGAATGTAGTGCCCGGCGATGTAAACCAGATCGTCGGCGCCGAAGTTGAACTGGCTGGAGACGATATCCTTGCCGATGGCCCGCTGGATAGCCACGTTGCCGTACGCCTCGAAGCCGTCCGTACTCACCTGCGCGGTGAGCTCGACCCCGTAGACCTGGCCATGGTCGTAGTTGAACGGGGTCAGAATGATCGGTGCGCCGAACTGGCCCTCGTCGATGAGATCGGTCGCCTGCTTGTAGTAGCTGTCCACCCCCACCGTTACGGCCGGACTGAGTCTTTGCTGGATGCCGAAATCGTAGTAATTGGAACGCTCCGCCTGCACCGGGTCGTCCCGCGTCACCTCGGGCGCCGCGGAGGTGTCCAGGAACTTGTCCAGGGTCTCGCTGCCGACCAGCTCGAAGGGCGGCGGGGAGAAGAAACGTGAGTACCCTGCGTGCACGGTCGTGTCCGGCAGTGCCTGCCAGACGAAGTTGACGCGCGGACTGAGCTGGCTGCCGCTGCTGAAGGCCTGGTAGTGGTCGTAGCGCAGCCCGTAGTTGACGGTCAGCGACTGCGCGAGCCGCCACTCGTCCTGCAGATAGATGCTTTCGATCCATTGCGTCTGCGTGAGGTCGTCCGGGATGACGAGCGGGATATCGTTGATCTGCGCCCCTGAAGCGTCGAACCCGATCACCCGCGAGGTCGTATTGCTGGTCAATCGATCGCGCTGGACATAAAGACCGGCGCGGATCGTATGGGCGTCGGTCAGCTTGTAGGCGCCGTCACTTTGCAGCCCATAGGCGACATCCCGCTTGTAGGCGTTCTCGGAGATGCCATCGAAGAGCAGGTCGCCCAGGTTCGGGTCTGGAGAGAACGTGAGGCTCGAGTAACGGGCAATGAAGGAAGTGAGGACACTCAGGTTCCCCTGCGAGTGCTGCAGACTGAAGATCCCGAACTGGTTGATCTCGGTCTGATTCTCATCGAGGTCGTTGCTGAGGAAGTCCGTCTCGCCGTTGACCACCAGCCCCGGGCCGATATCACTGGCGTGGACCCCGGAGAGATTGGGAATCTGGAACTGGTCGTGCGAGGTGCCGAGCACGGCCGAGATGCGGTCGGTATCGCTCAGGATCTGCTCGAAGTAGCCGAAGCCATGGTACTGGCTCGTGTGATCGTGCAGCGGATCGGAGGAGCCATCCGGTGACTCGATGCCGAGATCGTTGTGCAGGAAGTCGCCCGTCACGAAGTAAGTCGTCGAGCCGGTCGAGCCGCCATAGAACAGGCTGGGTTCGATCGAGCCGTGACTGCCTCCGTACACAGAGACCTCGCCGCCCGGCTGCAACGCCCCGCTCTTGGTCGTCAGGTCGATGATCCCCGCGCTGCGCAAGCCGTACTCGGCCGGCAGGCTGCCGGTGAGCAGCTTCATCGAGGCGATGAGTCGCGGCGGCAGGGTCTGGCCGAAGAAACTGATGCCATCCGGCAGGATGATGCCGTTGAGCCGGAATTGCAGGCCGTTGTGATCGCCCCGGATATGGAGCTGGCCGAAGGAGTCCTGCGCGGCATCAGGCACCTGCAGCATGACCTGGTTGAGCTGCTGGTTCTCGCCTCCCGGCTGGGACTGAATCGTCCTGGAATCGAATGTGTAGGTCGAGGCGCCGGTATCGGTGTCGATGCGGGATCGCTCCTCGTTGAGGTGCTGGGCTGTCACGACGACCGTCGGGATACCTGCACTGGCCTGTTGCTCGACCTGCGCTGAAGCGGGCGCGCTGACGATGAGCGCGCAGAGCACGGCGGCCAGGCTCGGCCGCGCGCTCCCATGGGAATGGGGTACGGACATATAAGGACTCCACGAAAGCTGAATAGCAGCCTCCGCCGCTCACGCGGCGGAAGCTGACACGGGAGGTACGGGATTCAGCTCGGGAGCGGGGGTCCGCGGCTGCGCGCGGTCGGGACGGTAGTGGGGGTCGCCGCACACGGGTGATCGAAGCCGGCCGCACGGGCTGCCGGTTCGAGTGGGATCGTGTGGTAGGTATGACTGGCGGGATTGGCGACCTGCGAGAACGCCAGGCACAGCTCGCAGGTTTTTTGCAGGGCGCTGTCGGGCTGGAGGCGCACTTCCACATTGCCGATGCGGCAGATGTGGCTCAGCTCGTGAACGACCGCGCCCTGCTGCGCCAGCAGGAGCAGCAGCGAGATACCTAAAGAAATATGTAGCCTGCTCGGGCGCATCACGCGAGTGGCAGTAATACTGCAGCCCCTAACCTAGCAGACTCATGGGTGGGCCGCAGCTTTCGTCATTTCCGGCGTCGCGAGAGCGCGATGGCGGCGATCAGCACGATGGCGATGTTGAGAACCCACCAACCGATCTGCCGATGCTCGCTGATGAAGCTGCCGCCACGAGGGGGTGGCAGGGTGAGCTGCCCGGAGAGAATCTCCCGGATACCATCATGGCTGGCGGTGATCTCGACAGTGTGGGGGCTGTTATCACGCAGATCGGCAGCGGATAGCAGATAGCTACCGTCGCTGCCGCGCGAGAGGGTCTGCACCCGGCCATCGACCGAGACGACCACATTGCTGGTGCTCGCCGCAGCCTGGTCGGTTGCCCGTTTGATGTAGAGCGCCACGCTGTCGTCCGTCGGCGTGGCATCGACGGTGAGCAAGGCCGAGTGCGCGACACGGATCTCGGGAGTCCCTGCCGCCTCGGGTTTTGCCGCCGGCGGGGCGGCAGCCAACACCAGGGATGCGCAGGCCAGCCAGGCGCAGGCGCCGATCCGCGCAAAGGCGGACACCTCAGGCCGCGCTCGGCGGCTGAGATTCGGCGGGCGCCGGCTCCGCGGGCTCCTGGCCCGATTTCCAAGCCTCATAGCAGCGGCGGTGGAAGTGCAGCATCACGATCTGGCCGTCGAGGCGGGCGTCGAGCTCGTATTCAACATCGCTGGAGGCCACCACCACCCGGCAGAAATCGCAAGGCGTGCCGCAGCCCTTGCCGCCCCACATGCGAATGGGAACGGCGCGCCGCAGCGCAGCCACATTCAGGCGCACCGGACGCGACTCCGGAGCGGGTGGCGCCTCATCGGGCGTAGACCCGTTCATCCCCGATCGTCCCTGGCTCGTCCGAAAAGAGGGGTATACATATGTGTTGTTGCCTGGAACTATGCCTCCAGCGCGCAGCCGGGGCAAGCACTCGAGCGGATGGCCGGGCGGATCGTCCGGCCGGCCATCCCGTGGGGGCTGGAATCCCCCCGAAGACTCGTGATGGCCTGCCCAGGCGGGGCCGATTTGGCTTGCGCCGTGATTTGCTTCTGCTATGGTCGGCGCGATTGAGCCCTCTTCATAAAGAAGCTGATTCTCGGGGTTGAACGTCGCGCGGAGTCCGTCCCAATACGGGCGGGTCTGGAGATACTCCGTGGTGGTTGATAGACGTGCCAGCGGCCGCATCAGGGACGGTCGGAAGGCACCTCGGTACCTGGCTGCAGCCGCCGGGGCGGGGTCGTGCGCGACCCTTTTGCGGTACCTGGCCCGGGCTGAACGGCAGGGTATCCGCCGGGACTGCCCCTTTCTCTCCCCTTTGATTGGCCGGCTCCCCTTGGGGAGCCTCGCCTATTTCGGAGTCTGCTGATGCAAATGCAAGTGCGCGCGAGCCGTGCTGCCAAGTCCAACGGGAAAGAGACGGTCGAGACGGCCACTCTCGATCTCCGCAAGCTGTTGAGAGCCCTGCAGGCGGTGCGCGACGGGGACTTCTCGGTCCGCCTGGCCAGCGACCAGACCGGGCTGGCGGGCAAGGTCGCCGATACGTTCAACGATATCGTCAGCTCCAACGAGCGGCTGGCTCGTGAGCTGGAGCGTGCGGGGCAGATCGTGGGCAAGGACGGCAAGACGCGCCACCGGATGTCCACGGACAGCCGCAGCGGGGCGTGGGGTGCGATGGAAGGTTCCGTCAACACGCTGATCGACGATCTGCTCTGGCCGACTGCCGAAGTCACCCGAACGATCAGCGCGGTGGCCAAGGGTGACCTGCAGCAGACGATGAGCCTCGAGGTCGATGGGCGGCCGCTCAAGGGCGAGTTCCTCAGGTCTGCGACCATCGTGAACTCGATGATCGAGCAGATGAGCGCGTTCACCTCCGAGGTCACGCGCGTGGCGCGTGAGGTGGGCACCGAGGGCAAACTGGGTGGACAGGCCGCCGTGCCGGGTGTCGCGGGCACGTGGAAAGACCTTACCGACAGCGTCAACTCGATGGCGAGCAACCTGACCGGCCAGGTGCGAAACATCTCGGAAGTGACCATCGCCGTGGCTAACGGCGACCTGTCGCGCAAGATCACGGTGGACGTGCGCGGCGAGATCCTGCAGCTGAAAGAGGCCATCAACACGATGGTCGATCAGCTGCGCTCGTTCGCCTCCGAGGTCACCCGCGTAGCGCGCGAAGTAGGCACCGAAGGCAAGCTCGGTGGCCAGGCCATCGTTCCGGGCGTCGCCGGCACCTGGAAGGATCTGACCGACTCCGTGAACGCGATGGCCACGAACTTGACCGGGCAGGTGCGCAACATCGCCGAAGTGACCACTGCCGTGGCGCGAGGTGACCTGTCGCGCAAGATCACGGTCGACGTCAAGGGTGAAATCCTCGAGCTGAAGAACACCATCAACACGATGGTCGACCAGCTGAACAGCTTCGCGGCCGAGGTCACGCGCGTGGCGCGCGAGGTGGGCACGGAGGGCAAGCTGGGAGGCCAGGCCGTCGTCCCGGGCGTCGCCGGCACCTGGAAGGACCTCACGGACAACGTGAACTCCATGGCGGGCAACCTCACGGGCCAGGTGCGCAATATCGCCGAAGTGTCCACGGCCATCGCGAGCGGTGATTTGTCGCGCAAGATCACAGTGGACGTGCGGGGCGAGATCCTGCAGCTCAAGGAGACCATCAACACGATGGTCGATCAGCTGCGCTCGTTCGCATCCGAGGTGACGCGCGTGGCGCGCGAAGTGGGTACGGAAGGCCGACTGGGCGGCCAGGCGGTAGTGCCTGGAGTCGCCGGCACGTGGAAGGACCTCACGGATAGCGTGAATTCCATGGCCGGCAACCTGACCGGTCAGGTGCGCAACATCGCCGAAGTGGCGACCGCCATCGCCAACGGCGACCTGTCCCGCAAGATCACGGCGGACGTCAAGGGTGAGATCCTGCAGCTGAAGGAATCGATCAACACGATGGTCGATCAGCTCAACGCCTTCGCGGCCGAGGTGACCCGCGTGGCGCGCGAGGTCGGTACGGAGGGCAAGCTGGGCGGCCAGGCCGAGGTCAAAGGCGTCAGCGGCGTCTGGCGGGACCTGACGGAAAACGTCAACTCGATGGCCAGCAACCTGACCGGCCAGGTGCGCAACATCGCCGAGGTGGCGACCGCCATCGCGCGCGGCGATCTGTCGCGCAAGATCACGGTGGACGTGCGCGGCGAGATCCTGCAGCTCAAGGAAACCATCAACACGATGGTGGATCAGCTCAATGCCTTCGCCGCCGAGGTGACGCGCGTGGCGCGCGAGGTCGGCACGGAGGGCAAGCTCGGCGGCCAGGCGGAGGTGAAGGACGTCAGCGGTGTCTGGAAGGATCTGACCGACAACGTCAACTCCATGGCCAGCAACCTGACCGGCCAGGTGCGCAATATCGCCGAGGTGGCGACTGCCATCGCACGAGGCGATCTGTCGCGCAAGATCACGGTGGACGTGCGCGGCGAGATCCTGCAGCTCAAGGAAACCATCAACACGATGGTCGACCAGCTGAACAGCTTCGCCGCCGAAGTGACGCGCGTGGCGCGCGAGGTCGGCACCGAAGGCAAGCTCGGTGGCCAGTCGATCGTACCCGGGGTCGCCGGCACCTGGAAGGACCTGACCGACAACGTGAATTCCATGGCGCGCAATCTGACCGGCCAGGTGCGCAACATCGCCGAGGTATCCACGGCGATCGCGCGCGGTGACCTGTCGCGCAAGATCACGGTGGATGTGAAGGGCGAGATCCTGCAGCTCAAGGAAACCATCAACACGATGGTCGACCAGCTGAACGGCTTCGCGGCCGAGGTGACACGTCTCGCCCGCGAAGTGGGTACCGAGGGAAAGCTAGGTGGCCAAGCTGTGGTTCCGGGCGTGGCGGGCACCTGGAAGGACCTGACAGACAACGTGAACGTGATGGCCAACAACCTCACGAACCAGGTACGCGGCATCGTG
>DASTDD010000282.1:0-22096 GCA_035710545.1 Steroidobacteraceae bacterium
GATGTGTCCTTCCCCCGAGACCCGGTCCCCGACCTTCAGGCCGCGCACCTCCGACCCCATCTCGACGATGCGGCCGCAATACTCGTGACCGACCGCCATCGGGACCGGAATGGTCTTCTGCGCCCACGCATCCCACTTGTAGATGTGCATGTCCGTGCCGCAGATCGCCGTCCTGGCGATCTCGATCAGGACGTCGTTGTGGCCCACCTTGGGCTCCGGCACATCTTCGAGCCAGATGCCGGGGGTTGCCTGCTTCTTCACCAGTGCCTTCATTGGATCACCCGCAGCTCTCGTCCCACGGCGATGAAGGCTTCGAGCGCGCGATCGAGGTGCTCGCGTGTCAGCGCGGCGGACATCTGTGTCCGGATGCGCGCCTGACCCTTCGGGACCACCGGGTACGAAAAGCCGACGACATACACGCCCCGCTTGAGGAGCTGGTCCGCCATCCGGCTCGCCAGGGCTGCATCGCCCAGCATCACCGGGATGATCGGATGCTCGCCTGGCTTGAGGCTGAACCCTGCTTTTTCAAGGCCCGCGCGGAAGTAGCGGGTATTCTCGAACAGCCGGCTGCGCAGATCCGGCGAGTGCTCGAGCAGGTCGAGAACGCGCAGGCTCACGCCGGCTACCACCGGCGGGACGCTGTTGGAAAACAGATAAGGCCGCGAGCGTTGCCGCAGCCACGTGATCAGCTCACGGCGAGCGGATACGAAGCCGCCGCTGCCGCCGCCAAGCGCTTTGCCCAATGTGCTCGTGACAATGTCAACGCGGGCTGCGACCCCGCAGTGTTCGGGTGTGCCGCGCCCGGTCGGGCCCATGAAGCCGGTGGCGTGCGAATCATCGACCATGACCAGGGCATCGTATCGGTCGGCGAGGTCGCAGATGCCGCGCAGGTTGGCGACGAAGCCATCCATGGAGAATATGCCGTCGGTCGCGATGAGCCGCGTGCGGCACACCTGTGCCTGTCTGAGGCAGTTCTCGAGGTCCGCCATGTCGTTATTGGCGTAGCGGAAGCGTTTCGCCTTGCACAGGCGGATGCCGTCGATGATGCTCGCATGGTTGAGCGAATCGGAGATCACCGCATCCTGCTCATCGAGCAGTGTCTCGAAGAGGCCGCCGTTGGCATCGAAGCAGGAGGAGTACAGGATCGTGTCTTCGGTGCCCAGGAAGCGGCTGAGGGCTTCCTCGAGTTGCTTGTGCACGGTCTGGGTACCGCAGATGAAGCGGACCGAAGCCATGCCGTAACCAAACCGGTCGAGCGCCCGATGGGCCGCCTCGCGCAGGGCCGGGTGATTCGCAAGTCCCAGGTAGTTGTTGGCGCACAGATTGACGACATCCTCCTCGCCGGTCCGCACCACGCCTCCTTGTGGTCCGGCGAGCACGCGCTCGCTTTTATAGAGGCCCTGCTCCTTCAACGCGGCGAGGTCGGCGTTGAGACGCTCGGTAAAGGCTTTGTTCATGGTTGAATTATACTCGCCGCAGATGGGCGATACCTGCACCGATGAGGGCCCGGGAGCCAGCCGCATCGACCGCTGGCTCTTTGCGGTGCGGCTGTTCAAGTCGCGCTCCCTGGCCGCGGCCGCCGTCAGCGGCGGCAAGGTACACGTCAACGGCGAGCGCGTGAAGCCCTCCCGCGGCGTGCGGCCGGGTGATGCCGTAAGCTTCATCCGTGGCGCGGTCGAGTTCGAATGCACGGTTGCGACGATCCCGCCGCGGCGGGGACCGGCGCGTGAGGCCGTGCGATGTTATGACGAAACGCAGGCGAGCCAGACGCGCCGCGCCGTGCACGCCGACCGGATGCGCAGCGCCGCAGCGCAGGCGCCGCGACCGGACGAGCGACCGGAGAAGCGCGACCGCCGCCTCCTGCGCCGCCTGCGCGGCCGTGATTAACGCCTCTGCGAGGAGCCCATGACACTCAGCGTGTTTGACATTTTCAAGGTCGGCATCGGACCGTCCAGCTCGCACACCATGGGCCCCATGCGCGCGGCCCATGAGTTCGCGCTGGAGTTGAAGCGTGACGGCCTGCTGGCTGCGACGGCTCAGATCGCCGTGCGGCTGTACGGCTCGCTGGCGCTGACCGGAGCCGGCCATGGAACCGATCGTGCCGTTCTGGCCGGGCTCGAGGGTGCCGAGCCCGAGAGTGTCGATCCGGACAGCATCGAGCGTACGCTGCGGCAAATCCGCACTTCCGGGCGCATCAATCTGCTCGGCGAGCACTCCGTGCCCTTCGATGAGCCCATGCAGCTGCTGTTCATGCGCCACGAGCGCCTGCCGAGGCACTCCAACGGCATGCGCTTCACGGCCCTGGATGAGGCCCTCAAGGCACTGCGAGAGACCGACTACTATTCGATTGGCGGGGGATTCATCCTTCGCAACGACGAGGCGGAGGCCAGGGAAGCGGCTGACCACGCCGCGCCGCCGTATCCGTTCGGCTCGGGCAGCGAACTGCTCGCGCTATGCCGCGAGCACGGCCTGGAGTTGTACGAGCTGATGCTGGCGAACGAACGCACCTGGCGCACGCCGGAGCAGATACAGGCGGGACTTCTGCACATCTGGCAGGTGATGCAGGCGTGCGTGGAGCGTGGTTTCCGCCAGACCGGCGTGTTGCCGGGTATCCTGAAAGTGCGGCGGCGGGCGCCACGCCTGTATCGCATGCTGACCGAGAGCAACGCGCCACGACCCCTCGAGGTGATGGACTGGGTGAACGCGTTCGCCCTGGCAGTCAACGAGGAGAACGCGGCGGGCGGGCGGGTCGTAACGGCGCCGACCAACGGAGCAGCCGGAATCGTACCGGCGGTCCTGCACTACTACGTCAGGTTCGAGCCGGGCTCGAACGAGCAGGGGGTGCTGAGGTTTCTGCTGTCCGCCGCGGCCATCGGCATGCTCTACAAGCGCAATGCCTCGATCTCCGGTGCCGAGATGGGCTGCCAGGGCGAGGTGGGCGTGGCTTGTTCGATGGCTGCCGCGGGACTCGTCGGCGCCCTGCACGGAACGAACGAGCAGATCGAGAACGCAGCGGAGATCGGGATGGAGCACAACCTCGGGCTCACCTGCGATCCGGTCGCCGGGCTGGTCCAGATTCCGTGCATCGAGCGCAATGCGATGGGAGCGGTGAAAGCGATCAACGCAGCCCGCCTCGCGATGCGGGGTGACGGGTCCCACAAGGTGTCGCTCGATCAGGTGATTGCGACGATGCGCCAGACTGGCGCCGACATGTCCACCATCTACAAGGAGACCTCGCAGGGCGGATTGGCCGTCAACGTGCCCGAGTGCTGAGGGCTAGGCGAACATCCTGAACAGGCCCACGGCCGGCGACTCACTCTGCGTGTCCTTCAGATTGCCAGCGTCGATGGCGGACCAGGTGCGCGCATCGAACGTGAGCGTGCGCGTGGCGCCGGTGCCCAGCTCGGGGTTGGCGACGTCCGGGGCGAGCAGGCGCACGACGTCCGACAGGCCGGGGTTGTGGCCGATGATCATCAGGTGAGGAATGCGCGGTCCGGTGCCCTTCACGACCTGCAGAATGTCCTTCGCCTCGGCGAGGTAGAGCGACTCCTCACTGCGCCGATGACGCGGGGGGATGCCCAGCTCGCGGGTGACGATGTCCGCCGTCTGCTGCGCGCGGCGTGCGGGGCTGACCATCAGCAGGGTCGGCACGAGCGCAAGCTCCGACAGGCGGCGTGACATGACCTCGGCTTCGGAGGTGCCGCGGCGGTTCAGCGTGCGCTCAAAGTCAGGGATATCGGGATCCTTCCACTCCGCATTGCCATGGCGCATGAGGGTCAAACGCTTCACTCGGGGTTCTCCACCAGAATGCGGCCGTTCTCTATGCGCACGGCATAGGTACGCAAGGGCTCGTAAGCCGGTGGCGTAAGGGCCTCACCGGTGCGAACACAGAAGTGGGCACCATGCCGCGGGCAGATGATCTGGCAGTCGTCCACCTCGGCCCCCTCCAGAGACTCGCCATCGTGGGTGCAACGATCCTCGATCGCGTACAGGTCGCTGCCGCAGCGTACAACGACCAGGGCAACGCCGTCGATTTCCGCGGACAGCGATTGTGACTCGGCGACCGAATTGGCGCTCCCGACATCCACCCAGCCGCTCATTCGCGGGCGCCCGCCATCAGAACATGCCGGTCTGAAGCCGCGCGGCCTCGGACATCATCGACTGGTTCCACGGGGGGTCGAAGGTCAGCTCCACCTTCGCGTGGCTCACTGTCGGGATCCGTTCCACCTTTTCCTTCACGTCCTCCACCAGGATCTCGCCCATTCCGCAACCGGGGGCGGTCAGGGTCATCGTGATCTCGACGCTGCGCGTGCCATCCGCGTTCGGGGTCACGACACAGTCGTACACGAGTCCGAGGTCCACGATGTTGATGGGAATCTCAGGATCGAAGCATGTCCGCATCTGCTCCCAGACGAGCTGCTTGACGTCCTCTTCGGTGGCATTGGGAGGCAGCTCGGGTGCCTTGACGACTTCCTTGCCGATCGCATCGGCATTGTCGCCCGAGATCCGCAGCAGGTTGCCCTCGATGTAGACGGTGAAGCTGCCGCCAAGCGCTTGCGTGATGTAGCCGGCCTGGCCCGGCCGCAGCCGCACCTCGACCCCGGCCGGGACGACCACCGCGGGAACCTCGCGATTCACCACGAACGGCTCATTCTCGTATGAGCGCATTCATCACTCCGTCGAAACCGTGCTGCCGCTCTCGCCGAGAGCGGCGTTCAGGGTGTGCCAGCAAAGGCTTGCGCACTTGACGCGCGCGGGGAATTCCCGCACGCCGCCGAGGGCCGCCAGCTTGCCGAGTCCCGAGTCCGGCTGAGCGTCCTGACGCGTGAGCAGCGCGTGCACGCGGTTGAAGAGCTCGCCGATGTGCGCCTTGTCCTTGCCCTTGACGGCTTCGGTCATGAGCGAGGCGGAGGCCGTGGAGATCGCGCAGCCCTTGCCTTCGAAGCGCACATCCTCGACCCGATCGCCGCTGAGGCGCACGAACAGCGTCAGCCGGTCGCCGCAGAGCGGATTGTGGCCCTCGGCGCGAGCGTCCGCAGGGTCGAGCCGCCCGAAATTGCGCGGCTGACGGTTGTGATCCAGGATCACGTCGCGGTAGAGATCCTTCAGGTCCATCAGCGGAACACCTCTCGCGCCTTGTGCACCGCCGCGACCAGACCAGCGACGTCCTGCTCGGTGTTGTAGCACGCGAACGATGCTCGCACCGTTGCCGGCAGGCCGAGGAAGGTCATCAGCGGCATGGCACAGTGGTGGCCGGTGCGCACGGCAACGCCTTCGTGATCGAGGATCGTTCCAAGGTCGTGCGGGTGCACGCCGTGCATCGTGAAGGAGACGATCGATGCCTTCTGCGCGGCGGTGCCCACGAGCGTGATTCCGGGGATGCGCTCCAGTTCCGCCGAGGTCAGCTCGACGAGCCGGTGCTCGTGCGCGGCGATCGCCTCGAGCCCCAGGCTTTCGACGTAATCCATCGCGGCCGCAAGTCCCACGGCGCCGGAAATGTTCGGCGTGCCGGCCTCGAACTTTGCCGGCAGCGCGTTGTAAGTGGTCTTCTCGAAAGAGACGGTCAGAATCATGTCCCCGCCGCCCTGCCAGGGCGGCATGGCCTCGAGCAGCTCCTCCCGGCCGTAGAGCACACCGATGCCCGTGGGTCCGTAGAGCTTGTGCCCGGAAAAGGCGTAGAAGTCGCAGCCCAGGGCCCGGACATCGACCCGGGTATGCGGGACCGCCTGGGCGCCGTCCACCAGGACGACGGCCCCGCGCGCGTGCGCGGCTTCGACGATCCGCCTGACCGGCAGGATGGTGCCGAGCGCATTCGAGACATGCGCCACCGCAACGAGGCGAGTGCGCGGTGACAGCAGCCGCAGATACTCCTCGAAGCGGAGCTCGCCCCGCTCGGTGATCGGCACGACCTTCAACGTGCAGCCGGTGTGCTCGCAGACCATCTGCCAGGGCACGATGTTGGCATGATGCTCGAGCGTCGTGACGAGAATCTCATCTCCGGCCGAAAGCCGCGGGCGCGCCCACGCCTGGGCGACGAGATTGATCGACTCGGTCGTGCCGCGGGTGAAGATGATCTCGCGCGAGGAGCGGGCGTTGATGAATTGCCGTACCCGCTCGCGGGCTCCCTCGAAGGCCTCCGTCGCGGCCTGGCTCAGGGCATGCACGCCGCGGTGGATGTTGGCGTGCGAGTGGGTTTCGTATTCTTCCACCGCGCGCAGCACCGCAATGGGTCGCTGTGCCGAGGCACCGCTGTCGAGGTAGATCAGCGGCCGGCCATTGACGGTTCGCTCCAGAATCGGGAAGTCACGGCGTACCCGGGCGGCGTCCAGCGCCGGAGGGGACACCGCATGGGTGGCGGGTGTGGCCATTACAACAACTCCTGCAGGGCGGCGGCCTCTTTCAGCTGGCCGGCGAGACTCTGCTCGATCTGCCGCCGCAGCTCGGGCACCTCGATCTTCGCGACCACATCCTCCAGGAACGCCCACTTGAGCAGACGCTGCGCCGTCTCGCGCTCCAGTCCGCGGGACAGCAGGTAGAACAGCATGTCGTCGTCGAGCTTTCCGGCTGTCGCACCGTGGCTGCAGCGCACATCATCGGTGTAGATCTCCAGCTGGGGTCGGACGTCGATCTCTGCCTCCGTGCCGGCTAGAAGGCCGCGGAGAGACTGGCGCGAGTCGGTTCCATAAGCCCCTGCGCTCACCGTGACCTTGCCATTGAAGGCCACACGGGCACGGCCGGAAGAGATTCCACGGAAAGATTGGCTGGTGCGCGTCCGTGGCGCAATGTGCTCGATGCGCGCGTATGTGTCGTGCACCTGGCGCGCGTCGCCCACGGATACGGCGTAGAGGTCGACCTCGGCGCGTTCCCCGTTCAGCTGAATGTTCACCGTGGACCTTGCGGTGAGGGCCCCAAGGTGGACGCTGAACAACTGGTACCTGGCACTTTCGGCGAGATCCGCTGACAGGGTGTCGTACCATTGGGCGCGGGCGCCGGTCTGCTGGATGCGGTAGTGCTGTACGAACGAGGCGCGGGCCGCTGAAATGCTCACCGCGCAGTTCACGAAGTTGGCATCGTTGCCGATGCTGACATGCCGCTCGATGAGGCCCACGCGCGCGCCGGAAGCGACGGCCAGGTCCACGCGAGGATAGGATGCTGCCTCCCTGGAGTCCGTGGCGGCCACAAAAACGAGCTCCACGCAGGCCGGACAATCGATTTCCGCGGCGATGCGGATGGAAGCACCGTCGGTAGCAAAGGCATCGTTCAACAGCGCGAAGCGCAGATCGCCCGATTGGCGCGCCTCGAGCCCTCCGACCGCGGGCCTGGGCTGGGAGGTGCGGCGCATCGGCTCAATGAGTACGCCTGGGCGATCGACTGCGGAGGAGAGCTCCGGAGCGAATACGCCATCGACGAACGTATAACGCGCGTACCCCAACAGCTGTGGCGGCAGATCTGCCACGGTGATCGCTTTGCCCGTCCGGGCCGCGAGCGGGGCGAAGCGTACCTTCTCGAGTGGCCGCAGGTTCACGTACTTCCAGTTCTCTTCACGTGAAGTGGGAAGTCCCTGGGCCTGCAGAGCCTGCAGCGCGCTGCGGCGGCGCTCCGTGCTGAGCACGCTTGCCGGCAGATACTGCTCGGCGGCTGCGAAGTCGTCGGCGATGCGGCTGCTCACCGTGCTCACGTCACACCGCCCGGCCTGTCCCGGAGCTCGAGCCCTTGGCCCTGGCCGCGCCCGCCGCGGCGGGCGGCACGGCCGCTTCCTCGGTCACCCAGTCATAGCCCCTGCGCTCCAGCTCGAGGGCGAGCGTCCGATCCCCGCTCTTGGCGATTCGCCCGCGCACCAGCACGTGCACCCGATCAGGCACGACGTGCTCCAGCAGCCGCTGATAGTGAGTCACGAGCACGATCGAGCGCTCGGGTGAGCGCAGCGTGTTGATGCCGCCGGCCACGACCTTCAGGGCGTCGATGTCGAGCCCCGAGTCGGTCTCGTCCAGGATCGCGAGCCGCGGCTCCAGCACGAGCATCTGCAGGATCTCGTTGCGCTTCTTCTCGCCGCCGGAGAATCCTTCGTTGACGCCGCGCGACAGGAAACTCTCGTCGATCCGCATCAGCTGCAGCTTCTCGCGCACCAGTGTGAGGAACTCGAAGGCGTCCACTTCGGGAAGGCCCTTGTGCTTGCGTTGCGCATTCAACGCAGCCTTGAGCAGGTACACGTTGTTCACGCCAGGTATCTCGACCGGATACTGGAAGCCGAGAAACAGGCCCTCGTGTGCGCGCTCCTCGGGCTCGAGGCTGAGCAGGTCGCGCCCGTCGAGGGTCACGCTGCCCGCGCAGATGCGGTATCCCGGCCTTCCGGCGAGCACGTGGGCGAGGGTGCTCTTCCCCGAGCCGTTGGGTCCCATGATGGCGTGGACTTCACCCGTGGGCACCTCGAGGTCGAGGCCGTTCAATACTTCGTTGTCGTTATCGCCGACAGCGACCTGCAGATTTTCGATCTTCAGCATGATGAGCGGGGTGTCCTCAGATTGCCTTGTCCGTCCTGCTCAGCCCACGGCGCCTTCGAGGCTCACTGCCAGAAGCGCCTGCGCCTCCACGGCAAACTCCATGGGCAGCTCCTTGAACACCGATTTGCAGAACCCGCTGACGATCATGTTGACCGCGTCCTCGTGCGGGATGCCGCGCGCCAGGCAGTAGAACAGCTGGTCATCGCTGATCCTGGAGGTGCTCGCTTCGTGCTCGACGGTCGCCGACGGGTTCTTCACCTCCACGTAGGGAAAGGTGTGCGCGCCGCATTTTCCGCCCATCAGCAGCGAGTCGCACTGGGTGAAATTGCGCGCACCGGCGGCGCTCGGCAGGATCTTCACCAGCCCGCGATAGGTGTTCTGGCCGTGACCGGCGGAGATGCCCTTGGAGACGATCGTGCTGCGGGTGTCGCGGCCGATATGGATCATCTTCGTGCCGGTGTCGGCCTGCTGATGATTGTTCACGGTGGCGACGGAGTAGAACTCGCCGATCGAGCCTTCGCCGCGCAGCACGCAGCTTGGATATTTCCACGTGATGGCTGAGCCGGTCTCGACCTGCGTCCAGGAGATGCGCGAGCGGCGGCCGCGGCAGTCGCCCCGCTTGGTGACGAAGTTGTAGATGCCGCCCACGCCGTTGGCGTCCCCCGGATACCAGTTCTGCACCGTCGAGTACTTGATGTAGGCCTCATCGAGCGCGACCAGCTCCACGACCGCGGCATGGAGTTGGTTCTCGTCGCGCATCGGAGCCGTGCAGCCCTCGAGGTACGACACCGAAGCGCCCTCGTCGGCGATGATCAGCGTCCGCTCGAACTGGCCGGTCTTGGCCGCGTTGATCCGGAAGTAAGTGGACAGTTCCATCGGGCAGCGCACGCCCTTGGGCACGTACACGAACGAGCCATCGGTGAAGACGGCGGAGTTGAGTGCGGCAAAGAAGTTGTCCGAGTGCGGCACCACGCTGCCCAGGTACTGCTCTACCAGCCCGGGATGCGACTGCACGGCCTCGGAGAACGGGCAGAAGATCACGCCAGCCGCCGCCAGGCGTTCCTTGAACGTCGTAGCCACCGAGACGCTGTCGAAGACTGCATCGACCGCCACGCCCGCCAGCCGCGCACGCTCGTGCAGCGGCACACCGAGCTTCGCATAGGTCTCCAGGAGCTTCGGGTCGACCTCCGAAAGGCTTTTCGGTCCGTCGCTCTTGGCCCGGGGTGCGGAGTAATACGAGATCGCCTGGTAGTCGATCGGCGCGATCTTCACGTGCGCCCAGCTCGGCTGGGGCTGCTCGAGCCAGTGGCGCAGTGCCTTCAAACGCCATTCCGTCAGGAATGCGGGCTCGTTCTTCTTGCGCGAGATGAGCCGGACGACGTCCTCGTTCAGGCCCGGCGGGACCGTGTCGGACTCGATGTCCGTGACAAATCCATGCCGGTATCCCCGAGCCAGCAGTCCTTCCAGGCGATCCACGGTCTCACTCATGCCGGTTCACTCCTCGGGCGCCCCGCACTGCGCGCGGTCGCGGTCTTCACCTCATGCTCGAGCGCCGGCAGCCGGACCTGCGCCGAGTCCAATCCCGCGAGCTGAGCCAGGCTCACGTCATAGAGAGAGCGTCGGATGGCGAGATTGAGGCGTTGCCAGACGCGGCCCACGCGGCAGGTATCCTCGATGCCGCAGTTGCCGTGCCCGGCCGAGCAGTCGGTCAGGGTGACCGGTCCCTCCAGCGCATCGAGCACGGCAGCAGCGCTGATCTGGCTGGCCGGGCGCGCGAGCTGATAGCCGCCGTGCAGTCCACGCGTGGAGGCAACCAGACCTGAGCGTTGCAGTTGCTTGAGCAGCTTGCTCACCGTCGGCGCGGCAATGCGTGTGCGCTCCGCCAGGGCGGTGGCGGTCCGCACGTGGTCCGGCTCTTCGGCCAGAGCCGCCAGGATCACGGTCGCGTAGTCTGTAAGCCGGCTGATGCGCAGCATGACTTCAGCTCCAAGGGGGAGGGTCCACAAAGTAGGACTATTTTAGTACTGATTCGATCTCAATCCAAGTGCCTGGATCCGCCGGAGCAGCAGCGCGGGCTTCGCGGGCTTCGCGCCGGGGCGGTGCACCCGCCCGGCACGTCAGATCAATTTGATATTCTTGTGGTTTGCTATTCTTGCAGCCTTATCGCACCTGGCCTGTCATTTTCCGGAGGACTGAACGATGAACCGCGGTGAGCTGGCGCGCGTCGCCGGCGCTATGGTGGCGAAGAACAGAGGCATTCTGGCAGCGGACGAGAGCTCCGGAACGATCAAGAAGCGCTTCGACAGCATCAAGCTGGAATCCACCGAGGAGCATCGGCGGACCTACCGGGAGATGCTGTTCACGGCACCCGGCGCTGCCGAGTTCATCAGCGGCGTCATCCTGTACGACGAGACCCTCCGGCAGAAGACCCGCGAGGGGATTCCCTTTCCGGAATACCTCACGCGCCAGGGCGTGATTCCGGGCATCAAGGTGGACACCGGGGCGAAGCCGCTCGCCGGGTTCAACGGCGAGACGATCACGGAGGGACTCGACGGCCTGCGGGAGCGCCTGGCCGAGTACTACAAGCTGGGGGCGCGCTTTGCGAAGTGGCGGGCAGTCATCGATATCGCCGACGGGATCCCCACCTCGTTTGCGGTAGCAGCCAACGCCCACGCCCTTGCCCGGTACGCAGCGCTCTGCCAGGAGCAGCAGATCGTGCCGATCGTCGAGCCCGAAGTGCTGATGGACGGCGCGCACAGCATCGAGCGGTGCGAGGAAGTCACGAGCGCGGTGCTGCAGACCGTCTTCAACCAACTCTTCGAGCACCGCATCTATCTCGAGGGCATGGTGCTCAAGCCCAACATGGTCATCTCGGGCAAGAAGGCCCCGAACCGGGCCTCTCCGGAACAGGTGGCGGAAGCGACCGTGCGCTGCCTGAAGCGTCATGTCCCGCCGGCCGTGCCGGGCATCGCGTTCCTCTCCGGCGGCCAGTCCTCGGAGGAGGCGACTCTGCATCTGTCGCTGATGAACAAGTCCGGGCCGCTGCCGTGGTCACTCACGTTCAGCTACGGCCGTGCGCTGCAGGACGATGCGCTCAAGAGCTGGGGCGGCAAGCCGGGCAATTTCGCCGCGGGTCAGCAGCAGCTGGCCAAGCGCGCCAAGCTCAACAGCCTCGCGACCACGGGACGGTACAACTCCGCCATGGAGTCTCAGGCCGCCTAGGAGCGGCCGCGACGCTCATGTGACGAACGCCGACTCGACGCTGAACCCGGCGCCGGCACGGGCCGACGACGTAGTGGTCGATGTGCGCGATGTGCACTATGCCGTCGAGCAGCGCGCCATCTTCGAGGCGCTCAACATCCAGGTACGCCGCGGCCGTATCACAGCCGTCATGGGCCCCAGCGGAACGGGAAAGACCACCCTGTTGCGGCTGATCACGGGTCAGATCGTCGCGGATCGTGGCAGCGTGATGGTGCTGGGGCGCGACATTGCGCGCGTCACGAGCGCCGAGGTCTACTCGCTGCGCAAGCGAATGGGGATGCTGTTCCAGAATGGCGCTCTGCTCACGGACATGACCGTGTTCGAGAATGTTGCCTTCCCCGTGCGCGAGCATACCGACCTGCCCGAGCCGCTGATCCGCCGGCTGGTCCTGACCAAGCTGCAGTCGGTCGGGCTGAGAGGGGCCGCGCAACTTCTGCCTACGGAACTGTCGGGCGGAATGGCCCGGCGTGTGGCGCTGGCGCGGGCGATCGTGATGGATCCGGAGCTGCTCATCTACGACGAGCCCTTCGTGGGCCTCGATCCCATCTCGCTGGGGATGATCCTGCGTCTGATCAAACAGATGAACGAGGCACTGGGAATCACCAGTGTGGTCGTCTCGCACGATGTCCAGGAGCTGGCAACGATTGCCGATGACAGCTACCTGCTCTCCGGCGGGCGTGTGGTGGCTGCAGGCTCCCCACGGGAGCTGGCAAACAGCGACTCCAAGGTCGTGCGGCAGTTCATGACCGGTGCCGCCGATGGACCGGTGGAGTTCCACTACCCCGCACCCGACTACGCGACCGAGCTGCTGACCGCGGAGGAGGCGTGAGGCAGGCAAGGCAGGACGGTTTCCTGTTGCAGGGTATCCGCCGGATGGGCGCGATCCTGCTGTTCCTCTTTCGCCTCCTCGCTCAGTGTGTGCCCGCTCTGGCGCGCCCGCGGCTGATTGTCTGGCAGATCTACAACGCCGGCGCCCGCTCGCTGATCATCATCATGCTTTCCGGACTGTTCGTCGGAATGGTCCTGGGCCTGCAGGGCTTCACCCTCCTGCAGCGGTTCGGCTCCGAGGAGGCCCTCGGGACCGCCGCCGCCCTGGGCATGCTCAAGGAACTGGGGCCGGTCGTGACCGCTTTGCTGTTCGCAGGCCGGGCCGGCACCGCACTCACATCGGAGATCGGGCTGATGCGCGCCACCGATCAGCTGACGGCGATGGAGGTCATGGCGGTGGACCCGCTGCGCTACGTGGCCGCGCCGCGTTTCCTGGGCGGGGTCATCGCCATGCCGCTGCTGGCCGCGATCTTCAGCCTGATCGGGCTGTTCGGGGCGCAGCTGATCGGCGTGCAATTCATGGGCGTGGACAAGGGCGCATTCTGGTCGCAGATGCAGGGCTCGGTAGGGTTGCGGGACGTGAGAGAAGGAATCGTCAAGAGCATCGTGTTCGGCATCACCTGCAGCCTGATCGCCGTGCATGAGGGCTATAACGCGGAGCCGACCGCCGCGGGAGTAGGGCTCGCGACCACCCGGACCGTCGTCGCCTCATCGGTGCTGACGCTGTTGCTCGACTATGTGCTGACGGCCGAGTTCCTGTAGGGCGGGAGCTGCGCGGCCATGAGGACCTGATATGCGTGCCAATCGGACTTTGGAAATCGGAACGGGGCTGTTCGTCCTGCTGGGATTTGCGGCGTTGTTCTTCCTCACCACCCAGTTGCCATCGAGCGGCTTGAAGCTTGGCAGTGCCAAGGCCGGCTTTCATGTCACCGCCGATTTCGACAACATCGGGGACCTCAAGGTGGGCTCACCCGTTACGATGGCAGGTGTAACCGTTGGCGAGGTGGACCGCATCCGCTTCGATCCTCAGACCTACAAGGCTGTCGTGGGAGTGCGGATCGATCCGCAGTACAAGCAGATTCCCGACGACAGCTTCGCCAGCATTCAGACCCAGGGCCTGCTCGGCGGCAAGTACATCGGCATCAGCCCGGGCGGCTCGGACACGTTTCTCAAGAACGGCAGCCGCATCGAGCAGACGCAATCGGCGATCGTGCTCGAGAGCCTGATCAACAAGCTGTTCGCGAATTTCGCGGACAAGGCCGGCAGCAGCGCAAACGGCAACGGCGCCGGCAACAGTAACGGCGGTAACGGTAGCAACGGCAGTCCGAAACCGGAGGAACCGAAGAAATGAGACCCATGACGATCATCATGGCCGGCGCGCTGGTGGCGGGCGGCTTCGGCTCGCAGGCCGGGGCCGCCCCGCAGGCGGCGCCGCCGGCACAGAGCCAGGCGACGCAGTCGCAGGAGAGCCCGAGCGATCTGGTGCAGCACGCCGCGGAGGGCATTCTGAGGGATCTGGAGGCCAACCGCGCGGCCTACAAGCAGGATCCCTCCAAGGTTGCCACTCTGGTGGACAAGTACCTGCTGCCGCACTTCGACACGGAGTACGCCGCGAGGCTCGTGCTGGCGCAGCACTGGCGCACCGCGACGCCGGAGCAGCGCAAGCGCTTCATCGACGCCTTCTACCACTCCCTGATCACCAACTACGGCAGTTATCTGGCCGACTTCACGGCGGATCGTCTCAAGGTGTATCCCTCGAGGATCGAGCCGGGCGCCGATCATGCGACCGTTCGCACCGAGGTCAAGCGTGATAACGGCGATCGGGTTGCCGTGAACTACAGCCTTCACAAGACCGCCGACGGCTGGAAGGCCTACGACGTCAACATCGAAGGGATCAGCTACGTGAAGAGCTATCGCGACGATTTCGGCTCTCAGATCGACCAGCAGGGACTCGATGCCGTCATCAGTCGCCTGGAGAAGGGCGAGAAGCCCGCTGACATCGGCAAGACGACCAACAAGGGTTGAGGCGCACAGGCACGCCGGGGCACAGTGCGCGATATCGAGCAGGGGGCTTCATGGAGCCGTTGAGAGCGGGCGCATCCGGCAGCCTCGAGCTGAAGGAAGGCGATCCCGGGCGCTACCTCGCGAGCGGCGCGCTCACGTTCGCCACCGCGCGTCGCGGTCGCGAGCTGGGACTGTCAGCCTTCGGTGCCTCTGGCTCACGCGAGATCGTCGTGGACTGCGCGGCAATCGACGTTTCCGACAGCGCCGGGATGACCGTGCTGCTCGACTGGCTGTCGTTCGCGAAACAGACCGGACGCTCGCTGCGCTTCGGCAATCTGCCCGCGCAGGTCCAAGCGCTCGCCCGGATCAGTGAGGTCCTCGAGCTGCTCGAGCGGGGCGTGTAGCAGCCGGACGCTCCGCTTCAATGAGGCTGGTCGGGTTGCGGGGGTGGCGGCTCCGCCGCGGGGCTGGGTGTCTCGCTCTGCGGCGAACCGGGCGCTGGTGAGGGGGCCTGCGGGCTCCTGGGCGGAGGATTCTCCTTTGGTGCAGCCCCCGGCTGCTCGCCGCCTTCGCTTTCCTCCAGGATCCGCTTCTCCTCCTCGTACTGCTGCTGCTCCTGTTGTTCCTGCCGACTCGAGCTCTCCCCGCCGGTGACGAGGTACTGTCGTCGCTGCAGGTAGGCATTGCGCAGGAATGAGTATTTGTCGTACGCGCCCTCGAGCACTTTCTCCGTGTCCAGCAGTCGGGATCGAGTGTCCACCACCTGCACACCCCACAGGCTCCACGACACCCACCCGTTTTTGATGTAGTGGCGCGGATCCGTGAAGATGTCGCCGATCCGGCCGATGCCGTCGCGCACATCCGAAGGACCCAGAAATGGGATCACGATATAGGGCCCGGGACCGGCGCCCCAATGGCCGAAGGTCAGGCCGAGATCCTCGTCGTTCTTCTGCAGACCGATACGCGAGGCCGGATCGAACAGACCGGCGATACCCACCGTCGTGTTGACGACGAGCCGGCCGGTGTCCTGGAAGAACGGCTTGAATTTCAGCTGCAGCAGGTCGTTCACGATCGTCGTCGGGTAAGACAGGTTGTCGATGAAATTCGACACACTGGTGCGCACCGGCCGGGGCGTGATCTTCCGGTATCCCAGAGCGACCGGCTTGAGGACCGCGCGGTCCACCGCATCGTTGAAGCGGTAGGTCACGCGGTTCACGCGCTCGAAGGGATCGCGCGGATCCCGCTTCGCATTCGGCTGCGTCGCGCATCCAAACAAGCTCAGGCAGGCCATGAGGAGAAACGGGATACAGGCTGTTCTGGGCATGATGGAGCGAGACCGCAGGACGAAAGGCGGCATTGTACCAGCGTGAGGGCGGTCCGCTTGGGTGTGGCTTGCCCCCGGAAGAGAACCCCCGCGCAAGGGGCTGCGCCACACGCAAGCGGCCCGCCCGTCAGCCGCTGGAAGTTGGTTGCCAGGTGATGGCCGGGAGGCCGGTGCCGCTACTGGGTGTTACTCACGTGCTTCATGCGGGTGTTGGCCAGATATTCCCGCACCTCATCGAGCCGGGCCTGGAACCGGGCCCGCTGCACCTGAGTGAGGTGCGGCGAGGCAAGCGCCAGCTGCAGCTGCTGCGCAGCCATGGGCAGGTCGCCTCCGGCGATCTGGTACTCGCCCATGTAGAAATAGGCATCGCCGGCATCACCGGCAGCGCTCGCGGCCAGCGCCGTCAGCCGGATCTGCTCGGGCGTCGGGGGCACGTTGTTGAAAAGGTCGAGCAGGACACTGTGCGCCTCCGCAGGCCTTCCCGCCTTCATCAGCGCTTCGGCGTAGCGGATGGTCACCGGCACGTTACGCGGGAAGAGCCCCACGGCGCGCTGGAGCGAGGCGACGCCGTCGTTGGTCTGGCCCGCCTTCACCTGGGCCTGGCCGAGCGCCGCGTGCAGCAGGGTCAGCCCTTCGTGCTGCTCGGTCAGCTTGTGGAGAATCTTCTCGGCTTCGACCGGTCGGTTGTCGGCCATGAGAGCGAGAGCCTCGCCATAGCGAGTGCCGATATCGTTGTTCCCCTGCGCGATCTTCTGCGCATATTGCTTCTCGACGTCCACGTCTCCCGCCGTGGTGAGCACGCGCACCCGCTCCCGGATGAGCTGATAGCTCAGGGACTCCTTGACTTTGACCGGCGGAAGCTGCGCAGCGCGCGCGCGAGCCTCGGCGATACGCACGGAGGTCACGGGGTGATCCTGGAGCATTGCCGGTATGTAGGTTCCGGCGAGACCCTCAGTCCGGCCGATGGTCTCGAAGAAGTTGGCCATGGCGCGTGTGTCGAAGCCGGCACCGGCGAGGAAGCCGATACCGACACGATCCGCTTCCGCTTCATTGTCGCGGGTGAAATTGATCTGCTGCTGGACGGCCATGCCCTGTGCGGCCGCGATGCCCCCTTCGATGGCCTGGCCGCCTCCGCCACTGAGGGCGCCGAGCAGCACGGCAGCCAGCATGGCCGCCGCCGCCGTCATGCTCTGCTGGCTCTGTGCCCGGATCTGGCGAGCGATGTGATGCTGCGTGACGTGTGCCATCTCGTGGGCCATCACGCTCGCGAGCTCGGACTCGTTGCGGGTGGCGAGGATCAGTCCGTAGTTGATGCAGATGAAGCCGCCGGGCAGGGCGAAGGCATTGATCGCGGACTCGCGGAAAGCGAAGAACTGGAAATGCGGCGCGCCATCGGGCACCTGGGTCGTCAGTCGCGCGCCGACCGAGTTGAGGTACTCGGAGATCTCCGGGTCTTCGATGAGGGCGTTCTGCTCGCGGAACTGGTGGATCACCATCGCCCCGAGCTGGTACTCATCAGTGCCGTTCAGCACCTGGGCGGCGGGGCTGCCCATGTCGGGCAGGTCCGGCGGTGCCGGAGTGACGGGCTCCTGCGCCGACGCCGCGGAGGCGAACGTGGTCAGAGCGGCTGCCAGGCACAGGACGAGGGCACGCATGGTTCGGTTCGACCGTCATCAGGCACGGAGAGTTTCCGTGCGTTTACAGATGCTTACAAAGTGTCCGACGCAAAGTCGGCCAGCCGTGAGCGCTCGCCGCGAACCAGGGTAATGTGCCCCGAATGAGGCCAGCCACGGAAGCGATTTACAGCATATGTGAGGCCTGAAGTCATCTCCGTGAGGTAGGGGGTGTCGATCTGGGCGATATTGCCCAGGCAAGCGACCTTCGTTCCCGGGCCGGCCCGGGTGATCAGAGCCTTCATCTGCTTGGGGGTCAGGTTCTGGGCCTCGTCCAGGATGATGAAGCGGTTGAGGAACGTGCGGCCGCGCATGAAGTTCAGAGAGCGGATCTTGATCCGGTTGCGCAGCAGGTCGTTCGTCGCCGCACGGCCCCAGGTTCCGCCCTCCTGGCTGCTCGTGAGCACCTCCAGGTTGTCCATCAGGGCCCCCATCCACGGCTCCATCTTCTCCTCCTCCGTGCCCGGCAGGAACCCGATGTCCTCCCCCAGCGGGATGGTGACCCGCGTCATGATGATCTCGACGAAACGATTGGTCTCGAGTGTCTGCATGAGACCCGCCGCCAGCGTGAGCAGAGTCTTGCCGGTGCCCGCGGGCCCCAGCACCGTCACGAAGTCGATGTCCGGATCCATGAGCAGATTCAGCGCGAAGTTCTGCTCACGATTGCGGGCGGTGATGCCCCAGACACTGTGGCGCTCCGTGCGATAGTCCCGCAGCAGCTCGATCGTAGCGGTCATGTCCGGAAGCACCCTCCGGACGATGCCTTCGATGCCTTCCGGGGTGTCTTCATAAAGCCCCTGGTTGGGCTGCCACTCGCTCACGGAAGGGCCGGTGACTTCGTAGAAGGTGCGCTCGGCCTCCTTCCATGACCTCATGTCCTTGCCGTGCTTCTCCCAGAAATCCACCGGCAGGGCACTCATCCCGCTGTAGAGGACATCTGCATCCTCCAAGGTCTTGTCGCTGTAGTAATCCTCGGCATGCACGCCCAGCACGGCGGCCTTGATGCGCAGGTTGATGTCCTTGGAGACGAGTATGACGCGCGCGTCGGGCCGCTCCTGTTGCAGGGCGAGTGTCTGGGCGAGGATCGCATTGTCCGCCCCCTGCCCGGGGAGTCCCGCGGGCAGGGCGCTCGAGAGCTGGCGCGTCTGGAAGAACAGCCTGCCCGTCGAGGGCTTCTTGCCGTGGTTGCCCGAGTAGCCGCTGGGCAGCTGCAGACCCCGATCGATATGCTCCTTGGTGGCATCGCGCATCATGTCATCGAGGAACCGGCTGACCTGGCGCACGTTGCGCGAAGCCTCCGACAGGCCCTTCTTGTGGGCGTCGAGCTCCTCGAGGACGACCATCGGCAGGTAGACGTCGTGCTCCTCGAACCGGAAGATGGAAGTGGGATCGTGCATCAGCACGTTGGTGTCGAGCACGAACAGGCGGCGCTCACCGCGCCCCTTCACCTTCAGATCGCCGGCGGCCGCGCTGGCCGGGCCCGGCTCAGAGAGACTTCGCCGCTTCAAGCACTTCCTCCGCGTGGCCCGGTACCTTGACCTTGCGCCATTCGCGTCGCAGGACACCGGTGCCGTCCAACAGGAACGTGCTGCGCTCGATCCCGAGGTACTTCCTGCCGTACAGGCTCTTTTCCTGAATGACGTCGAACAGTTTGCAGAGTGTCTCCTCCTCGTCGGCGAGCAGCGGGAATGGCAGCTGCTCCTTCTCCGTGAAGCGATCGTGCGAGCGGACACTGTCGCGCGAGACGCCCACGACCACGACGCCCGCCTTGCGAAAGGCCGCGTGCAGATCGCGGAAGTCCTGGCTTTCCCGGGTACAACCGGAAGTCATGTCCTTCGGATAGAAATACAGCACCAGCTTTTTGCCCGCCGCATCCTTCAGTCCCCACTTTCCCCCGCCGCTCGCGGGGAGTGTGAACTGCCGGATGCGCGTGCCGATCTTCGGCGTCGCCATGTCATTGCTCTCCGGGGCGGCTGCGCGCCGCCGCGCCCTGCCTGCGGTTCACTAGGATTTCACCGGCTCGAGAATCGCATCCAGGTTGAGCGAGTCGCAGAATTCCATGAATTCCTCCCGCAGGTGCGCCACGTGGATGCGGCTGGGCACGTTGACGATCATCTGCACGGAAAACATCGGAGCACCGGTGTGCGCGGCCGGATAGCTGCGCGTGGAGACCTCGGCGATGTCGATTCCGCGGGTCGCGAAGAAACCCGAGAGCCCCGAGACGATGCCGCTCTGATCGAGACAGACGACGTCGATCGAGTAGGGCAGCATATCGGTGCGCGCCGAGCGCGGCTCGGTGCGCTTCAGGTGGATGCTCAGGCTGCTGGTTTCCGCCAGGCGCTTCAGCTCGGTTTCGAGCTTCGCAAGGGCGTGCCAGTTGCCCGAGACCAGCAGCAGCATCGCGAATTCCGTGCCGAGGCTGGCCATGCGGCTTTCGCTGATATTGCCCCCGCACTCGCTGATCACGCGCGTCAGCTCATGGACCATCCCAGTGCGGTCGCCGCCGATCGCGGAAACGGCCAGGTGCTGCTTCATCTTGCGTGCGGGTTCGAAGTCCGTTGTCGTTGCCGGCTGAGTGTACCGGGTGCGCTCCGCCCAGTCATGGGTTGCCTGGAAAATGTCATGTGCCGCGCAACGTTGCCTTCTTCTGGCCGGACGAGCGAAGGGCGCCCGCTGGCGCTCTTGCCGCGGGCCACGCCGACAGAGGCACCGGGTTGACGGCCGCAAGCGAGGTCGTCACCTCGCCGGCTTGCTTGACCGGAGCGCCGGCTCGTAACATCCGGTTCCTCATGCGTCGAAGCGCGATTCCACCCGGGATTGCGCCGAACCGTGCACCCGCGCGAGCGGCCGGTGCGAGGCGCCGGCAACAGCAAAACAGCGGATCGACTTATGTTCTCAGGCAGCCTGGTCGCGATGGTAACGCCGATGCGGCCGGATGGAACGCTGGACCTGCGCGCGTGGGACCGGCTGATCGATCTGCACGTGTCGAGCGGTACGAGCGGGCTGGTCGTGGGCGGCACAACCGGGGAGTCGGCGACACTGAGCGATGCGGAATTGTGGGAACTGACGGAGCGGGCTTGCGTGCAGGCCCGCAGGCGAGTCCCGGTCATCGCGGGAGTGGGCACGAGCAACACCGTGATGACGGTGGAGCGCGCGCGGCGCTTGTGCGAGTTGCCGGTCGATGGGTTGCTGGTGGTTACGCCCGCGTATAACCGCCCGACACAGGAGGGCCTGTACCGGCACTTCGCGGCCGTGGCGGCTGCCGTGCGCCGGCCGATCATTCTCTACAACGTGCCCTCGCGCACGGCAGTGGATATGCTGCCTGTGACTGTGCAGCGCCTGTCGCAACTTCCCGGCATCGTGGCGGTCAAAGAGGCCGTTGCGGAAGCCGGGCGGATCCGGGAGCTCATCGGCCTGTGCCCGCAAGGCTTCACGGTTCTGAGTGGAGACGACGCAACCGCCCGGCGCTCGATCCTGCTGGGCGCGCGCGGGGTGATCTCGGTCACCGCGAATGTCGCCCCGCGCGCCATGGCTGAAATGGTGGCCGCGGCTATGAAAGGCGAGACGGCCCAGGCCGAGCGTCTCGACGCGCCTCTCGCGGCGTTGCATCGCGATCTGTTTGTGGAAGCCAACCCGATCCCGGTGAAATGGGCGCTGGCGTGTATGGAGCTGATGCAAGGCGGCATCCGCCTGCCGCTCACGGAGCTGTCGGAGGCACATCGGCCGACGTTGCAGGCCGCGCTGCGCGCAGCGGGCATTGTGAATTGACTCGAAGCAAAGGACCGAAATGACCTATCGCATCGCGGTGCCGGGATTACTGGCGTGCCTGATGATCCTGTCGGGTTGTCACCCGCTGCGTGCACTGCGCAATGTACGGGGATCGTGTCACGACGTGCAGCCGTACACGAAGGCGCAGAGCATCGCGCCGCTGCGTATTCCCGCGGGACTCGATGCTCCCGACACGAGTAATGCTCTGCACGTCCCGGCGCTCAATGAGCCCGCGCCTCCGCCGCGGGGGCCCAAAGACCCCTGCCTGGATTCGCCCCCGGCGTTCAAAGTGGCCAAGCCAGCGCCTCCCCAGGCTTGAAGGTGTATCATCCCGCCGCCCCGCGCGGCGGGCCCTGAGCGCAGGCGCGGCAGAGCGCGATCCGCGCGCGGAGCGGGCGCCATGAGCGTTCCACAGCTCTAGAGCCATTCGAGGAGTAGAACGTAACTGATTGATTGGAGAGGTGGCCGAGCGGTCGAAGGCGCTGGACTGGAATTCCAGTAACATCTTCACGGGTGTTCGTGGGTTCGAATCCCACCCTCTCCGCCACTGGCCGGCAGAAGAGATCAATCGGCCAAGTATCGTCCCGCTTGCGGGCGACACGACGGGGATAACGCCCGAAGGGTCCGCCACGGGGCATGAGCATTGTATGGAGAGGCGAGGTGGTCAGAAGGGCCAAGGGCGGGATAGCGTTAACACCCGGAGGGCGGCCCCGAAGGGGCGAGGCGCGCAGCGCCGA
>DASTDD010000283.1:0-4248 GCA_035710545.1 Steroidobacteraceae bacterium
CTGATCCAGGACACGGACTATGCGCAGGCCACCTCGCAGCTGTCCAAGGCCCAGATCCTGCAGCAGGCGAGCACGGCGATGGTGGCCCAGGCCAATACCATCCCGCAGAACATCCTCACGCTGCTGCAGAAGCTGCCGTAACGGGATGACCCCAGGATCAGACTTACGCATGATCCCCGCGGGCGGACGCCGCAAGGCGTCCGCCCCGCGGCTTTTCACGGACTCGACCTCAGGACTACAGGGAGCGCATTGAGCAATGGCCAGCGTCAGCAGCACCGGTTCATCTGCGAACACCCAGCCGGTTGTCTCCGTAGCGAGCAACAGCAGCGCTGCGGCTGCGGGCGGCTCAGTCATCAATGTCAGCTCGCTCGTATCGCAGCTCGTCGCCGCCACGCGAGCGCCGCAGGACGCAGTGATCGCGGGCAAGACCCAGGCTGTCACCACGCAGATCTCGGCGGTCGGAACACTCAAGGGTGCGCTCTCCACGTTCCAGTCGGCGCTGGGCGCCATCGACACTCCGGGGGCCTTCAACGCTCAGCTCGCGACCAGCTCGAATCCCACGATCTTCACGGCCACGGCAAGCGCCGGCGCCGTCGGAGGCACGTACAGCATCTCCATCTCCCAGTTGGCGCAGGCGCAGCAGCTGGTCTCCAAGGGCTTCAGCGGCGACGGCTCGTCCTCCGTTGGCACCGGGACGCTGCAAGTCTCCCTCGGCGGCACCAGCTTCAATGTCACGGTCGACAGCGCCAATGAGTCAATCTCCGGGATTGCCGCGGCCATCAACGCGGCAGCAGGCAACCCCGGTGTCACGGCAACCGTCATCTCCGGTTCCGATGGGGCGCATCTGGTCCTGTCATCGACCCTGACGGGGGCCGCCAATACGATCAAGGTCTCAGAGACCGATGCGGGCGGTGCCCTCTCGGCTCTCACTTACGGGACCGGCAATACCGCTCACTACACGCAGGAATCGGCCGCCCAGGATGCCCAGTTCAGCGTCTCTGGAATCGCGCATACGAGCTCGAGTAATACTGTGAGCGACGTCCTCAATGGCGTGACGCTCACGCTTCTCGCAACCACAGCCGCGGGCACTGGCCCCGGCAGCAGCGCCAATCTCACCGTTGCAAATGACAACTCGACGATCGCGACCAACATTGGCGCGTTCGTGACGGCGTACAACACCCTGGTGGGATCCATCTCGCAGCTGAGCGGCTTCGACCCGACCACCCAGACCGCCGGGCCCATGCTTGGGGACGCCCTGCTCTCGGGAATCCAGAATCAGATTCGCTCCACGCTCTATAGCGTCGTGAACAGCGGCTCCTCGACGTACAACTCGCTGGCGAGTGTCGGCATCACGACCAACTCCGACGGGACCCTGAGCCTCAACCAGACGACCCTGCAGAATGCGCTGAGCTCGGCACCGAGCGCAGTGAGCGCCCTGTTCAGCGGCACGAATGGCGTGGCCGCGAATCTCAACACGCAGATCACCACTGACCTGGCTTCCGGTGGCACGATCGACTCGCGCAGCAAGACCCTGGTGCAGCAGGAAAATGCGCTGACCGACCAGACGAACCAACTGAACACGCAGATGGCTTCGCTGACAGCCTCGCTTACCAAGCAGTACGCGACGCTCAACACGCTGCTGTCCTCCCTGCAATCCACTTCGGCCTACCTCACGCAGCAGTTCGCTGCGCTGCCGAAGATCCAGAGCCAGCAGCAAGGGTAAGTTCGCTCAAGTTCGCACGCAGGCAGCCGCTAATTGGACCATTGGCAGACAATGGAGCAGGGCGTGAGCACCTACCCACGAAATTCGAAGCTGGCAGCCTATCAGAGCGTATCCGTGCACGGCGGAGTCGCCGACTCGGATCCGCACACCATGGTGCTGATGCTGATGGACGCGGCCCTGGAGCGCATCTCGCTTGCCCGCGGCTGCATCGAGCGCCGCGAGACGACTCGCCAGGCGGCGCTGCTGCACAACTGCGTGCAGATCATCGCAGAGCTGCGCGGCAGCCTGAACATGAACGAAGGCGGGACACTCGCCCAGAGTCTCAGCGACCTCTACGAGTACATGACGCGCAGACTGATCCTGGCCAACTCGACGGCGGACGTCGGTTGCCTCGTCGAAGTGTCGCGCCTGCTCGATGAGATCCGCAGCGCGTGGGTGGCCATCGGACCGCAGGTACGCCGGCCGGCACAGGGCGCAGGGTCCGCCGCGTGGAACTCAAGCGCCCCGGCAGCCCAGCCCCAAACCGACGCGGCGACGGGTCAATCCGCCCGTTGAGGCGGCGGACGCGCCGCCTTAGCGAGGAGGTCAACGCCATGGCCGAAGAGATCGATACCATGGGCCGGGTCGGTGCGGTCGGCTCATCGGAGTTCAACACCGCGCAGGACAGCACCAGCGGCCCCTCTAGGCCCGCCCCGGCGGCCATGGCGCCCAAGTCCGCGGTGAATCCGTCACCGAGGGTCGCGCAATCAGGATCGCGAAGGTCTGCGCCTCAGCCGAGCCCGCAGGAGATCCAGGCTGCGGTGCGCGAGATCAACGTGCATTTGGCGACCGTCAACCGCGTGCTCGAGCTGCACGTGGACGCGGCTACGGGACTCACCATCGCAACCATCCGCAACGCCCAGACCGGGGCAGTGCTCCAGCAGATCCCGAGCACCGACAGCGTGCACCTGGCGCAGATGCTGGCCGCCTGGTCCCCGGGCAAGAACGTGCTTGTAGATCTCATCGCCTAGACAACATTACGGGCCATACCCCGCGCGGGTGTCTTTTCGGCAGCGAGCGCACGCGCATGTGCCGCGCGCCTGGTGCCTAGTCAACGAACCGTCGCGCGTTGCGGAACAGCCGCATCCAGCCGCTGTACTCACCCGCATCCGATGGATGCCATGAGTTCTGGACGGAGCGAAACGAGCGCTCCGGATGCGGCATGGTGATGGTGACGCGGCCGTCCTCGTTACAGAGGGCGGCAATTCCGAATGGCGAGCCGTTCGGGTTGAACGGATAGGTGGTGGCCACACTGCGATCGTGGTGCACGTAGCGGAAGCCTACTAGCCCGCTCGCGGCGCAAGCCTCCGCCGCCTCGAAGTTCGGGAACTCCGCACGGCCTTCGCCATGCGACACGGACACCGGCAGGAACGACCCGGCCATCCCGTCCAGCAACACCGACGGGCTGCGCACGATCTCCACGAGAGTGTAGCGGGCCTCGTGTTGCTCACTGCGATTACGGACGAACCGAGGCCAGTGACCCGTGCCCGGAATGAGGCTCTTCAGAGCGGCGAACATCTGGCACCCATTGCAGGCGCCGAAGGCGAACGTGTCGGCTCTGGCGAAGAAGGCGCGAAACTCCTCGCGCACCTCCTCATGGAACAGGATCGACTTGGCCCAGCCTTCCCCGGCGCCCAGCACGTCGCCGTAGGAGAAGCCTCCGCATGCGGCGAGGCCCTTGAAGTCGCGTAGCGAGCGACGTCCTGCCAGCAAGTCGGTCATGTGGACATCGTGTGCGACGAAGCCGGCCCGCTCGAACACGGCCGCTGTCTCGATCTGACTGTTGACCCCCTGCTCGCGCAGGATAGCCACCGCCGGCCGGCTGCCCCGCGCGACATACGGCGCAGCGATGTCGTCATTCGCATCGAAGCTCAGCGAGACGCCGAGACCCGGATCGTCCGGCGCACTCTGGGCGGCAAACTCCTCGTCGGCGCTCTGAGGATCATCGCGCATCCGTCGCATCCGCCACGAGGTCTCCGACCACGCACGCCGCAGGTCGACCCAGGCCTCATCGAGGAGCGAGGCGCCCACGCGCATCTGGACACGTAGTTCCGGCGTTGGGATCCCGAGATACAGGGCCTCTTTGCCAAGAGCATGCCGCGTCAGGATTTCGACGAGACGCTCCTCCTGCTCGACCGGGACCTGTACCACGACGCCGGGCTCTTCCGAGAAGAGCTGATGAAACACGGAGCCGCGCTCGACGGGCAGCGCGATGTCGAGCCCGCAATGTCCGGCAAAGGCCATCTCGACGAGCGTCGCGAACAGGCCGCCATCCGAGCGGTCATGGTAGGCGAGCACCAGGCCTGCAGCGCGCAGCTCGCTCATCGCTGCAGCAAATCGCACCAGACGCTGGGGGTCGTTCAGGTCCGCCGGCTCGTGGCCCAGCCGACCGTAGACCTGCGCGAGCGCCGAGCCACCGAGGCGATTGCGTCCCCCGCTCAGGTCGATGAGCCACAGCGAGGTCGGCTGTTCGCCCATGACGAGGA
>DASTDD010000284.1:0-2654 GCA_035710545.1 Steroidobacteraceae bacterium
TGCGGTGAGCTCACGGCGTCGATGAGTACCCCGACTCCGAGACCATAACCCAGGCCTCGCGAGTCGGCTCCCCAGAATTTGAACATCGCATCGTTTGGAACGTGATTCGAGCTCATCAGGCCGACGGTCACCGGCGAGAGGTAGCGTTTGCCCTCGAAGGATCCGCCATTCCCGAGCATCTGCGCGAAACGCAGGTAATCACTGGCGGTGGAGATCAGGCCGCCGCCACCCGATGGCCAGCGGTTGGGGTCTGCAGGGGAGCCGAGAATCGACAAGTCGCTGGGCTCGAGCTCCCCGGTGGCCGTATGCCTGTACACCGTCGCGAGCAGCTTCAGGTCCGATTCCGGCACGGAGAAGCCGGTATGGGTCATCCCGAGTGGGTCGAACAGTCGCGCTTGCAAGAAGCGCTCGAACGGCATCCCCGAGACGACTTCCACGAGCCTGCCCAACACGTCATCTGCAAAGCTATAGCGCCAATCGGCACCCGGCTGATAGTAGAGCGGGACGCTGGCAATCGCGCGGACCACGTCGGTGAGCGTACGCTCTGGCGTCAGGGGCAGCGCGTCGTAAACCTTGCCGAGCGGAGTCGAGGTGTCGCCCAGGTAGCCGAGCCCCGCGGTGTGAGTCAGCAGGTGGCGGATCGTGATCGGCTCTTTCGCGGGTTCCGTAACCAGCGCGCCCTCGGCATCCACAGCGGTGAACACGCGTGGGTTGGCGAACTCCGGCAGAAAGCGCGATACAGGATCGTCGAGATGGAAGCGTCCCTCCTCGTAGAGCATCAGCACCGCGACGGCGGTGATCGGCTTGGTCATGCTGGCGATCCGGAATCGCGTGTCGAGCGTCATCGGCTGCCGCCGCGCACGGTCCCGCATGCCGATCGCAGCCGAATACACCAGCTTGCCGGCGCGGGCAACCATGAGCACGTATCCCGCCGCGCTATTGCGCTCGGCCTCCGCGCGAAAATGATCTCGCATGTGATCGAGGCGCTCAGCCGACATCCCTGCGGCCACCGGCGTCGTCCTTGTCAGCTCACGCGGTGCCTCCGCGCGAACCGACGCCGCCACCAGAGCCAGCCCAAACAGGGCCCCGTATCGCACGACAGGTGAGTATCTGCTCATCAACGCGCAACAACGTTACATGAGCGTGCGATATCGAGTCCACAGGCGGCGGAAAGCCGAAGACCAGAGCCACCCCGAAGCTTGGCGATCGAGGGCATGTGTGGGGAGGACTACAACAGACGGAGCCTTCTGTTGCCTGTGCGGGAGCCTGGGGCAGCGGCCGACAGATGAGCGTGGAGGAATCGCCGGTTACTTCAGCCGCATCGCGCCGATGTTGACATCGACGCGGTCGCGCGTCGTCACCTCCACCTCGGTCCGGCCCTGGTTGAGGAGCGTCCAGGGCAGGGGCAGGTTATCCGGCTGCACCGTAACCACGTGGTGGCCCGCGGCCACTGCCGGGAAGTCGTAGCGCCCGTTGGCATCGGTGCGCGTCGAGAAGCGCCCATCGAGGATCACGGTGACGTTTGCCGCGCCCGCTTCGCCCGCGTCGTAGCGGCCGTTCTCGTTGAGATCCAGGTATACGACACCGGTGAGGCGCCCCGAGCCCGCGCCGAGCGATCCACCGAGTGGCATGAAGTGCCCACCGCGCGAGTCCTGCCAGCGCAGCGTGAGAAAGACTCCCCGCTGGCCCTGCGAGGCCTGTGGCACCGGGGTGGGCGGGGTCAGCGGTGAGTTCACGACGAGCGGGGTCCACGAGCCGATGCGGTTCTCGTAGTAGCTGAAGAGCAGGTGCCAGCGGCGGGCGATCTGATAGCTCAGCGTGATGTCGGCCGAGGTCGAAGGGGCGGCGTGGCCCGACACCGCAGTGGCCCACTGCACATTGCCGTCAAGCGAAAGCCGCGCGGTCAGATCGGCGCCGCCATAGGCGGCGAGGCGCAGCAGGGTTGCGTCCTGCTGCGGCTGACCGATGAGGGTGTCGCCCGTGCGGCGCTCGACCGTGGCCGAGGTGGCGAGCCGCGCGCCCGGACGCAGCGCCCAGTCCTGCTGCAGCGTAAGCAGGACGTCCTGCGTCTGCGCATCCGTCGCGTAATAAGCCTGGAACCGGCCGCTGCCTCTCGAGTTCGCGCTGTCGAGGTAGGCTTCGAGCGACCAGGACGTGTTATGGCTGCCATCGTGCGTCAACAGCGCATTGGCAATCCCACCGACACCTACGTCCCGTGAGAGTTGGTAGCGGGCGTCGCCATTCAGGAATGTGCTGTCCGCTCCATGGTTGCTCACCGAGAGGACCTCATCGACGCCGAAATCCGCGAGCCAGCGGCGGCTTTGATAGCCCACGCGGTAGTAGCCCCCCTGCATGTCGCTCGCGATCAGCTGGTTGCCCCAGGCGAGGTTCGGATCGATGCGGAACGCACCGAAGGTCTGCGTGTAGGAGCCATGGGTGTGCGAGCCATCGGCCCACACACCGAGCGCATTGTTGTTGCCATCGAGGGTGCCGTCGATGAGATTGAGCTGGGCCCGATTGCCGCCCTCCTGCCAGGCGCTACTCAACAAGCCGGTGTTCGAGGAAATGCGCTGGTTGGAGACCTCCGGCGGGAGCAGGGTTGCGTTCGGGGGCTGGTAGTAAATGTTGGCGTCGCGTGCGCCGGCATACTCTCC
>DASTDD010000285.1:0-27025 GCA_035710545.1 Steroidobacteraceae bacterium
GGTCGGTGGCGATCCGCTGCCACACCTGCATTCGCAGCTCCCGCGGCGTCGCGGATGAATTGATGCCCAGCAGGTTCACGCCACGCAGGATGAAGGGCATCACGGTAGTCTTGAGCTCGGCGCTGCCGGCCAGCCCGATGCTCGCGATGTTGCCCCAGAAATCCACGGTGCGAGTCAGCCACGCCAGCATCTCGCCGCCAACGCTGTCGATGGCACCCGCGAAGCGGACCGCCTCGAGTGGCCGCGAGCCGAAATCGATTTCTTCACGCCGCAGCAGCGTCCCGGCCCCCAGCGCCTCGAGGTAATCGGCTGCTGCCGGCTTGCCTGTGATCGCGACGACCGGGTAACCCGCGCTCGAGAGCATGTCGATGGCGATGCTGCCGACTCCACCGGTGGCGCCCGTAACCGCGATGGGTCCCTGGGATGGCTTCTGGTCGTTACGCTCCATGCGATGGATCGCGAGAGCCGCCGTGAAGCCCGCCGTGCCCAGGGCCATGGCGGAGGCGCCATCGAGACCCGGAGGGATCGGAATGACCCAGTCCCCCTTCAGGCGCGCGTACTCGGCGTAGCCGCCATCATGCGTTTCGGAAAGCGAGCTGCCCGTCACCAGAACCGCCTGCCCCGGCGAGTAGCGCGGGTCGCTCGAAGACTCGACCACCCCTGCCAGGTCGATGCCCCCCACGAGGGGATAACGCCGCAGGATCTTTCCGGCGCCGGTCGCAGCCAGAGCGTCCTTGTAGTTGATGCTGGAGTGGGTGACGCGGACCACCACCTCGCCGGGAGAAAGGTCCTGCAGCCTCAGCTGCTCGAAGCGCGCGCTGATCTGCTTCCCCTGCTCGTGTATCCGCAATGCCCTGAACGAATCCATAGGAAGGCCCCCGTTGCCTGATCAGCCAGCCTGCCTGCCGCGTTCCGCCCGCTCCAGCCAGATGAGCAGCCCCTGCGTATTCAACTCCAGATCCGACTCCAGCAGCTGCGCCACGCCGGTCCGGGTGAGGAGGCTGCCCTGACGCTGCAGTAGTGTCCACCACAGCTCGAGCATCGCTTCGCGAATGGCCGCATGGGGGCTCGCCGCGCGAGCGTGCTCGCGGGTGATGCGGACGAGCTCGCCGATCTGCGACTTCAACATCGCTCCGAGCCGCGGCACTCCCGTTACACGGCTGTAATGCATGAGATAGATGGACTCCGGCGCAAGCCCGAGCAATCGATCGATAGAGGCCATGAGCTGCTGGGGATCGAACTGCGAAGGACTCGTGGTCGGCAGGATGAAAGCGCCCTGCCCGGTATCGAGTGCGCGATAGGAGATCCCGAAAGTGTCGCCCGCGAAGATCAGGGAGTGCGCTGCGTCGAGGATCGCATAGTGGTGCAGCGCATGCCCCGGGGTGTGCAGAAGCTCGAACTGACGTCCGCCCAGCTCGCAACGGTAGCCGTCGGACACCGCGACCAGGCGCCCGGCAGCAATGGGCACAATGTCCCCGTAGAGCTGGCGGAAGCGCTCCTCCCCGTACACTGCGGAGGAGCCGGCGATGACCTTGGCCGGGTCAATCATGTGTGGCGCGCCGCGCGGATGCACCAGGGCCCGCGCGTTCGGCAGCGCCTGCATGAGGAGGCCGGCGCCACCGGCATGGTCGAGATGAACGTGAGTCAGAAAAACGTAGTCCACCGCTTCGCGCGCGATGCCGAGCGTATCGAGCGCGGCGAGCAGATATGGAACCGAATGACTCGTCCCGGTGTCCACGAACGCGGCACGACCATTCTCCAGAACGATGTGCACGGCTGCGTGACCCGGATAGAGGTATTCCGCATCGACTGCGAAGATGCCATGCGGATGTCGGATCACTCGCGGCGTGAAGCTGAGGTTCATGGTTGAGCGCGTTTTAAGGCAACATAGCAAACATTCCGCGGTTTTTCCGAAATCCGACGCGCATGCCCATTCGACACGCTCCGCGAACCACCCGCCTGCTCGGCCCGCTCGCACTGCTCGCGGCCCTTCCGGCCGCGGCCCAGCCGCAGGGAGCCTCGCACCGGGAGCATGGCAATCTCGTATTCGAGGGAATCCCCGCCCCCGATGCCCAGCTCGGCGAACGGCTCGCGCAGTACCGGCAATACCGGCAGGCCACCTTCCTTGACTGGCTGCCCGATGGATCGATGCTCGTGGCGACACGCTTCGGCGATGTCGAGCAGGTGCATCGCGTGGCCGCACCTCTGGGCATGCGCGAGCAGCTCACCTTCTACAGCGAGCCTGTGAGCATCGCCCGCGCCCCGCGGACAGGCCCGGGCGATGGGTTCGTGTTCCTCAAGGACCAGGGCGGCGACGAGAACGATCAACTCTTCTACTACGCCCCCGGCGGCCGCGTGCAGCAGATCACCTCCGGGAAGTTCATCCACGGAAGTCCCATCTGGTCGCACGACGGCAAGCACGTGGCCTTTTACGGAAACGAGCGCAACGGGATCGGCTACGACATCTACGTCGTGGACATCGGCTCGACGGCTGCACCGAGGCTCATCGCGGGGGGCCAGCAGGACACCTGGTTTCCCCTGGACTGGTCGCCCGATGACCGCAAGCTGCTGCTGATGAAATTTGTGTCGATCAACGAGAGCTCCCTCTACATCGCCGACGTCTACACGGGGACGCTCGCGCCGGTCGAGGACAGCACCCACAAGAATGGCATCCGCGCCGCCCGTTTCGCCCCGGACGGTCGCGGCATCTACCTCTCGACGGATGAGGATGGCGAGTTCGCACAGCTGCGCTACCTGGATCCGGTCTCGCACGAAGTCCGCCGCTTGACCGCCAACATTCCGTGGGATGTCGAGGAGTTCGACGTCAGTGACGACGGGCGTTACGTGGCCTGGATCGCGAACGAGGACGGCCGGGATCGCCTGACGGTCACCGATACGATGCAGAAGCTCGAGCAGGCACCGGCAGGCATACCCGATGGCCGGATCGAGGGCTTGCGTTTCGACCGGACCGGACGGCGCCTGGCCTTCTCCGCCGAGTCCGCGCAGACGCCGCGCGACGCCTATGTGTACGACCTCGAGCACACCTCCCTGACGCGCTGGACGCATAGCGAGGTCGGGCCGATTGCCGTGAGCACTTTCGTACCGGCTGAGCTGGTGCGGTATCCCACCTGGGATCGCGTGAACGGCGGACAGAGGATGATATCGGCGTACATGTACCGGCCGCGCAGCCCCGGTCCGCACCCGGTGCTGATCGAGATCCACGGCGGACCCGAGTCGCAATACCGTCCTCACTGGGATCCGTTCATCCAGTTCGTCGTCAACGAGCTGGGCTACGCGGTGATCGCCCCCAACGTGCGCGGCTCCTCAGGCTACGGCAAGACTTTTCTCAGGCTGGACAACGGGCTGCTACGCGAGGACGCCGTGAAGGACATCGGCTCTCTCATCGTGTGGATCGATCTTCAGCCCATGTTCGACCGCGAGCACGTGGTCGTGATGGGCGGGTCCTATGGCGGCTATATGGCACTGGCGTCCTTGGCCGCTTACAGCGATCGGCTGAAGGGCGGCATCGACGAGGTCGGCATCAGCAATTTCGTGACATTCCTGGAGAACACCTCGCCGTATCGGCGCGACCTGCGGCGCGCGGAATACGGCGACGAGAGAGACCCGAAGATGCGCGCCTTCCTGAATCGCATCTCGCCTCTCAGCAACGTGGCCTCGATCAGAGGTCCGCTGCTGGTCGTGCAGGGTCTGAACGACCCGCGGGTGCCACCCGCGGAGTCACAGCAGATGGTGTGGCGACTGAGGGGCAGGGGAGGCGATGTGTGGTACCTCTCCGCGAAGGACGAGGGGCACGGCTTCCGCAAGAAGGTCAACCAGGATGCGATGCTGGAGACGGTGGCGATGTTTCTGCACAAGCTCGCTCACTGAAGGTGAGCCTCGAGCCGAGTTACTTGCTGGGCTCGCCGAGTATCGTGTAGGGACGGCTCTCGGTGGCGAGGGACGGGCGCTGCCTGGAGAAGTATTCCGCAATGACCTGCATGTCCTCGTCCTTCAGCTGTGAGGCGAATCCCTTCATGATGGGGTTCTTGCGGCCGCCCTTCTTGTATTCCGTCAGCGCGCGGACGATGTAGTCCGGGTGCTGGCCAGCCAGGGAAGGATATTGAGGCGTGATCCCGACTCCATCCTGCCCGTGGCACGAAGTGCAAACCTGCGCGGCCTGCGGCACGGTGCCGATCGGTTTCGCATCCGGTGTCAGCGGCTTGCCGGCGAAGTAGGCGGCGATGTCGGCGATCTGCTGGTCGTTCAGCGTGGACGCCTGGGAATGCATCGTTATGTGGGCCCGGTCGCCGTCCCGATAGCCATGCAGCGCAGCCTCGAGATACTCCGGATGTTGGCCTTCCAGCTCGGGCACGCTGTAGTTCGGATATGCGTTTTTGTACCCGTCCACACCGTGGCAGCCGAGACAGGTGTAGGACAGCGCTTTACCGCGCTGAGCGTCCCCTTGTGAGGCTTGCTGCTGTGCGTTCGCGGGAGCGCTCGCCCACGCAGCGAAGACTGCCGCGGTGATCATCGCACCCAGACGGACACCCGACGGAAGCCACTGCAGCGTCATCGACCCACTCCGCAAGCCGAAGCAAAAACGGCCCCGAATCTTACGGACTCGCCCCTGCAATTGCCACACCGGCGCCCTGGCGCCGAGCGAACCGATCTGCCGCCGACACACAGCGGCCGAGATGTTTCACACGGCATGGGCGCGATGGCTTAATTTGCCTGCCTGGCTGGCAGCGAGGACGGATTCGATGATTGCCCTGATACAGCGGGTCACCGAAGCAGCCGTGCGCGTCGAGGGGGAGACGGTCGGGGCGATCGGTCCCGGCATGCTCGCGCTGATCGGAGTGCGGCGCGAGGACTCCATGGCCTCTGCGGATTGGCTGCTGGAGCGGGTGCTCGGCTACCGGATCTTCGCCGACGGGCACGGGCGCATGAACCTGTCCCTGCGGGATACTCAGGGGGGCCTGCTGCTGGTGCCCCAGTTCACCCTGGCTGCCGACACTCGCAAGGGGACGCGCGCAGGCTTCAGCACTGCCGCGGCCCCCGACCATGCGCGGGAGCTCTTTGCCGCACTGCTCGATCGGGCGAGGACGGTGCATGCGCCCGTCGCCGGGGGCATCTTTGGCGCTCACATGGCGGTATCTTTGGTAAATGACGGACCCGTCACATTCTGGCTGGAGAGTGCGGCCGGATCGGCCGGGGGCTAGGCCACAATCCGCGAACTTTCTCGGTTCGGTCGGCTCATTTGCCCTATGATCGATGGGTTTTCCTCGCAACTAGCAGGAGTTCAAGCTTATGGGTATGGGGATGAAGGAACTACTGATCATCCTCCTCGTCGTGCTCGTGGTGTTCGGCGCCAAGAAGCTGCGCAGCGTCGGAGAGGACCTCGGAGCTGCCGTGCGCGGCTTCAAGAAGTCCATGAACGAGGGCGAGGAGGAAGAGAGGACGCCTCCGCGGCAGATCCGTTCGGACGCCCCGGATGCCGACTTCGCCGAGACGACGAAGCCGCGCGAGAGTGCTCAGAAGAGCGATCGGACGGCCTGAGCTCCGAAGCGCCGGCATGCTGGACGTCGGCTTTTCCGAGATTCTCGTCATTTTCGTCCTGGCGCTCATCGTGCTGGGCCCCGAGAAACTGCCGAAGGTTGCCTCGCAGGTGGGTCGCTGGATCGGCCGGGCACGTGGCATGGCGCGCCAGTTCCGCGAGCAGCTCGAGGAGGAAGTAAACCTCGAGCAGGCGCGCAAGCTGCAGCAGCAGCCCGAGCCTCCGCCGCCGATCACGCAGAAACCCTCCTCGCCACCGCCCGACTCGACGCTACCCTCGCCAGCCCTGGAATCGACCCCCTCTTCGCCAACGCACGAGTCGACACAACAATCCATACAGCCGCCCGATGCGCCCCAGTCGCATCCCGACACGTACTCCCATGCCCATCCCACTGACTCGGAGGGCCGTCCGCTGCCAGCGGCCAGTTCGGTGCTCGATGCACCCGCGACGGACCCACGCCAGCAGGATTGGGTGAGCGGTCTGACGGGCTCGGATCCTGCCACGAAGGGCGCCGCCGATGCGGCGCGTGCCCAGTCCCATGAGCGAGGAACCTGAGAAACTTGCCGAAGGCACGCTGATCTCGCATCTGCTGGAGCTGCGGGACCGGCTGATCCGCGCACTGATAGCGGTGGGGCTGGCGTTCATCCCGTGCATGCTCAATTCCAACCGGATCTTCACGTTCGTCGCGACGCCCCTGAAGGACAAGCTTCCCAAGGGCACCCAGCTCATCGCGACGACGGTCATGTCGCCCTTCCTGACGCCGTTCAAGCTATCGCTGTTCGTCGCGGTCTTCATCGCGATGCCGTATGTCATCTATCAGATCTGGGCTTTCGTGGCGCCCGGACTGTACCGGCATGAGAAGCGGTTCGCGATTCCGCTGCTCGCCTCCTCCATCGTCCTGTTCTACGTGGGCGTGTCCTTCGCGTACTTCTTCGTCTTCCCGGTCATGTTCCAGTTCTTCGCCAACACGACGCCCAAGGGCGTCGCGATGATGACGGACATCAGTGCCTACCTCGATTTCGTGCTGACCATGTCGCTGGCTTTCGGCGGTGCGTTCGAGGTTCCCGTCGCGGTGGTCCTGCTGGTGCTGACGGGCATCGTCCGTATCGAGAAACTGAAGCAGAGCCGTGGCTACGTGCTGCTCGGAATCTTCATCTTCGCCGCCTTCGTCACGCCGCCGGATGCGGTCTCGCAGTCCATCATGGCGGTACCCATGTATGCCCTCTACGAGGGAGGCATCCTGATGGCACGCATCCTGTCGCGGATGCGGCGCGAGTCGTCCGGGCACGAAGAGGCGAGCGTCTAGATGAGTCAGACGGCCGGATCGGCAGCGCAGGCCGTCGCGACTCCCAGCGGTAAAGAAATCTTCGGCCAGCCGCGAGGCCTGGCGACCCTGTTCCTGACCGAGATGTGGGAGCGGTTCACCTACTACGGGATGCGGGCGATCCTGATCCTGTTCATGACGGCGTCCGTGGCGGGTGGGGGACTTGCGATCGGCGACAAGGCCGCCAGCTCGATCTACGGCCTCTACATGGCCTCCACCTACCTGTTGTCGCTCCTCGGCGGCTGGATCGCGGATCGGCTGGTCGGCGCGCAGCGTGCGGTGATCAGCGGTGGCGCGCTCATCATGGCGGGCAACGCCATGCTGGCCTCCGGCAACACGCACGTGTTTTTCCTGGGGCTCGTGGTCGCGGTATTCGGCGTCGGCCTCCTCAAGCCCAACGTCAGTGCGATCGTCGCCGCGCTGTACCCGGAAGGCGGCTCGCGCCGCGATGCCGGATTCTCCATCTTCTACGTCGGAATCAACATCGGCTCATTCATGGGCTCATGGCTGGTGCCGGTGTTCGCGGCCCGCTTCGGCTGGCACTGGGGCTTCGCGCTGCCGGCAATCGGCATGCTCATCGGGCTCACGCAGTTCAACCTCACGCGGCGCCATCTGGGAGCCGCCGGCACCGCGGCAGCGCACGATGCCCGCGGCTCGTGGCTGCCCGTCATCGCGTTCGTCGCGATCGTGGCCGTCATCGCGGCCCTCGTCGTTGGCGGGCAGCTGCAGATCGATCCGGTGGCCGTCTCCGCGGCAGCTACGTGGCTGATCCTGATCATCGCCGTCGGTTACTTCGCCTATTTGTTCTTCTTCGCCGGACTGTCGAGCATCGAGCGCCGGCGCGCCTATGCCATGGCGGTCCTCTCGATCGGCTGCGCCACCTTCTGGGCAGGCTACGAGCAGATGGGCAACTCCTTCAACCTGTTCGCCGAGCGCTATACCGATCTGAACGTCCTCGGCGTGCAGATTCCCGCTGGAGTGCTGCAGGCCGTCAACCCGTTCTTCATTCTCGTCTTTGCGCCGCTGCTGGCGGCCCTGTGGCTGCACCTCGGCAGGCGCGGCGCGGATCTGTCGGCGCCCGCGAAGTTCGGCATCGGCCTGATCCTGATGGGGACGGGGTTCCTGGTGATGTACTTCGCCTCGCAGCAGGTGCTCGCCGGACAGAAAGTAGTGGTGTTCTGGCTCATCGCGACCTACCTGCTGCACACCCTCGGCGAGCTATGCCTCTCGCCGGTGGGGTTGTCATCCATGACCAAGCTGGCTCCGGCACGCTTCGTGGGCCAGGTCATGGGAATCTGGTTCATGGCCACGGCTCTGGGGGAGAATCTCGCCGGCCGTCTCTCTGCCCAGTACGACGCGAGCCAGCTCACCTCACTGCCCACGCTGTTCATGAAGATCTTCCTGTGGGGCACGATCTCGGGCGGGCTCATGCTGCTGCTCACTCCGGCGCTCAAGCGGCTGATGTCCGGAGCCCGTTAGCGGCGCGTTCCGGCACGGCGCCGGCATCAAGCCAGATGCGCGCGCGGACGCGTAAAATGGCTGCATGGAATCCCCGCCACTCGAAGGCAGCACCGTCGCGATCCCGGAGATGCGCGAAGCGGAGATCTTCGCGGCGATGCTCGAGCGCCGCGGGGCCACCGTGCTGCGCTGTCCGCTCGTGGCCATCCGCGATGCGCCGGATCCGGCTCCGGTTCTGCGCTGGGCGAGGGAATTCGCCCAGGGCGGCTGCGACGATTTGATCCTGATGACGGGCGAGGGTCTGCGGCGAATCCTCGGTTGCCTCGACAGCCACGAGCCCGCTCTGCGGGAGGTTTTCGTGCAGGCGCTCGGGGGTGTCCGCAGGATCACGCGCGGGCCGAAGCCGGCGCGCGCGCTGCGTGAGCTCGGGCTGAAGCCGGATATCGCGGCCGATCCGCCGACCACGGACGGAGTCATGGCGAGCCTGCGACCGCACGAGCTGCGCGGGCGGCGTGTGGGGCTGCAGCTCTACGGAACCGCGCCCAACCGGCCGCTGGTCGAATTTCTGCAAGACCGCGGCGCGCGTGTACTTACGGTCGCGCCGTACGTGTACGCGGACGCCGCCGACGACCGCGCTGTGTTAGAGCTCCTGGACCGAGTCCGCAGCGGCGAAGTAGATGTAGTTGCCTTTACGAGCACGCCCCAGGTGGAGCGATTGTTCGCGGTGGCCCCGGCGGAAGCCGTCGTCGCTGCGCTTGCCAATACGGTGGTAGCGGCAGTGGGTCCGGTCGTCGCCCAGTCGCTTCACCGGCACGGCGTCGAGGCGCGCGTGATGCCGGAGGAGTCCTTCTTCCTCAAGCCCCTCACCAGCGGGATCGAGGAGGCGCTCGCGGACAGGCGCCGGGCGCGCCAAACGCCCGGCGCCTGAGGCTCGCGCGGCGGCTCACCAGGCAAAGTGAATGAACGGTGGCGCGCCCGCTTCGGTGAGCGGAGCGATGGGCATGCCGCGCGTCCGTCGCGACACCCGCCCGCAGTCAATCAACACTCCCATTGGCCGTGATTCCTTCATGGCGATCTCCTTTAACACATGGATTGAAACAACCTCGCGGCCATCGCTCACCAGCGCCTGCGTACCTCGAGACTCACGAAGCGCCCGAGCAGGTCCGCGTTCTCCTGGTCGTAGCCTACACCCACCGCGTTGTTGAGAAATGGGGGATAAGTGTCCAGAACGTTCTCCACGTCGAGCGCGAAGCGCGTGTGGCCGAGCCAGCCCGGTGCCCGCTCGCCGGTCTCGTAGCTGAGCTGCACGTCGAGAGTCCTCAGCGAGCCTACCTTGCGGGATGGCTCACTGTTGGTATCGCGGTAGCTGTTGTCGTAATTGACATAGAGTGCCGTGCCGAGGCCACGGTCGGACCATGCGAGCGAGCCTCGCAATCTGAGGTTGATGGGATTGTTCTGCGTGCTCAGCAGGTCCGTAGCGGGGCCTCCCGGCGTATTCGTCGAGGAGTACTCGAAAAGGTATGTGCCGTTCAGCCCCAGTTCCAGGCGGCCCCGGGCGACTGGAAGGGCGTACTTGCCCAGCAGGTCGATGCCGGTCGTCCGCAGGACCGCGATGTTGGCCAGCCGCTCATCCACGATCGCCCCCACCGGTGTGTGCGTGCAGCTGGCGGGAGCACCCATGAACGTGCCCTCTCTGCACGCGAGATCGATTGCGGCCTGAGTGGCGTTGCGGGTCACCAGCCATGCGAATTCGGGCTCGTCGAGAACGTCCGCGGTGATCAGAGGATCCTCGACGCGTCCCTCGAACAGAATGTTGAAATAGGTGAGTGACACCGACAGTGCCGGCAGCCAGGCGGGCGTGAGATCCGCTCCCAATGTCCAGCTGCGGGCTCTCTCGGGCTGCAACCCGGGATTGCTCCCGAATCGGACCAGGGCCGTGGTGAGTCCGGAGGGTGCCGCGGCGTCCGGCAGGGTCAACAGCGTGGTGAAGCTGTTGGCGACAGCGATGTCCGGAAGATTCGGCGGACTGAATGAGCGGGTCCACGTGCCTCGCACATCCAACCCCGTCACGGGGGTCCACACGAACCCGAGCTTGGGAATGGTGATGCCCCCCAGATCACTGTAGTGCTCGTGGCGCAGACCCAGGGAAAGCTCGAGCTGCCGCGCCAGGGCCCGTTCGTTGTCCGTACCGAACAGCGGCACGCGCATCTCGCCGAACGCCGCGGAGATGCGCCTGCCCAGGCCGCTGTGTGGATCGTACCCCGGTGATGGCGTCGCTTCCGTGGTCAGGGTGTCGAACACCTGGTCCCGGTACTCTGCGCCGGCGGTGAGCTGGACCGCGCCTGCCGGCAACCACCCCAGCGGTCCGACACCGGTCACGCAGACCGTCTTCAGATTCGAGTTGAGTGTGAAGAGGCCCGTGCGCCGGATTGCGGCCAGCGTCGCGGGATTGTTCTCCGCGCCACCGACGAAGGGATTGAAGGCGGTCGCCGGATCGGGATCCGCCAGAGCCGCATCCAGGGCGGCCTGGTCGGCGAGGCCGTACACGCTCTCGAGTTGCTCCTCGAATGCATAGGCCAGACTGCCCGTTAGCGTCCACCCGTAGGGCGCGGCCACGATGGCGCCGATGGAAAAATTGCCCGTATCGACGTGAACGTGTGCCTCCGGCATGCCGAAATACGGGACCGAGCCTTCCAGGACGGTCACCGGCGCCGTTCCCCCGGCGGGATTGATGTAGAACGGATTGGTGCTCGGGACCGTGAGCACCAGGGGATTCGCCGAGGTGGAGATGTTCGCCACGCGGCGGCTGGTGAAGAGCCCTTCTGCGAACAGCCCGACCGCCTCGGCCGGCTGCAGGTTGGCCTTGCCGAACAGGCTCCACCGCAGCTCCCTTGGCGTGACATCCACGCCGAGATCCTGGTCATAAAGGTTGGGCGGCCCCGGCTTGAGACTCGATGCGCTCAGCGGGACTCCCGGCCGCGGGGTCGGCAACGGCCAGGACAATACGCCGTTGGTGAGCGTGCCGGGATTGCCGAACGGGGTGTCGAAGTTGCTGCCGCCGAAGCGCGTGAGATCGCTGGTTTCCTGCGCGCGGTCGCGAGCACGCAAGGCATCGCGCTGAAAGAAGTCGAAATCCACGACCCCCGCGCCGGATTCCCAGCTCGTGCCCCACAGCTGGCTGAACTGACGCTCGGCGAGAGAGCCGTCGGTCACGCTGCCGGCGCGCGCCTGGGTCTGAGCTCCGTCGAGGCCACTGCGCATCACGAAGTTGACGACACCCCCAACCGCGTCGGCGCCATACCGGGCATTGGTCCCATCGGGCAGCACCTGAATGTGATCGACGGCGCTCAGAGGTATGTTGGATATGTCGGTGAAGGTGCCCTGTGTGCCGCTCGGCGCAACCCGATGGCCGTCAATCAGCACCAGGGTGGCGCCCGCGTCCAGGCCGCGCAGGTTCACCCCGGCGCCGCGCGCCGAATTGGTGATGGCCTCGCGCCCGATCAGCAGCGTGTCCTCGCTGGGACCGCCGCCGAAGATCTGGGGCAGCGTTCGCAGGAAATCCTGCACGGTCGACAGGCCCGAGCGGTCGATGTCCGTACGGCTCAGCTCGATGACGGGTGCCCCGAGCAGCGGCTGCGCGCCGCTCTCGGGCGCGCCCGAAACCAACACCTGCTCGAGACCCTCCCGGGAAGCAGTGCGGCCGAATGAGGCTGCCGAACCCGGCCACAGGCTGCGCAGCGCCACGCGCCGGGCACCGCGTGGCCGCACCGCCAGCGTCCGCGCGTTGACGAAATCAAATACCAGATTGGTGCCCGCCAGCATGGCTCGCAGGGCGTCCGAGGCATCCAGATCGCCGTGCACCGCGCGTGTCTTCAGCCCTCGCAGGAGGTTGAAATCGAAGAGCACCTGCAGCTCGGACTGGCGGCTGAACTCGTTCAGCATCGCGGCGGCATCGCCGGCGGGCAGCTCGAAGTGGCGCAGCGGCTCCGCGGCGACGAGGTCGGCCGAGCGCAGCAACAGCGTGAGCGCCAGAAGGGGCCCCCAGATCGCGCAGGGCGCTATACGGGACGGAGCCCGGAGCCGGTACCGGGGGCTCTTCGCAGGCATGACGATCGCCTCGGCCATTCCTTCCGCGGTCGTCTCCATGGCGGTCGCGCGCTTCCGCGGTGGCAGGATCTTCGAGACAACATCGTACAGACAGTCGGGTAGGCGGGCATCAATGCTGCGCTCGCACACTTTGCCCGGCGCGGCCGATGCCACGGGCCGGCTATGCCGCAAAGGAGAAAATTCCAAGCGCCCCCGGGCCTGCCGGGAGGTCAGAGCTTTCTCACGTAGACGTCGATCTTGCCGCGCGGACCGATCAGATAGGAGCCGAGCCACCCGGTCAGGCCGACGATCAGGGCAGTCAGGAATGCCGCACGGAAGCCCCCGGTGATGTGGAAGCCGGGCAGGATGCCGGCAACCAGTGCAACCATGGCGGTGTTTACCACGAGCAGGAACAGACCCAGCGTCAGGATGGTGATGGGCAGCGTGAGAATGATTGCGATAGGCCGCACTACCGCATTCACCACGCCCAGGAGCAGGCCCGCCAGCACGAGACTCTCGGCATCATCGATGCGAATCCCGGACACCAATCGCGTCGCCAGCCACAGGCCGAGCGCGCTGATGACCGCCCGCAGCACGAACCCTGTCATGAGGCGCCTCCTCCGAGCTGCTTCTCGACGAAGACCTTCAGGCGAGTGATCGCCTGCTGCCAGCCCACTCGCATGCGGCGATACGGGGTGTCCCATTCGGGCGTTGGGGGCACGCCCGAGCCGAGCAGCCTGAGGATAGTACCCGGCTCGGAGGGCTCCAGGATGAAGTCATCCACGATGGCGCTTTCGGCTGGCGGGAGCGAGCCGGAGGGCAGATGGATCAGGCGCAGGCGCCGGGCCGGCTCGAACACGTCGATGTGGGCTTCCAGCTCGGTGACCCGATCCACGCTGGCGCGAAACAGTCCCCCCTGCTTTGCGCGGATCTGCGCCCCGGGCGCGCACCAGCGGGCGAGGCACTCGGGCTCCGTCAGTGCCCGCCAGACCTGGCCGACGTCGGCGGCGATATCGACGCGGTGGGCATATCCACGGGCCTTGTCGCTCATGCGTGCATTCTGCCATCCATGCCTGCTGGTTCATGGGAAAAGTCGCTCCCGCGAAGTCGCATGCTCCGCCTGGGAGCGCGCGCCGCGTGCTTTTTCAGGCAGGCTGCTTGAGCGTAGCATCGTGAGATCGCGACCCGACAGCCCGTCGGGCACGGAGAACCACCTATGCCCTGGGTCCACCTCGTCATCGGACTGGCGCTGCTCGAGTTCCTGTTGTTTGGCGCCGCGGTTGGCAGGGCTCGCGTGCGTTACGGGGTCCGCGCACCTGCCACGACCGGCCACGAGGTTTTCGAACGCTATTTCCGCGTTCAAATGAACACGCTCGAACAGCTGGTCATCTTCGTGCCGTCCATCCTGCTCTTCGCGCGATACGGCAATGCAGCCGTGGCGGCCGGTCTGGGGGCCGTGTTCCTTTTGGGCCGGGCTCTTTACTTCGCCCGCTACATCGCCGATCCGCGCAAGCGGGAGCTAGGTTTTGTGCTGTCGATCCTGCCGACAGCGATCCTGCTGGCGGGCGGAATCTTCGGCGCCGCGCGAGCGCTGCTTGCGTAGCCTCGCGGAGCCGGCCGCGAAAGTCGCGCCTAACGCCGCCGCCGCAGGAAAGCGCCCAGGACGGGCAGCACCGACAGGATGATGATCAAAATCGTCACGACCCCGAAGTTGCGCCTGACGAGCGGGATGTTGCCGAACAGATACCCGCCCCACAGAAACAACACGACCCATGACACGCCGCCGAGCAGGTTGTAGCCGAGAAAGCGCCCGTAGGACATGCGGCCGACTCCGGCTACGAATGGGGCAAAGGTCCTGATGATCGGCATGAAACGCGAGAGCGCCACGGCCATGCCGCCGTAGCGCGCGAAGAACTCCTCCGTCCGCCGCAGATACTCCACCCGCAGCAGGCGATAGCGCCCGCTGAAGGCGGGTGGCCCGATGGCGCGCCCGATCGAGTAATTGACGATGTTCCCGAGCACGGCGGCAGTCGCGAGCAGGACGAACGCAAGCGGCGCGCTCAGCTTGCCGCTGGTATCGACGGCCGCGAGCGCACCAACCGCGAACAGCAGCGAATCTCCGGGCAGGAATGGAGTGACCACCAGGCCGGTCTCACAGAAGATGACTGCGAACAGGATCGCGTAGATCCAAAGGTCGTACCGGGCCAGCATCTCGACCAGGTGCCGGTCGAGATGCAGGACGAGATCAATGAACCAGGCGAGCAACGGCGGTCACGGAACGAACGCGGCACGCATCAGCGCGACACCGGTAGCGGGCGTCCGTGCGATGGTGCTCTGCGCCTTCAGCTCATGCAACGCCAACCGCACTTCCTTGTCGCGCACGGCGAGCGGCGAGGAACTCGCGCCGAGCAGCTCGGCCGGCGGCTCCTCAGGGCCGTCCGCCACGATGTCGGGCACGATGCCCTTGCCGTGGATCGAAGCCCCCGAGGGAGTGAAATAGCGGGAGGTCGTCAACTTGACGGCACCGCCATGCGACAGCGGCATGACCGTCTGGACGGATCCCTTGCCGTAGGTCTTGTGCCCGATCAATTCGGCCCGAGCGTGGTCCTTCAGCGCCCCAGCGACGATCTCGGACGCCGAGGCGGAGCCGCCGTTCACCAGCACGACCAGGGGAGCGCCATCGAGCAGGTCGCCAGGCGTGGCCTCCATGCTGAAACGCGCATCGGGAGTACGACCGTCGGCAGTGACGATGACCCCTTCGTCGAGGAACGCATCGGCAACCGCGACCCCCGCTTCCAGCACACCACCCGGATTGTTTCGCAAATCGAGCACCAACCCCTTCAGGCCGTGCGGATTGTCGCGCTTCAGCAGCTCGATGGCATGGCTGAGATCATCGGGGGTTGTCTCGCTGAAGCCGGTGATGCGGACATAACCGTAGCCGGGCTCGAGGTCCTGCTCGGCAACGCTGTGCACCTCGACTTTCGCGCGACGCAAAGAGAAGTCGAGCGTCTGCCCGGTAGAGGGGCGGCGAATGGTGAGCTTCACGAGGCTGCCGGATGAGCCGCGCATCCGCGAGATGGCACCGGCGAGGTCCGCGCCGATATCGTTATCGTCGATCTTGACGATCTGGTCTCCCGGCAGCAGGCCGGCCAACGCGGCGGGCGACCCTTCGATCGGCCGCAGGATCTTCACGGCGGAATCCTCCGCCACGACCTCGATGCCGACTCCTGGGTAGGAGCCCATCGTGCTGAGGCGGATCTCTTCGAACTCTTCGCTGTCCAGGTAGGCTGAATGCGGGTCCAGTGCGGCAACCATGCCGCGGATCGCCTTGTCCATCAGCGCATGGTCGTCGACGTCGTCGACATACTCGCGCTTGATGCGTTCGTACACCTCGGCAAATTGCCGCGCCTCTTCCCATGGCAGGGGGCTCGCATCGCCGGCAGGCTGCGCGGCGTGGTTTGGGCGTTCGGCGAGAACGCCGCTGGTCGTGGCGGCGGAAAAGCCGAAGGCGGCTCCCGCGGCGAGAGCGATCAGCGTACGCGATCGCGTAGACATCATGTCCTCAAACCCCCCGGCTTGGATGGACGCACGGATACTACAGGCATCCCCCGTGGGTCAATCCCAATCCACGCTCGGATGGCCCACGGCACGTTACGGTTCCCGAAGCTGACGATCAGTGCACAATTTCGATCTGATGGCCGACTGTGCCGTCGGCCAGCGCGGCCGCACCGGGCTCGCCTGCGATCAGCAGTGGCAGCTCCGCGAGCAGATCGACCAGCGGAGCCGGCCGACCGATGGCGAAGCCCTGCCCATAGTCCACGCCGAGCGTCGCCAGGCGCGTCCGGATCTCGTCCGTCTCGACGTACTCGGCCACGGTTGCAATCGACATGCTGCGCGCGAGTTGTGCAATGGCGCGCACCATCGATTCCGCGCGCGGATCCTTCAGGATATCGCGCACGAAGCTGCCGTCGATCTTTAACATCGTGACGGGCAGCTGGCGCAGGTACGCGAGCGAGGACAGCCCGGTGCCGAAATCATCGAGCGCGACGCCGCAGCCCAGGCGCCGCAGGCGGCGGATCAGCGACTCGGCGCGCGCGATGTTGGCTATGGTCGCATTCTCGGTGAGCTCGAAGCAGAACAGCGCGGGATCGAGTCCACTCGCGCCGATCGCCTCGAGCAGGAAGTCCACGAACTCCTCGTCGTTGAGCGACTGACCGGAGAAGTTGATCGCGAAGGCGACGGAGCGGCCGGCGAGCAACCCGGCCTGCGGCTTGAGCAGCTGGATCGCGCGGTTGATCACCCAGCGATCGATCTCCGGCATGAGCTGGTAGCGATTCGCGGCCGACAGAAACCGGTCCGGTCCGACGGTGCGCCCATCCTCGTCGACCATGCGCAGCAGCAGCTCGAAATGCGGCCGCGGACTGTCGGCGCTGGCGAACGGCAGAATGAGCTGAGCATCGAGTCGCAGCCGGCCCGCATCGATCGCGGCCCGCAACTCTCCCGCAATGTTGATATCGGCAAACCGGCGCACCAGGCTCACGTCGTTCGACTTGTAGACTTCGACCCGGTTTCTGCCGCGGTCCTTGGCGGCCTTGCAGGCCGTCTCGGCGGCAGCCAGCGAGTGCATGAGCTCGCCCGAGTCGGTATCCAGGAGCGCCACGCCGATGCTGATCGAGACGTGCAGGCGCGCATCGCCGTGCGAGGTGCCCAGCTGCTCGACACCTTCCCGGAGCGACTCTGCGAATTCCTCCGCGTCGTCCAGCTGGGTCGGCAGCAACACCGCGAAACGGTCGCCCGAGATGCGCGCCGCGAACGCGCCAGGGGGCAGACGACGGCGGATCAGCTCGCCGAGCTGCCCGAGCACCGAGTCACCGACGTGCATGCCGAAGCTGTCGTTGATGACGTGCAGCTGATCGGCATCGATGTACAGCGCGGTCCAGTGCCGCGAACGGTTGCCGCCGGCGACCACGGCGCGGACTCGCTGCTCGAATGCGGGCCGTGTGTACAGGCCGCTCATGGCATCGAAGCTGCTTTCGATGATGCCGACGGCCTTGCGTGCCAGAATCTCGGCGAGGCGCGCATCGCGGTCGGAGAACACGTCGCCGAGCTCTTCCCGGAAAAGCGCCAGCACGCCGATGGTCTTGCCGGCCGCCGACCTGAGAGCGCAGGACAGAATCTTGTACGGCAGAATGCCCATCGCGCTGTTGGGCGCGAGCTTGTTGATGATCACGGGCTCGCGACGGATCTGCGCCATCGAGAGGAGATGGCGATGCGCGCGTGCCACGAGCTGCGTGTCCGCGGGCCGCTGTGTGCTCGAGCGCAGCAGCGCGATGCTCTTGTCCGGGACGATGAGGGCGACCGTGGTCACGTGCACGTGCTCGATGGCCTGCTGCAGGATCGACTTGAGCTCATCGGCGCTGTCCCCGGCCGGACGATCGGGCGCCCCGTCCGCGAGCAACAGCTCGAGATCCTTGTCGCGCGAGGAGACGGTGCGGTGCAGATGGTCGATCGCGGCCCGGGAGATCAGATCGCGACGCAGACACTCGAGAGCCGGTCGCAGGAGTGAATGCGCGAAGGGGAAGCCACGCCCCTCGGCCTCGGGGTCGCTGCACTGCCGACAGACCACGACCACCACGCCGATCAGCAGCTCCGAGTCGTCCCGGATCCAGCAGAGGTAGACCGGTTGATTGCCGTCGAGGGTGCGCATCAGGCCGGGGCCCTGGGGGCTCGCGCCGCCTGCCTCGAGGGCGTTTTCGACCAGGTGATGCAGATCGGGCCCGGTGGTGGTCTCGCTCGACCAGCGCAGCTCGCCGCCAGCGTCATACAGCGCGACGCTGTTGGCGCGTGGCAGAAGCGACCGCACCAGCTGTACGTAGGGCTCGAAGGAGCCCCACGGATCGGGAGCCGGTGCGCTCTGGTGCAGGTCAGTCATCCCCGACGGCCTTGGTACCCAAGGGAATTGGGCTTGCCGCCACGATCGCAGACGGGGGTGGTACGGGTCCTTGCGCGAGTTGGCGATTTCCGCCGAATCGGGCCGGCACCTGTGGACAAAGGTTGAACCCCTTCACATCCGCTCACCGCAAATTCGCGGCGGACTGAGCCCGTTCAGGGCTGCGCGGCTTTGAACCAGGGTCTGGGGTCCACCGGCTTGCCGCCCTTGCGGATCTCGAAATACAGCTCCGGGCGGCTGCTTCCGCCACTGTCACCGGCGGCCCCGAGCGTATCGCCCGCATTGACGCGCTCCCCGACAGCCTTGTAGAGGCGCTCATTGTGCCCGTAGAGGCTCATGTACCCGTCGCCGTGGTCGACGATGGTGAGCAGGCCCAATCCCGGCAGCCAGTCGGCATAGATGACCCGCCCTCGATAGATGGCGCGCACCGGGGCACCCCGGTCGGTCGCCACCAGGACGCCGTCCCATTTGACTCCCCCTGCGCGCTGTTCGCCGAAACGCGCCAGCACCTTCCCACTGACCGGCCAGGCCAGCTGGCCCCGCAGTCGGGCGAAGGCATCGTTGGGGTTGACGGGTAGCTGCTCGATTGCGCGCCGCAGCTCGCTCAGCAGTTTCTCGAGCCCATTCTGCTGGCTCTTCAAGCGCTCGAGACTCTGGGCCCGGGTATTGGACTCGGCTGTGACGCTCGCCAGCACCTCCGAGCGGCGGGCCCGGGCCGCCTCGAGGTCGTTGAGCTGGGTCCGCTGCTGCTGCTCGAGCTGTGCGAGCCGCCCATCCTCGGACTCGAGCTGGCCGTCGAGCTGGGCGATCGCCTGGACATCGCTCTCGATGTGCTGGATCTGGTCCGCCCGCGCACGCCCGAAGTAGCTGTAGTACACGAACATCCGGCCGGCGCGCTCGGGGTCCTTCTGGCTCAGCAGCAGCTTGAGGGGCTCCTCCCGCCCGATCAGCCAGGCGGCCCGCAGCTGGGCGGCAAGCGCGCTGCGGTTCCCGGCCAGATCCGCCTCACGCGCCCGTCGATTCCCGGCCAGAGACGCGCGTCTGGCGGCAGTTTCCGCACGGCTGTGGCGCACCTCGTCCAGCCCCTCGCGAGCCTTTCCCACGGATACCTCCGCGGCGCGCAGCTCGCGAGTCAGGCGGTCTCGTTCCACCTGGTCGTCGCGAACCTTGCGCGTGATGCGCTCGATTTCAGTTTTCAGAGCCTGTAGCTGGGCTTCCGTCCTGCGCGCATCCGCCTCCGGATGGTTCCCCTGTGCGGCGAACAGGCGGGCAGGAGTGCAGACCAGGACAGTGAAAAGCACCGCCACCAGGGCCGCTGTCCGGCGCGCGAGCGTGTCGGAAAAGCGACTGGAGGTGAGCCACGGCATAGGGGCGCTATAATGCGCGCCCTTTTTTCGACCGGCAGCGGTCGTGGAACGACCCGGAAGCTTGCGTGGACCGACTCCTGGAATACATCGCACACCACCCATGGTATGTCAGTGGAGCGGCAGTCGCCGCAGCCCTCGTGATCTTCTACGAGCTGCGTGCGCGTCACGAGAGTGCCGCCGCGATCTCTCCGCAGGACCTGATCCGGCTGATGAACCACGGCGCCCTGCTCATCGATCTGCGTCCCGCCGAGTCGTTCTCGAGCGGCCACCTCGCCGGCGCGCGCCAGATGAACGGAGATCAGATCCTCAAGGCCGGGGATGCTCTGAAGAAGTACAAGGAAAAGACGGTCGTGGTATACGACGACAGCGGCTCCCTCGCGGCTTCCGCGGTACGGCAACTCGCGGCCCAGGGATTCACCAAGGCCTTCAATCTGCGCGGCGGTCTGGCCGCCTGGCGCGCCGAGAATCTGCCGCTTTCCAAGGCCTAGGCTTCGGACCGAATGGGAGCGTCGAGCGTTCTGATCTACCTGACGAGCTGGTGTCCGTACTGCGAGCGGGCACGCCAGCTTCTGCTGAGCAAGGGCGCGCAGCTGCGCGAGATCAACATCGAGGAGGTCCCGGAAGCGCGGGCGGAGATGGTCGCGCGCAGCGGCCGGTACACCGTCCCGCAGATCTTCATCGGTGAGGCCCACGTCGGAGGATGCGACGACCTATACGAGCTCGATGCGGCCGGTGGCCTGGACACACTACTCAATTCTTCTGGAGTCTGAAATGACCAACGAGATGACCGGCGGCACGCCTCTTCCGGATGCGCAGGGCGACCTCGGCCCGATGCTTGCGCTGCAGAACGTATATCTGAAGGACTGCTCCTACGAAGCTCCCAACGGGCCGCGGGTGGATGGGAACTGGAATCCCCAGATCAACCTCGATCTGCACACGGGCGCGAGCGGCCTGACGCCGGAGCTGCGCGAGATCGTGCTGACCGTAACCGTGTCGGCGAAGCAGAACGATGCGACCATCTTTCTCGTGGAGGTCAAGCAGGCAGGAATCTTCCTGATGCGCAACCTCTCCGAGGCCGAGGTGAAGCGCGCCGTGAGCAGCATATGCCCGAGCGTGCTCTTCCCTTATGCGCGGGCTGCCGTGTCCCACCTCGTGACCCAGGGAGGCTTCCCCCAGTTCCTGCTGCCGCCGGTGAACTTCGATGCGCTCTATGCGCAAGGGGGCACCCCAGGGCAGCCGGTCACGACCAACTGAGGGAGCCGCCGCACACTCGCGGTCCGGGGAATCTTCATGAGCGCATCGCAGGCCCAAGGCGCGCCTTCCACACCGCGAATCGAAGCACCGGTGGCCGTCCTGGGCGCGGGCTCATGGGGGACCGCTCTCGCAATTCAGTTCGCCCGAAGCGGGCGGCCCACGCGCTTGTGGGGCCGCGATCGCGGCCAGTTGCTCGCCATGGCGCAGACAAGGCGCAACGAGCGGTATCTGCCCACAGCGCAGTTTCCCGCAACACTGAGCGTCGAGCCGGATCTGCCGGCCGCGCTCGCAGGGGCCCGCGAGGCGCTTCTGGCCGTGCCCAGCCACGCATTCCGCGCCCTCGTGCGCCAGCTCAGTGCTCATCTCGCTCCAGACACCGCGGTGGCGTGGGCGACCAAGGGATTCGAGCTGGAGACGGGCCTGTTGCCGCACCAGGTGGCCCGCGAGGTACTGGGCACGGAGCGCGCCATCGCTGTGCTGTCGGGACCGACGTTCGCGCGCGAGGTCGGTGCCGGTCTGCCCACGGCCATGACGATCGCTTCGCCCGATCAGTCCTTCGCCACCGCACTGGCGCTCCAGCTGTCTTCAGCCAACTTTCGCGCATACACCTCCACGGATATCGCGGGCGTCGAGGTGGGGGGTGCCGTCAAGAACGTGCTGGCGGTAGGCGCTGGCCTCTCGGACGGCCTCGGTTTCGGCGCCAACACGCGAGTTGCTCTGATCACCCGTGGGCTGGTCGAGATGATGCGCCTTGGCGTCGCCGCCGGCGCGAGCCGCGACACATTCATGGGGCTGGCAGGACTGGGCGACCTGGTGCTGACCTGCACCGACGATCAGTCCCGCAACCGCCGGTTCGGACTCCTGCTCGCCGCGGGCCGCACCGCGCCGCAGGCCCTGGCGGAGATTGGCCAGGTCGTCGAGGGTTACACGGCGGCCCCTGCGACTCTCAGGGTGGCGCGACGCATGAGAGTCGAGATGCCTCTTTGCGAGGGCGTGCATCGGGTGCTGTACGAGAACGTGCCCGCACGCGAAGCGGTCCGTGACCTGATGAGCCGGCCCATCCGGTCGGAGACCGACTAGGAGCTCCGTCCGCTTGCTCAACCGGCCTGCTTCTCGCGGCCGGGGTGGAGCGGCCGGACACGAGCCCGGAGAGCTGGCTACCCTCAATCGTGTTTGTGGTGGACGCGCCGCTGACGCATTGCTCAGCGGAATGGCTCACGATCAAAATTCTCAGCCAATAGAAAAGTTATTTTGTCGCCAGGCTTCGTAGACCACCAGCGCGACCGCATTGGACAGGTTGATGCTGCGATTGCCCGGCCGCATGGGAATCGTGAGCTGGCGCTCCGGGGGAATTCCCTCGAGCACGCGCGCCGGCAACCCACGCGTCTCGGGGCCAAACATCAGCGCATCACCCGGGACGAACGCAACGTCACTGTAGAGACGCTGCGCACCGGTTTCGATGGAGAACACCCGTGCGTCAGGTAGCTCAGCGAGGCACGCATCCAGGCCCGAGTGGACGCGCACGCTGGCGAGCTCATCGTAGTCGAGGCCCGCGCGACGCACGGCTCTGGTCTCCAGACCGAAACCCAGCGGCCTAACCAGATGAAGCGCGCAGCCGGTATTGGCGCACAGGCGGATGATGTTGCCGGTATTGGGCGGAATCTGCGGGCGGAAGAGTATGACGTGTAGCATCGTCTCGGCTCGGGGACGCCCTGGGTAGCGGTCACGGTATCATCGGTTGCGCCTGACGACTGTCACTCGGCAACTGCGGCGGTCATCGTATCGTCCTGTTATTTGCAGCCTTCCCCGTCACTGCCTCCGCCTCCGAGTCAAAATCGCGGTAGTGCAGCTCAACGGATTTTGCAGTTGGCGTTATGAACAGCGTATTTCTGGAATTTTCGGCCATAATGCGCCCATGAGCAGTGTTGCACACTCCAGCGATGAGAGGCTGCGCCTGCGCTTCTGCGGGCTGGACTTCGCATCCCCGATCGTCCTGCTCTCGGGCTGCGTGGGCTTCGGCGAGGAATACACGCGCATCGAGGGCTTCTCGAACCGCGACGCCGGCGCGATCGTGCTCAAAGGCACGACGCGCAATGCCCGGCTGGGCAACGCACCGCACCGTCTCTACGAGACGCCCGCCGGCATGCTGAATGCCATCGGGCTGCAGAACCCGGGGGTCGAGCAGGTCGTCGGCCGCATTCTTCCCGCGCTGGACTTCACCGAGACGCGCTTCATCGCCAACGTCTCCGGCTCGACGGTCGAGGAGTACGTGGAAGTCACGCGGCGCTTCGACCAGTCCCCGATCGATGCCATCGAGATCAACATCTCGTGCCCCAACGTGAAGGAAGGCGGCGTCGCTTTCGGCAACTACCCGGACATGTCGGCACAGGTCGTGGAGGCGTGCCGCCGCGTGACACGCAAGCCGCTCATCACCAAGCTCTCGCCCAATCAGACGGACATCCGCGAGAACGCCCGCCGCTGCATCGAGGCGGGCTCGGATGCGCTGGCGGTGATCAACACGATCATGGGCATGGCCATCGACGCGCAAACGCGGCGCCCCGTGATCGGCAACGTCCAGGGGGGACTGTCGGGACCGGCCATCAAGCCGATCGCGCTGCTGAAGGTACACCAGGTCCACGAGATCGCGCGGCGGCATCGCGTGCCCATCATCGGCCAGGGCGGCATCACGACGGTCGCCGACGCGCTCGAATTCATCATCGCCGGTGCCACCGCGATCGGCATCGGCACGGCGCTGTTCTACGATCCCATGGTCTGCCGCCGAATCAACACTGGCATCGTCGATTACCTGCACAAGCACGCTCTGCAGAGCGTTACCGAGCTGGTCGGCAGCCTGCGGACGGGGCCTGAGGCGCCGGAGGCGCCGGCCGGGTAAGGCTCACCGCGAGCCCTGAGGCGGCTGCGCGGGGGCCGGATTCTCCACGTATACGATCGCCCGCGTCGGCGCGGCGAGCTGCACCCGCATGGCCCGGAAGCGCTCGAGAACCGCCAGGTTGACCGCCTGCTGGATGTCAGCGTAGACGTTGAACTCGGCGCGCGTGACGAAGTACACCAGCTCGAACTGCAAGGCCGTATCGCCGAAGGTCAGAAAATGACAGCGATCGAACCGCGTGTTGGGCTGCGCCTCCACGATCCGGCGCACCTCGGCGGGAATCGCGGCCAGCGCCTCGACCGGCGTGTCGTAGTTGACGCCGAACTGGAACAGCGCGCGCCGTTCGCGCATGCGCCCGAAGTTGCGCACGCGGGCCTTCACGATATCCGCATTCGCTATCACGATCTGCTCGCCCGTCAGGCTGCGCAGCCGGGTGCTCTTGACCCCGATGTGCTCGACCGTGCCCTGGTAGTCCCCGAGAGTGAGGAAGTCTCCGAGGCCGAACGGCTTGTCGAGCGCGATGGACATCGAGGCCAGCAGGTCGCTGAGAAGCGTCTGCACCGCGAGCGCGATCGCGATTCCGCCGATGCCCAGGCCCGCCAGCAACGGCTTGATCTGCACGCCCAGGTTGTCGAGCGCGAGCAGCAGGACCATCGTCCAGATGATGAGGCCGGCACAGAACAGGATCACATCCATGGAGCTGGCCAGCAGGGCATCCAGGCCCGCCGAGCGCGCGCGCCGCCGGTCGATGGCGAAGCGCACGGCCGTCATGCCCCACAGGCCGGCCTGCAGCCAGAACAACGCGACGATCGTGATGGTCAGCACCCGCTCCAGGCGGGGTGTGAAGGTCAGATCGCGCGATGCGAAATACAGTGCCACGGCCAGAAGAAACAGCCGGCTGGTGCGGGACACGAGCAGCGTGGCGAGGTCGATCGCCGTGTGCAGCTGCGGCCGGCCCTGCTCGGCCGAGCGGCGCCGCCAGGCGCGGATCAGCCCCCGCAGGATCGGCAGAACGGTCAGCGTGACGAGGAATGCGACCGCGGCAATCAGCCAGTCGGCTGCATCATTCTCGAGAAACCGGTAGTGCAGCAGCGCGTGCCAGTCTTGCATGCGCGGCAATCTATCACAGCGACTCTTCCGCGCCGTCCATCCCCAGCTCCTTGACCTTGCGGGTGAGTGTGTTGCGGCCCCAGCCCAGAAGTTTGGCCGCCTCCTGGCGATGACCCTGTGTCCGCTTGAGTGCGCACCGGATCAGGACACGCTCGAATTCCGGGAGCGCCTGATCGAGCAGCGGGCGCTGTGCGTGCAGCGCCTCCCGGTCCGCCCATGTGGCCAGCGCTCTCGCCCAGTCGGTGTCCGCCGCACCCACCGGCGGTGAGGCCATGACCTCGGGAGGCAGATCCTCGAGCCGAACCTCGCTTCCGGGCGCGAGCGCCGACAGCCGCCTGCACAGGTTCACCAGCTCGCGCACGTTACCCGGCCAGCCATACGCCTCGAGCCTGCGCTGAGCCTCCGTTGCGAGCACCTTGGGCTCCACTCCGAGCTCCCGGGCAGCGACGATCATGTAGTGAGCGAGCAGCGCGGGAGTGTCCTCCGCGCGAGCGCGCAGTGGAGGCAGCTCGATGCGAATGACGTTCAGCCGGTGGTAGAGATCCTCGCGGAATAGCGAGCGTTGCACGCGCTCAGAGAGATTCTGATGGGTCGCGGCAATCACGCGCACGTCGACCCGGATCGGTGTCTGTCCGCCGACCCGGTAGAACTCGCCTTCGGCCAGGACGCGCAGCAGGCGCGTCTGCAGTGGCATGGACATGTCGCCGATCTCATCAAGAAACAACGCGCCACCGTCAGCCTGCTCGAAACGCCCGCGGCGCTGCGAGTCCGCTCCGGTGAAGGCGCCCTTCTCGTGACCGAACAGCTCGGACTCGAGCAGGTCCGCCGGGATCGCCGAGGTATTGAGGGCGATGAATGGCTTGCCCGCGCGCGGGCTGTGATCGTGCAGCGCCCGAGCGACCAGCTCCTTGCCCGTACCGGACTCTCCGGTGATCAGCACGGTCACACTCGAACGCGCGAGCCGTCCGATTGCGCGGAACACCTGTTGCATTGCAGGCGCGCGACCGAGGAGCTCTGGAATTCTTGGCGTGGCTCCCGAGTCCACTCCCTGTTGTGGGTGCGCGTGCGCGGCGCGGCGCACGAGCGCGACTGCCTGATCGATATCGAAGGGCTTGGGCAGGTACTCGAAGGCGCCGCCTTCGTAGGCGGACACCGCGCTGCCGAGATCGGAATGCGCCGTCATCACGATGACCGGCAGGGCGGGGCGAGCGCTGCGGATCTTCTTCAGCAGCTCGAGCCCGGACTGTCCGGGCATGCGGATGTCGGTGATCAGCACGTCGGGCGACTCGCGCCGCAGGGCGTCCAAAGCGGGCTCGGCAGCTTCGAACGCACGCGGCGCCATACCCCCGTTGCGCAGGGCGCGTTCCAACACCCAGCGGATGGAGGCGTCGTCATCGACGAGCCAGATTCGCAGCGCGTGGGCGTTCATGAGGATTCTCCGAGTGGCAGAAGCAGGGTGAACGTGGTGTGGCCGGGCTCGCTTTCGAACTCTATGAACCCGCCGTTGCGCGTGACGAGCTCCTGGGCCACCGCGAGTCCCAGGCCGCTGCCGTTCGCGCGGCCGGTCACGAGCGGATAGAAGATGCTCGAGCGCAGCTCGAAGGGTACGCCGCGTCCGTCGTCCTCCACCTGGACGCTGGCCACCAGGCGATGGCGCGCAGAGCCGATGCTCACATTCGACAGAGCGCGGGTACGCAGCACGATGCGTCCCTTGCCGCTGATCGCCTGCATCGCATTGCGCGCCACGTTGAGCAGCGCCTGGATCGTCTGATGTCGATCCAACATTGCGTTCGGGAGGCTCGGATCGTAGTCGCGCTCGATCGTGATGCTGGCGGGCGCTTCGGCGCGCAACAAATGATAGACGTGCTCGCAAACCTCGTGGATGTTCAGCAACACCTTCTGGGGCGCGCGGCTCGGCCCCGCCATCGAATCAACGAGCGCCGTGAGCCGGTCGGCCTCGCCGATGATGACGTGTGTGTACTCCTTGAGAGCGGCGGCCTGGAGCTCACGCTCGAGAAGCTGCGCGGCGCCG
>DASTDD010000286.1:0-21802 GCA_035710545.1 Steroidobacteraceae bacterium
TGAGCGCGCTGGGCAACAAGGTGTCCGCCCGCAACCTGGCGGTCTCCGCGGGTGTACCCGTCATGCCCGCGACGCCGCCCCTGCCTGCCGATCTGCCGGCCGCGGCGTCTCTTGCGCAGGCAATCGGCTATCCCGTGATGCTCAAGGCGAGCTGGGGCGGGGGCGGCCGGGGCATGCGGGTGGTGGAGGACGATGCCCAGCTTGCCGAGATGCTCCCCGTGGCGCGGCGCGAAGCGAAGGCGGCCTTTGGCAATGACGAGGTCTACCTGGAAAAGCTCGTGCGGCGCGCGCGGCATGTGGAAGTGCAGATACTCGGGGACAGTCATGGCGGTCTGGTCCACCTGTTCGAGCGGGATTGCACGGTGCAGCGGCGCAATCAGAAGGTCGTCGAGCGAGCGCCAGCCGTCTTCCTCACGGACGAACAGCGCGCGAGGCTGTGTGAGGCGGCGCTCGCAATCGGTCGCGCGGCGCGCTACGTCAATGCCGGGACGGTGGAGTTCCTTCAGGACGCGGACAGCGGCGAGTTCTACTTCATCGAGGTCAACCCGCGCATTCAGGTCGAGCACACGGTGACGGAATGTGCGACCGGTATCGATCTGGTCAAGGCACAGATCCGCATCGCCGCGGGCGCGCGCATCGGGACCGCCGCAAGCGGGGTACCCCCCCAGGAGCAGATTTGCGTCAGCGCACACGCGCTGCAATGCCGGATCACGGCGGAGGACCCCGAAAACAACTTCATTCCCGACTACGGCAAGATCACGGCCTATCGCAGTCCGGCGGGCTTCGGCATCCGCCTGGATGCCGGCACCGCCTACACGGGCGCAATCATCACCCGCTCCTACGATTCACTGCTGGTCAAGGTCACTTCGTGGTCACCGACGGCGGAGGAAACCATCGCGCGCATGCACCGCGCGTTGTGGGAGTTCCGCGTGCGCGGCGTCGTCACCAACCTGCGCTTCCTGGATCAGCTCATCACCCATCCGCGCTTCGCCGCCGGCGAGTACACCACGCGTTTCATCGACACCACGCCGGAGCTGTTCCAGTGGCCGCGCAAGCGCGATCGGGCGACCCGAATTCTCACTTACGTCGGTGAGACGATCGTCAACGGGAATCCCGAGACCCGCGGCCGGGCGCGTCCGGCGCAGTTCAGCACGCCGCATCTGCCGCAGGTGGCGCTGGAGCCGCCGCTGCCCGGGACGAAGCAGAAGCTCGAGGAGCTCGGGCCGGAGAGCTTCTCCCGGTGGATGCTGGCGGAGCATCGCGTTCTCATCACCGACACGACGATGCGAGACGCACATCAGTCGCTGCTGGCGACGCGGATGCGCACCATCGACATGACGGGCATTGCGCCATATTACTCGAGCATGCTGCCCGGGCTGTTCTCCGTGGAGTGCTGGGGGGGTGCGACCTTCGACGTGGCGATGCGCTTCCTGCGCGAGGATCCGTGGCAGCGGCTCGAGCAGCTCCGGGAACGCCTGCCGAATCTCCTGCTGCAGATGCTGTTCCGGTCCGCCAACGCCGTCGGGTATTCCAACTACCCGGACAATGTCGTGCGGTTCTTCGTTGCGCAGGCCGCCAGGCGTGGCATCGACGTGTTCCGCATCTTCGATTCGCTCAACTGGGTCGAGAACATGCGGGTCTCCATCGAGGCGGTGCTCGAGTCGGGCAAGCTGTGCGAGGCCGCGATCTGCTACACGGGCAACCTGAGCGACCCGCGCGAGAAGAAGTACACGCTCGACTACTACCTCGGCCTGGCACGCGAGCTCAAGGCCGCCGGCACTCACGTGCTGGGTATCAAGGACATGGGTGGACTGTGCCGACCCAACGCAGCTCGGGTGCTGGTGCAGACTCTGAAGAAGGAGATCGGCCTGCCGGTCCATTTCCACACGCACGACACGAGCGGAATCGCCGCTGCAAGCGTGCTCGCAGCGGTCGAGGCCGGGGCCGATGCAGTCGATTGCGCCATCGACGCCATGAGCGGACTCACTTCGCAGCCGAACATGGGCTCGATTGTGGAAGCCTTGCGCCATGGACCGCGTGATTCCGGGATTGATCCGGCGAAGCTGCGCCTTGTGTCCGCCTACTGGGAGCAGACGCGCAAGCTCTATGGCGCGTTCGAGAGCGATATCCGCTCGGGCGCTTCCGAGGTGTACGTGCACGGCATGCCCGGCGGCCAGTACACCAACCTGCGCGAACAGGCGCGATCACTCGGGATAGGCGCTGACCGATGGCCGGAAGTCGCGCAGACCTACGCCGACGTTAACGAGATGTTTGGCGACATCGTCAAGGTCACCCCGACTTCCAAGGCGGTCGGCGACATGGCCTTGCTCATGGTCACCGGCGGGCTGACCCGTAAGCAGGTGCTCGACCCGGACATCGATGTGGCTTTCCCCGAGTCAGTCGTGCAGCTGTTCCGCGGCGAGCTGGGTCAGCCGCATGGTGGTTTTCCGGCCGGGTTGCAGCGCAAGATCCTCAAGGGCGAGCCGCCCGTCACGCAGCGACCCGGCGCTCTCTTGCCGCCCGTGGACTTCAGTGCCGAGCGCGCCCGCATTCAGCAGAAGCTGCCGCGCCCGGTCACGGACGACGATCTTGCCTCCTGTCTGATGTATCCGCGCGTCTGGGCGGACTACGCCCGCGACCGGCTCCAGTACGGCGACGTGAGCATGCTGCCCACGCCCGTATTCTTCTACGGAATGGAGCCGGGACAGGAAATGAGCGTGGACATCGAGCGGGGCAAGACGCTCATCGTGCGGCACCTGGCAACGAGCGAGGTGCACCAGGATGGCACGCGCACTGTCTTCTTCGAGTTGAACGGCCAGCCGCGTTCGGTGCGGGTCCCGGATCGAAGTCAGGTCGCAGAGCGACCGCCCCAGCGCAAGGTCGAGCCCGGCAATACAAAGCACGTGGGTGCGCCAATGCCCGGGACCGTCGCCACCGTCACGGCAATCCCGGGGCGCAAGGTCGCACGGGGAGAGGTGCTGGTGACGCTCGAAGCCATGAAGATGGAAACGGCGGTCCGCGCGGAAGCGGATGGCGAGGTGGCGGAAGTCCTGGCGCGCCCGGGTCAGCAGGTGGACGCCAAGGATTTGTTGGTGATGCTTGTCTGATGGGCTGAAATCGCCGTTGGCGATTTCAGCGGGCCAGTCCCACCAGCGGATTTGAATACGCGGCCAAGCGGGGGTCCCCGGGAAATCGAGCGTCTTGACTACCGGCGTGCGTTGTAGCCAGCGTCAGGCTCGATTTCCCCGGGGTACGCCAGGCGCGGCTTTTGGCCGCGAAAAAGCACGCCGGTTAGGCAATTGAGCGAGCGCTCCTAGAGGGCGTCCTTCAGCATCACGCCCGGGTCGCCGAGCTTGTCCAGGCTCGGGCGGGCACGAGCGGCGATGAGCTTGCGCGCCGCCATCTGATCCTTGGGACTGTTCACGCTGTCCACGGCGATCAGCTCGCCGTTGCGCAGATAACAGGCGCTGAAGGAGCGGCTCGAGGGCGTGCCTCGCACGATGACCTGGTCATATCCCTGGCAGATCCCCACGATGATCAACTTCAGATCGTACTGATCGGACCAGAACCAGGGCACCTTGTCATGCACGGTGGGAATGCCCAGCAGGTTGTTTGCAGCGCTGCCGGCCTGTTCGTAGGCGTTGTCCACCGACTCGAGGCGCAAGCGCCGGCCATAATGTGGGTTGGGGTGGTTGGTGCAATCCCCGGCCGCGAAGATCGCTGGATCCGAGGTAGCGCAGAACTCGTTGACCTGAATGCCATTGGAGCAATCCAGCCCGGCGGCCACGGCCAGCTCATCGGCTGCTGCAACCCCGACTCCCACGATGACCAGGTCCGCGGGGTGCTCCGCACCGTCTTCGGTCATGACGGCCTTGACCCGGCCGGTCTGCGCTTCGCCCACCAGAGCCTGGACGCGCGCGTGGTTGACGATCCGGACCCCGTGACGCGCATGTTCGGTTTCGTAAAAGGCGGAGATTTCCCGGCAAGTGACCCGATTCATGACGCGATCGGCCATCTCGAGGACCGTGACATCGAGCCCCCGCTCGCGCGCGGTCGCTGCCACCTCCAGTCCGATGTAACCACCACCCACGATGACCAGGCGGCCGCCTCCTTCCATATCCGCCCGTATCCGGTCCACATCGGCAATGGTCCGCAGCGTATGCACGCCAGCGAGGTCCGCGCCCGGAACGCTCAGTGCCCGCGGCTTGCTGCCTGTCGCGAGAAGCAGTGCGTCGTAGGGCCGGGTGGAATCATCGTCGAGGCGGAGTCGGCGGGCAGTCCGATCGATCTGCTGGACGCGCCTTCCAAGCAGCGTCTCCACGCCGTGCTCGGCATAGAACTCCGCGGGGCGAAAAACCAGACGCGCCCGGTCCAGCACCCCCGCCAGAAACTTCTTCGAAAGCGGAGGCCTCTGGTACGGCAGCCAGGGCTCCTCGCCCACGACGGTGAGCTTTCCGGCATAGCCCTTGCGGCGCAGCGTATGAACCGCCTGATCGGCCGCCTGGCCCGCACCCACGATGACGATCTGCCCAAACACGCATCGAAGCATAGCCGATACCCGAGCCACCCCACGAAATCGAGCTTGGCACATTGCAGTGCTCGAGCCGACCATCCAGACACTCGCTTTCGTGGGGGCCCGGCGAGGGGCTGCTGCACGGGCCGCAGCCGCGCCAGGATGGTGCAGGTGCCCCCCGGGGCGGGCGTTGATTTAAACTGGTAGCAACCGATCCCACAGGCCACTGGCGACGAGCAAATCCTATGAAACTGGTCACTGCGATCATCAAACCGTTCAAGCTCGACGATGTGCGCGCCGCGCTGTCCGACATCGGCGTGTCCGGCATGACCGTGACCGAAGTGAAAGGCTTCGGGCGACAGCGGGGGCACACGGAGCTGTACCGGGGTGCGGAGTACGTGGTCGACTTCGTTCCCAAGACCCGCATCGAGGTGGCCGTGCGCGGCGACCTGGTCGACCAGGTCATCGAGGCGATACTCAAGTCCGCCAAGACCGGCAAGGTCGGCGACGGGAAGATCTTCATCACCGATATCGAGCGCGTGATCCGCATCCGGACCGGCGAGACAGACGACGCAGCTCTATAACGGGAAAAACTGGCCTGCGCTAGCGAGACGCGGTTCCGGGTAAGATTCGCCGATGCCCAAAGTCGTCCGTTTTCACGAGGTCGGCGGACCCGAAGTCCTGCGCCTGGAGGAGGTGCAGACCGGACCGCCAGCGCCGGATGAGGCCCAGCTGCGCCAAACGGCCATCGGGTTGAACTTCATCGACGTCTACGACCGGACCGGTCTGTATGCGACTGCCCTGCCCAGCGGTATTGGACGTGAGGCCGCCGGCGTTGTGACCGGGGTCGGGCGCAAGGTGCGCGGCCTCAGGATCGGTGACCGTGTCGCATACGTATTGCCGAAGCCGGGTGCCTACTGCGACGTGCGCAATGTGCCGGCCGACAGGCTCGTCAAGATACCCAAGGGTGTGTCAGACGAGCAGGCGGCGGCAATCATGCTGAAAGGACTGACAGCTCATTACCTGCTCCGACGGACCTACCGCGTGGTCCGTGGCGACAGCATCCTGGTGCATGCTGCCGCCGGCGGCGTGGGTCTGCTGCTGTGCCAGTGGGCCAAGGCGCTCGGCGCAAAGGTCATCGGTGTGGTGAGCAGCGAGGCCAAGGCGGAGCTCGCGCGGCGCAATGGCTGCCGGCACGTCCTGCTCTCCGGCAAGGATGATCTCGTGGCGCGTGTCAGGGAGATCACGCGCGGCCAGGGCGTGGCCGTCGCGTACGACTCGGTTGGCAAGGACACGTTCTTTCAGTCGCTGGACTGCCTGCGGCCGCTGGGAATGATGGTCACCTTCGGCAACGCCTCGGGGCCCGTGCCCTCGATCTCGCCGCTCGAGCTCAGCAAGCGGGGCTCGCTGTTCCTCACGCGACCCACTCTGTTCAACTACATCACCCGGCGGACCGACCTGGCGGCAGCTGCCAGGGAGTTGTTTGCCGCCGTGAAGAGCAGAACCGTGCGCGTGCGAATCGGTCAGACCTATCCGCTGTCCGAAGCCGGGCGCGCGCAGAGCGATTTGGAAGCGCGCCGCACGACCGGCTCAACCGTCCTGCTGCCCTGAGGGCTCCGCACGCTTTTCGAGCGTCGCGCGACCGCAGAGACTGCAGATGACGATTGCCAGCTCCTCCGGCTCGACCGGCTTGGCGACGTGATTCTGGTAGCCGGCCTGCAGTGCCCGCAGGCGATCTGATGCGGACGCATAGCCCGTCACCGCGACGGCCGGTGTCTGGCCGCCAAACTCGGGCTCGAGCGCGCGCACCTGCTCGATGAGAGCATAGCCGTCCATGCCCGGCATGCCGAGATCGGCGATCAGCACGTGCGGTCGCACCTCGAACAGCCTGGTGAGCGCGACCTGCCCGCTCTCAGCGACCCACACCTCCGCGCCGTAGCCGCGCAGCACGTTCGCGATGAGATCGCGCGCGCTCGCCTCATCGTCCACCACCAGCAGCCGCAAACCGGCCAGCAGCGATGCTGCCGCAGGGCTCGCCCGAATCTCCTCCTGACCCTCGATCTCGGCACCCGACTCGCGGCAAGGGACCCGCACGACGAACCGCGAGCCCTTGCCCTCTCCGTCGCTGTACGCTCGCACGGAACCGCCGTGCAGCTCCACGAGGTGTCGCACGATGGCCAGGCCCAGGCCGAGACCACCGTGTCGCCGGCTGATGGAGCCATCCTCCTGGCGAAACCGTTCGAACACCAGGGGCAGGAACTCCGCCTTGATGCCCTGACCGCTGTCGGTGACGCTGATTTCCGCCGCGCCGTCGCGGCGCAGGAGCGCCACCTCGATCTGCCCTCCCGCGGCCGTGAACTTGATGGCATTGGAGAGCAGGTTGCACACGACCTGCTGCAATCTTGCGAAGTCGCCACGCACCGTACCGACCGCATCGAGCACGGGCACGATGCGGATGTCCTTGGCCTGAGCCGCCGGCTGCATCGAATCGAGGGCGCCGCGCACCGCACGCCGCGGATCGAATGTCGCGAGCTCCAAAGTCACCTTTCCGGTCACGATTCGCGATACATCGAGCAGATCCTCGATCAGGCGTTTCTGGGAGCGTGCATTGCGCTCGATGGTCTCGAGGGCCCGCTCCTGCGTTGCCGTGTCCAGCCGCCGTGTGCGCAGCAGGGTGACCCATCCGAAGATGGCGTTCAGAGGCGTGCGCAATTCGTGCGACATCGTCGCGAGAAACTCGTCCTTGAGCCGGCTGAGCTGCTCGAGCTCCGCAGTGCGCTCCCGGACCCTCGATTCCAACTCGCGGTTGGAGCGGGCGAGCGCCTCGTGTGCTGCGGAGAGATCGACGAATACCCGCACCTTGGTCCGCAGCACGGAGGCGACGACCGGCGAGAGGATGTAGTCGACGGCGCCGAGCTCATAGGCACGCGCGGTCTGGATTTCGTCCGCATAGCTGGTGATGAAGATGATGGGCGTATGCCGGCCGTTGCGATGACTGCGGATCAGGGTCGCCGTCTCGAGGCCGTCGATGTCCGGCATGTTGACATCGAGCAGAATGACCGCGAATGAGCCCTCGAGGACCTGCTTCAGGGCATCCGTGCCCGAGCCGGCCGTGACGATCTCGGCATCGAGGTCATCGAGCAGACTGCTATATACGAGCAGCTTCTCCGGCAGATCGTCGACGATGAGAATGCGTGCGCGGCTCACTGGGTGCTCGCGGGTCTCCGGCCATTCAGCGCACGACGCGCAGCGGCCGGGCGTTGCGCCCGATCCCGAGCGCGCCGCTACGGACGATTTCCACGAGCGCGGTCAGCTGTCCGAGGTGCGCGACGAACTCGTTGACCTCCGCTTCGCTCGCCGTCAACTCGGCGATGAAGCCGTCGGCGGCCGGATCCAGTACCCGGCCTCCGGTGCGCACGATGTACCCCCGGACGGAGTCAATCCGCTCCGGCTGCACGTGCAGCTTGAGCAGAACGAGCTCGCGCTCCAGGTGCTCGCCCTGGGTCATGTCCTCCACGCTCACCACATCCACCAGCTTGTTGAGCTGGCTGGCGATCTGCTGAATGACCCCTTCCGATCCCGTAGTGACCAGGGTGAGCCGGGACACCGTGGAGTCATCCGTCGGCGCGACGGACAGCGACTCGATGTTGTAGCCGCGTGTGGAGAACAAGCCCGCGACACGAGTGAGCGCGCCGGCTTCGTTCTGCAGGAGGATGGCAATGATGTGACGCATCGGCTCAAGATCCGGGACGGAAGGACATATTGCAGAATAAAGGATTCCGCCGACTTTGACCCCCCGGGGCCGGCGCTGTTGCGTCGGCATGGCAAGCTGCTAGGCTCAACCGGATCATGAGCGATACGGTAATTCAGCCGCGCCCCGTGGCGCACCCGCTTGCCGGACAGAGGATGTCCGGTGCGCGGATGATCATGCAGGTCCTGGCGGACGAAGGCGTGACGGCCATTTTCGGCTACAGCGGCGGGGCAATCCTGCCTACCTACGATGCGGTATTTCTCTTCAACGAGGAGCGCAACCGCGACGGCGGCACGCAGATCCCCTTGATCGTCCCGGCCAACGAGCAGGGGGCCGCCTTCATGGCGGCCGGCTACGCCCGCGCGACCGGTCGCGTAGGGGTCTGTATCGTGACCTCCGGGCCGGGCGCGACGAACACCGTGACCCCGGTGCGCGATTCGATGGCCGACTCGGTTCCGATACTCGTCATCTGTGGCCAGGTCGCGCGAGCCGCAATCGGTACCGACGCTTTCCAGGAAGCGCCCGTCCCCTCGATCATGGGCGCGATCGCCAAGCACATCTTCCTGGTCACCGAGCCGGAGCGACTCGAAGCCACCCTGCGCACCGCCTTCGAGATCGCCCGCACCGGGCGTCCCGGGCCGGTGGTGGTGGATGTACCGAAGGATGTCCAGAACTGGGAAGGGGTTTTCAACGGTGGCGGGAGGCTGCCGATTCCCGGCTACCGCCGCCGCATGCAGGAGCTCTCCGAGCGGGTACTCGATGAGCAGCAGTGCGGGACATTCCTCGACATGCTGGCCGAGTCCCAGCGCCCACTCATCTACGCGGGTGGCGGCGTCATCAACGCGAACGCGGCGGATGCGCTGGCCCGCTTCGCCGACGCATTCTCCATTCCGGTGGTCACCACTCTGATGGGCATCGGCGCAGTGGACACGACCCGAACGCTGTCGATGCGCATGCTGGGCATGCACGGGACCGCGTTCGCCAACTATGCCGTGGAGGACTGCGACTTCCTGATCGCGGTCGGCTCGCGATTCGATGATCGCGTGGCCGGCGTCCCGGCGAAGTTCGCGCGCAATGCGAAGCGCATCGCGCACCTGGACATCGATCGTGCCGAGGTCAACAAGGTCAAGCGTGCGCACTGGAGTCATGTCGGACTGCTGCCCGAAGCGCTCGAGCGGCTGACCGCCGCGGGGCTGCGCCGGGATCTCCGGCCTGACTATCGGCAGTGGCATGCGGAGCTCGCCGAGCTGAAGCGCGTCTATGCGATGAATTACGACCGCGCCAGCGCGCTGATCCAGCCGTACTACGTGATCGAGGAGATCAACCGGCACGCCGGCGGCGAGGCGATCATCTGCACCGGCGTTGGTCAGCACCAGATGTGGGCGGCGCAGTACTGCGATTTCCGCCAGCCGCGACTGTGGCTGACCTCGGGCAGCATGGGCACCATGGGCTTCGGTCTGCCGGCCGCCATCGGCGCGCAGATCGCCAATCCCCGCCGCCTGGTGATCGACATCGACGGCGACTCGAGCATCCGCATGAACATCGGCGAGCTGGAGACGGTGACCACCTACGATCTGCCCATCAAGATCGTCGTGCTCAACAACTTCGGCGACGGCATGGTCAAGCAGTGGCAGAAGCTCTTCCACAAGGGACGGCTGTCCGCGAGCGACCGCTCGCTGCACAAGAAGGACTTCGTGAAGGCGGCGCAGGCGGATGGCTTCCGCTACGCCGTGCGGCTGGATCGCAAGGAGGATGTGCCACGGGTCATCGATGAGCTGATGCACTTCGGCGGCCCTGCTTTCCTCGAGGTGATGATCGATCCGGATGCCGGCGTGTATCCGATGGTGGGACCGGGCCAGAGCTACGAGGAGATGATCACCGGGGAGTTCATCCCGTCGCGCTACAAGGTGCGCATCAAGACTCCCGGCGCGTCCGAGATGTTTTAGCCGGCGTGAGCTGCGAGACCGCTGGGTCGAGGTAGTATCGAGCATGAAGTACCTGCATACGATGGTCCGCGTCACCGACATCGACGCGTCGCTGCGGTTTTACTGCCAGGCCCTGGGATTGCAGGAGCTGTCGCGCAAGGAGGTGCCTCAGGGGCGCTTCACGCTCGTCTTCCTTGCCGCTCCGGGAGATGAGGGCGCGCAGGTCGAGCTCACCTACAACTGGGATCCCCAGCCCTATCCGGGCGGCCGGAACTTCGGCCACCTCGCGTATGCCGTGGACGATATCTACGCCACTTGCCAGCGGCTCATGGAGCACGGCGTGACCATCAACAGGCCGCCGCGCGATGGCTGGATGGCCTTCGTTCGATCGCCCGATGACATCTCGATCGAGCTGCTGCAAAAAGGGACGGCGCTGGCGCCCGCCGAACCCTGGAAGTCGATGCCCAACGTCGGCGTCTGGTAGATCGGCTCACGGCCGATCGACCGGTTACGCCCACGCCCACGTTCTGCGTATGATGCGCAGCTTCGTGTGTGCGTGTGCCCATGAACCGGAGCAGGCAGGTACAGAAACCGTCGGCAGCGCGGCCCGTCAAGGCGATTGCCACGATGATCGCGGCTGTGAGCGCTTTCTGCGGGCTCGATACGCTGCTCAAGCTCATCTCGCATCACTATCCGCCGATGGAAGTGGCCACGATCCGTGGCGCGGCGTCGTTGCCCTTCATGCTGGCCCCCATCCTGATCATGCGACGCTACGGCGACCTGCGGCCGATGCGCCTGGGGATGCACCTGCTGCGGGCCGTTCTCATGCTCATCACGCTGGGAGGCTTCATTTACGCGGTACGGGCGCTGTCACTCGCCAATGCCTATGCGATTTTTCTCGCGGCACCCCTGATCGTCACCGCGCTTTCGGTGCCGCTGTTGGGTGAGTACGTGGGCTGGCGGCGCTGGGTCGCGATCTCCGTCGGCCTGGCGGGGGTCATCACGATGCTGCACCCGTCGGCATCCAGCTTCGTATCCCTCGGCGCCGTCGCCGCGCTGATTTCCGCGACCTCGTACGCGTTCAGCGCAATCGCATGCCGTGTCCTGACGCGCAGCGACACCACGGCGAGTGTCGTGTTCTGGATGATCGGCTTGATGACGATGTTCGCCGCGGCGATCGCCGCTCCGGGCTGGGTATCGATCCGCCAGGAGGACTGGGTGCTGCTGGTGGGCATCGGCCTGTTTGCAGCCACCGGGCAGCACCTGCTCACGGAGGCCTTTCGCCAGGCACCGCCGGCCGTGGTAGCGCCCTTCGAGTACACCGCCCTGCTCTGGGGCATCTTGATCGACTGGACGGTGTGGGGGGTGTTCCCCACCACACGCGTGTACATAGGCGGGAGTATCGTGATCGCCAGCGGTCTCTACCTGATATGGCGCGAGCATTCGGTGCCCGTGGCGCCTATCGCCTCGGAGACGGCAGCGCGGGCGACGTTGCCTTGAGCGGAGGAAGCGAATGTCAGACGAACGCGTGCACGTGGCGGCCGGTGTGATGAGGCTTGCGGATGGGCGTCCTTCGCTTGAGCATGCGCCCATGTCACTCGAAGAAGTCCGGCACCGCATGGAGCGCTACCTCCGCGAGAACATTCCTCTCTCGGCAGCCATGGGTGTGCGCGTGCGGGCGGCTCCTCCGGAGCAGGTCGTCCTGTACGCCCCGCTGGGACCTAACATCAATCATCATGAGACCGTGTTCGGCGGCAGCGCGGCGGTGCTGGCTACTCTGTCGGCCTGGACGCTGCTGCATCTGCGTCTCGCGGATGGGGAGGTGCCTGCACAGCTGGTCATCCAGCGCAGCTCCATGGAATACGAGAAGCCGATCCCCGGCGATTTCGAGGCGGAATGCGCGTTCACGGATACTGCGGCGTGGCAGCGCTTCTACACCACGCTTGAGCGCCGTGGTCGTGCCCGCCTGGCTCTGAACGCTCAGCTGCTGCACGGAAGCCACAGAATGGCCTCCTTCAGCGGAGATTTCGTCGCGCTTCGCGGCCCGTGACCCCGACGCCGGGGCTCACAGCGCCATATCTCCTACCAGGTCGCCGGCGTGACGCAGAGTCGCGCCGGGCGTCAGCATTGGCATCCTGCGGGGGCGTCCGGGCCCCCGCGCAGCCCGAGAGGCTCAGGCGTTGAGCTGGTGCCAGGCGCTGAGCACCTCCTGTTCGCGCTGCGGAGCGATGCCGGCCTTCAGCGCATCCTGTTCGGCCTTCGGCCGCTTCAAATGCCAGGCCAGGGTGTCGCTCACCGTCTGGCGAATCGGCCGGATGGACAGGCCGGCCTTCATGGCGCGGGCCACGTTGGTGTGCTCGGCTCCCGCATCGTCCCCCGATTCCGGAATCCAGACCGGCATGTCGCTCCAGGGTTCGACCTTTTGCTTCTCGAGGAATTCGCTCCTTACCCACACCGCGTGCGGAGGCGGGTTCGGCTTAACCTGCTCGTTGGCCGCTGCGATGCTCGCTTCGATCAGCTCGCCCATGGTGAATTTGCCCGGAGGGGAGACGACGTTGAACGTTCCCGTGATCCGGTTCTCCACCGCGCGCAGCGCGAACGCGGCCAGGTCGCGAGCGTCGATGAACTGGATGGGGTCCCGCGGCGTGCCCGGCGCTAGCAGCTCGCCGCCCCGCGCGGCCCGCGCCGGCCAGTACGTGAACCGGTCGGTGCTGTCATCGGGTCCCACGATCAGGCCCGGGCGGAACACTGTGGCGCGTCCGGGCAAGGCCGCCAGTGCGGCCTTCTCGCACAGTGCTTTCAGAGGACCGTAGGTCTGGTTGTCGACCTTCTCCACGCTCTCGTCCGCAATCGTCCCGACCGGGGAGTCCTCGGTCACCGGCTTCGCCAGGCTCGCATAGACCGAGATGGTGGAGATGAAGAGGTACTGGCTGACGCTGGGGGCCAGGAGCTCGGCGCTCAGACGGACATGCCGGGGCACATACCCCGAATCGTCGATGACGGCGTCCCATTTGCGGCCGCGCAGCGAATCAAGCTGGCCATTCCGATCGCCGTGCAGGTGCTCGACCTGGGGAAACAGATCCGGATTGGTCTTGCCGCGATTGAACTGCGTAACCTGATGCCCCCGATCCAGCGCAAGTTGGGTGAGATGCACGCCGAGGAAGCGGGTGCCGCCGAGAATCAGGATCCGCAGTGGCTTGGCCGCGCGGGAGCCGGCTTGGCCTGCCGCAGCGAGGGCTGCCGAACCGGCCGCCGTGCTGGCCGCGACGGCTGCGACTGTGTGCATGAATTCGCGCCTGTTCATCGATTCCTCCCCATCCGCCTGGCGGATATTGTCCTCCCGACGGACTGAAATGTCTCAGTCCCCACTGGCGGATCAACGATCAGATCGCACGTGTAAGCGCATCTGTCGTGGCAGTGATCGTGATAGCAGTGCAGAATGTCGTGCGGATCGTCGGTGGATGATGCAGCTCGCAAACAAGGGGAAAACTCGCTATGAGCAACGCTGATATTCGGGGACGGTTCATCTGGCACGAGTTGATGACAACTGACCCAGTGGCGGCCGGCGCTTTCTACTCGAACGTGATCCCGTGGAAGACACAGCCATCGGGAATGCCGTCGTACACGCTATGGATGTCCGGCAAGACTCGCGCGGGTGGACTGATGGCTTTGTCCGACTCGGGCGCGGCCGGTACACCCCCTCACTGGCTCATTTACGTAGGCACGCCCGATGTCGATGCGACGGCCGAGACGGCCCGTCGGCTCGGGGGCAAGATTTTGAAGAGCCCGGCGGATATTCCCAACGTAGGCCGTTTTGCGGTCCTGTCCGATCCGCAGGGGGCTGCATTTGCAGTCTTCACACCCAGCCCCTCGTCCGGGGACGGTGCCTCGCCGGGTGGTGCGGTAGGCGATTTTACCTGGCACGAGCTGGCCACGACGGACCTGGACTCCGCATTGAAGTTCTATACCGAGCTGTTCGGGTGGTCGAAAGGCGCCGGCCACGATATGGGTCCCATGGGGATCTATCAGCTCATCTCTCACGGGGGCCAGGATGTCGGAGGGATGTACAAGGCGCGGGACGCTTCCACGCCACCCAGCTGGCTCAGCTACACGCGCGTCGCCGACGCAGGCAAGGCGGCATCCGCCGTCAAAGCTGGAGGCGGGCGGGTGCTGAACGGACCCATGGAAGTCCCCGGTGGCTCGTGGATCGTCATGGCCCTCGATCCGCAGGGCGGGGCGTTTGCCGTCGTGGAGGCACCCAAGGCTGCGAAAGCCGAGGCACCGGCCGCGGCGAAGAAGCCGCCTGCTGCCCCGAAGCCCGCTGCGCCTGCGAAGCCCGCTGCCACCCCCCCATCTGCACAAGCACCGGCCGCCAAGCCCGCTGCTGCCCCCGCCGCTGCATCGCCCCCCGCCGCGAAACCCCCCGCCGCGGCGGCCAAACCGGCTGGCGCTGCGCCCGCCAAAAGGGCGGCACCCAAGAAGGGCGCGGCCAAAAAGGGCGCGGCCAAGAAGGCCACGCGCAAGAAGGCCGCCGGGAAGAAGGTGGCGAAGAAGGCGGCCAAAAAGACCGCTGCCCGCAGGGCATCGGGCAAACGCCGGAAGATGCGGCCCGCCGCAACGCAGAGTCCGAGCACCCGGCGAGCTGTGAAAGGCGGTGCAAAGTCCGCCAAGCGCCCGGCTTCCCGGAGCGCCCGCGCGAAGAGCCGCAAGCGCAAGTAGACCTGTCAGCCGCCGCGCGTCGCACTCCAGAGGACTGCGACGCGCGGCCGGCGATCCTGTCGCATTGCGGGGGATCAGTTGCGCGACCGGGTAGCGGTTTGCGCGAGAGCTCTACTGGGAATCCGCCTCAGCGGATTTGCGCTGTTCCGCCGCGTGTTGGTAAGCAGCATCGATCTGCTGCTGCACGCGAGCCTCAGTCTGCTTCGCCTGACGAGCCTGCTCGGCCGCCGAGACACCTCCGGCTGCGGCCGCGGCACCGGTCTCGGCGACGCCGCATGCGGTCAGCGGTAGGAGCAGGCACAGCAGCGAGAAGAGTCTGATCATGGGAGACCTCCCGGACGGCGGACGTCGCACCGGCGAAGACTACCGGTCCCCGCCAAGGTTCCAGCTTTCCTCGCCACGCTTTGTGGCGCAAGGCATCGATGCGGCTTTCGTGACCGACCGCATACACGTTCGCGGGAAATGGCAGTATCGCGGACTGCGCTTCAGGGAGCCCTTTCATGGCCAAAGGTACAGTACCCCGCCATCCGGTCGAGACCGAACCGCGTGTCCGTCGAGGCTACTTCGAGTGCCGGTACGGGCAGCTTCACGTCCATAACGCCATTCCGCCGGGAGGTGGATTCGAGGAGGGGACACCGCTTCTGTGCGTGCATTCGGCAGTGTGCTCCGGTGGCACGTTCCATAAGTTGCTGCCCCTCGCGGGGCGCGACCGATCGGTGTATGCCCCCGATCTGCCCGGATTCGGGGAATCCGATGCGCCGCCGGCGCGACCGGCAATTGCCGACTACGCCGCGGCGCTCGGGGATTTCCTCGATAGCATGCGATTCCGCCAGATCGACCTGCTGGGCTGGCAGATCGGAAGCCTTGCCGCGGCTGAGCTCGCGATCACGCGTCCGCAGCAGGTACGCCGAGTCGTGCTCATGTCGGTTCCCGTTCTGAATGACGCCGAGCGCGAAGGGCTCAGGCGTGCGCCCCTGGCTGCTCCCGCAGAGGACGGCTCGCATCTTACGGCGGAGTGGCGCCGCGCCCTGGATAGCTATGGCGCCGGCGTTCCACTCGATACCCGGGCACGAGGTTTCCTCGAGAAGCTCAAGAGCGGCAGTCAGGGCGCGGCGATGCTCGCGGCCGCGCAACATTATGAAGCCCGACAGCGGCTCGGCCTCGTTGTCCAGTCCACCCTCGTGCTTCGGCTCAGGGATGAGTTCTGGGAGGCGACACAGCGGGTCCGCGAGTTGCTGCCCAAGGCGCGGCTCCTGGAGGTTCCGGATCAGGGCAGTCTGGTTCTGGAGACGGCGCCGGAGGCGGTCCTGGGGTTGCTCAGGGATTTTCTCAGAGGGTAAGCGGCAGTCCGGCAGATTCCCGTGCCTTTATGTCATATCTGCACGACCGTGCTCACACATTTGATTTTGAATAGCAGTCCGCGGTCCCTGACGGCGCTACACTCCGGGTTAAAAGGAACAGCATAAGGGGATCGCGCAAATCGGACTGCCGTGAGCGCGAGGAGACTTGCCATGAGCCTGCAACGCCATTCGTCACCACCCGACGAGGCGGACCTGGAAGTAACCGCCGAGCTGCCGGTACTCGACGTGATGGCCTACGAGGCCGGATTCACTTCAGGTGCCAGCGAGTCGGCCTCCACGAACGTCTCCCATTCGGCCGGCAACGGCGCGTTGCCGCGGGACCATGGCTCCACCGACACGTGGGTCGTTCCTGCTCAGTCGCTGCGCCCCGCGGCTCCTGCGTCGGCCGAGCCGGCCAATACCGCGATCGATGAGAACCGGGCGCGGCTGGAGATCAACCTGCAGGCTCTCTCCACGACGCTGCGCGACGTCGAAGAGCGCCTCACGCGCAAGGGCGAGCGACTCGCTGAGATCGAGCGGGCACTGGATGCGGCCGTCACCGAGCGCGGGTCGAGCGAACAGCGCGCGCGGGCCCTGTCCAACGAGCTGGCCCAGGCCCGGGCCGGTGCCGCCGCAGCGCAGAGCCGAATTGCCGAGCTGCAGAAGAGTCTGGAGCAGCGTGAAGCCGCGGAGGAGAAAGGGCGGGCTCAGGAAGCCGAAGCGCGGTCGCAACTTGCCCAGCGGACCTCCGAATTCCAGGCGCAGCTCGGCGCGGTCCAGCACGACTTCGAAGTGAAGCTGGAGGCGCGGGCGCACGCCTTCTCCGTCGTGCAACAGGAACTGGCGGAAGCCAGGGCGCGCTCGGTCGGCTATCTGGAGACGCTGCAGTCGAATGAGGGGCGGCGCTCCGTGTTCGAGGAGTTGATTGCGACCCTCGATGGTCACGTCGAGCAGCGGGACACGCGCCTTGGGCGCCTCGAAGTCGATCTGGCGGGGCAGATCGCGCGCGTCGCGCAGCTCGAAGCCGAACTGCGCGACCGCGTCGCGCGTATCGCGATCCTCGAGAAGCAGGTGAGCGCGCTCTCCGCCGCGCTGGCGCAGCGGGGCGAGCAGCAAACCGACATCGAGCGCGATCGCGATAGCCTGCAACAGACCGTGCACGCATTGAACGCGGCGCTGTCACAGCGTAACGACCGGATTCGCTCGCTGGAGGAAAGCTTCGCGCAGCAAACCGCCGCAGCCGCACAACAGCATGCCGAGCTGGAACGTCTGTCGGGCGAGCGCGCACAGTTGCTTGCCAGCACCGCCTCCCTCGAGGCCTCGCTGAAGGCAGCAACCACGCGCGGCGAGGAGCACGAAAGCGCCACTCGGGGCGTCCAAACCCGGTTTGAGGAGGCCGTCGCAGCGCTGGAGACCCAGCGCCGCCGGGCCGAACAGCTCGAAGCCGAGGTGGCGGGCGTTCGCGGGGAGCTGCAGACATCGAGCACCGCCCTGCAGGCCGCCGGCCTGGAGCGCAACGAGGGCGTGGCTCGCATTGCCGCTGGCGAGGAGCGAATCCGCGAGCTCGAGGACCGCGTCGCCCAGCAGCAGGAAACGGTGCGGGTGCTGCAATCCGAGGCCAATGCGAGCGTCGCTCGCGTGAAGGAGCTCGAGAGCGACCTGCGTGCCGCCGAGGACAATATACATCGCCTGGAAGCGGACGCGCGCAGCAAGACCACACGCGTCGAAGAGCTCGAGAAGGTCAATCACGAGTGGCGTGCCACGGTCGAGGAGGCGCGGCACGCGATCACGGAGCGCGACAACCTCATCCGTCGCCTGGAGCAGGAGACGGCCAACAGCGCGGTACTCGTCGGCCACATCCAGCGCAGTATCACGCGCATGGATCACGGCACGGAGCACAGCCACGAGCCGGCTCCAGACGGAGCCGCCACGCGGCTTCTGATCCGGACCGACGGCGAGAGCGAGGTCGTCCATGTGCTCGGCCGCAAGACGAGCATCGGCCGCACGCCGGATAACGATCTGCAGATCGATGCCAAGTTCATCAGCCGGCATCACGCTGTGATTCTGGCGGGGCCTGCGCATGCGATCATTGAGGATCTCAACAGCACCAATGGCGTGCTGGTCAACAACCGGCGTATTACCCGTCAGCCGCTGAAGGACGGCGACAACGTCGTCATTGGGAAGACCCAGTTCCGCTTTGCGGTGCGCGGCGCCAAGACCTGAGCGGAACCCGCTGGGCGGATCGGCTCGTCCGCGCCTCCGAGATCGCTGATCGCTACTTCGCGCCGTTGATCGCGTCCGTCCACAGCACGATGTCCCTGGCTGTCATCATGCTGGCCTTGGTGTTGCGCACATCCGCGAACCCCCACTCCTGGACGTCGACCAGGTACTGCTCACGGGACAGCAGTGTTCCCTGACACATGTGTTGCGCAGGCGGACGAGCTCGCGCCTCCCGTTCGAGCAACCCGACAAACCGGCTCATGACCCACTCGGGTATGCGTGCCCGCTCCCCGGGATAGACGAAGCCGAACAGGCACAGATAGGAAAACAACACGCGCCAGTGCTCCGCGAAGCGCTCGACGAGGCGCGGCCAGTCGAGTCGGGTGGCGCAGGTGAGCAGCAGATGCATGATGTCGGCGCAGTCATATCGCTCACGCTCCATGACGAATGCCTTGGACCAGATCATCTCCTCCACCGGGCACATGCGGGCCGGCAGCCCGAATACCTGCCCCGCGCTCGCGTTCTGGAACCAGGCTTCATCCACGTTCGTCACGCCATTTCCGGAGTTGAAGATGACATCGACGTAGCCGTGGCGGCTGCTCACCTTGCCGAGCCAGTGTGGGAAAGTGAGCTCCGTGTGGTAGCCGGCAGCGGCGAGCGCGCCGGTGATCCGCTCGTAGTCCGCGCGACGCACGAAGATGTCGAAGTCCTTGGTACCTCGCTCGATACCCGTGTAATGCTCGAGCGCGTGGCCCCCGCCAACCAGATAGGGGAGGCCAGCCTCGTCCAGAAGCGCCATGGTGTGCAGGTAGAATCGGCGCGCCCCGGGGGTGGGATCGTTGCCAATGGGCATGCATTTTGCTCCGCAGTCCAGTCCGAGGGCACCCGAACTGAACAGTAAGCAAGCAACGCGCCTGGCCGCCGTAGGGGACCTGCATGTGAAGAAGACATCGCAGGGCACACTGCAGCGCTGGCTCGCCGCGGTGAACGACCAGGCCGATGTTCTGTTGTTATGCGGCGACCTGACGGATTACGGTTTGCCGGAGGAAGCTGACATCCTGGTCCGCGAGTTGAGCGCCGCGGTGAGCATTCCGATCGCGGCGGTGCTCGGCAATCACGACTACGAGTCGGGGCAGTCGGCGGAGGTCTGCCGCATCCTCGCTCAAGCCGGCGTCAAGGTCCTGGATGGGGAAGCGTGCGAGGTGAATGGCACTGGAATCGCCGGGGCGAAGGGCTTCTCCGGTGGATTCGGGCGGGCCACGCTGGGTGCCTGGGGCGAGCAGTCCACCAAGCGCTACGTCCAGGAGGCGATCGACGAGGCGCTCCGATTCGAGGGCGCGCTCGCGCGGCTGCGCACGGAGCGGCGCGTCGCGCTGCTGCATTACGCCCCGATCCGCGCGACCTGCGAGGGTGAGCCGCTGGAGATCTTTGCCTTCCTGGGCACGAGCCGCCTGGAGGAGCCGCTCAATCGTCATCCCGTCGATCTCGTATTCCACGGCCATGCCCATCACGGCGCACTCGAGGGGCGCACGGCCAGCGGAACTCCGGTCTACAACGTCGCGATGCCTCTTCTGATACGCACCTTTCCGGACCGTCCTCCCTTCCGGGTCGTCGAGATCCCGCACAGTTCGCCCACGGGGCCGGAAAATGGGTAAGCTGCTGGCCCCTCCGGCGACCGAGAGCGCGCGTGGCGAGCCCCTACATCGAGAGAATCCTCAAGGCTCGGGTGTACGACGTCGCCATCGAGTCGCCTCTCGATGAGGCGCCGCGTCTGTCGGCCCGGCTCGGCAACCAGGTACTTCTCAAGCGCGAAGATCTGCAACCGGCATTCTCCTTCAAGCTGCGCGGAGCCTATAACCGCATCGCCCATCTCTCGGAGTCGATAGCGCAGCGTGGCGTCGTGTGCGCGTCCGCCGGAAATCACGCCCAGGGCGTGGCGCTGGCCGCGCGGCGACGCAGGATTCCCGCGGTGATCGTGATGCCGCAGACCTCGGCGCAGATCAAAGTGCAGGCCGTGAGCGATCTGGGCGCAGAAGTCATCCTGCAGGGCGATGACTACGATGCCGCCTTCGAGCGCGCGCTCGCGCTGGCCCGCGAGCGCAGCCTGGTCTTCGTGCACCCTTTCGACGACCCGGACGTCATCGCAGGTCAGGGCACGATCGGCGTCGAGATCCTGCGCCAGACCGGCGGCCATGTGGATGCGATATTCGTGCCCGTCGGCGGCGGCGGCCTGATCGCTGGAATCGCCGTGTATGTGAAGTACCTCTATCCCCACACGCGAATCGTCGGCGTCGAGCCCGAAGACGCGGCGAGCATGTACGAATCGTTACGGGCCGGCCGGCGCATCGCGCTCGAGCGCGTGGGCATTTTTGCCGACGGCGTTGCCGTGAAGCGTGTTGGCGAGGAGACGTTCGGGCTCTGCAGGGCCCATGTTGACGAGATCCTGCTGCTGGACACGGACGAGATCTGCGCGGCGATCCAGGATGTCTTCGAGGACACGCGGTCGATCGTCGAGCCGGCCGGGGCCCTGGCGGTTGCCGGCATCAAGAAATATGTGGCCCGCGAGGGCTGGAAAGACAAGCGCCTCGTCGCGGTCAACAGCGGTGCCAACATGAACTTCGACCGCCTGCGCCACGTCGCAGAGCGGGCCGATCTCGGCGCCGAGCGCGAGGCCCTGCTCTCGGTCGTGATTGCGGAGGAGCCCGGCAGCTTCCTGCGCTTCTGCGAGGCGCTCGGTCAGCACAACGTGACCGAATTCAACTACCGATACGAGGCCGGGCACGCGGCGCAGATTTTCGTCGGGTTCGGCATCTCACACGGTCATGGCGAGCGCGATGGCGTCGTGCGCAGCCTGCGCGAGGCCGGCTACGCGGTGACTGACATGACAGACAACGAGATGGCCAAGCTCCACGTCCGCTACATGGTCGGCGGCCACGCACGCGGCATCCAGAACGAGGTGCTGTACCGCTTCGAGTTTCCGGAGCGTCCGGGCGCGCTGCTGCGGTTCCTGCGAGCCATCGGCTCGCGCTGGAACATCAGCCTGTTTCACTATCGCAATCACGGATCCGACTATGGGCGGGTGCTGGCGGGCATCCAGGTAGCCCCATCGGAGCGGCCCGATTTCGTCCTGCACCTGAACGAGCTGCACTACGCCTATGCCGAGGAGAGCGCCAATCCCGCTTACCGGCTCTTCCTCGGGGCGTGAGCACCGAGCCTACTTGACGAAACGGACGCTGAGCGGGTAGCGGTAGCGTACGCCCTCGCCGGCCCGGATCCCCGCGATGATGGTTGCCGCAATCCAGAAGATCAGCAGGGCGATGCCCAGCAGAAAGCC
>DASTDD010000287.1:0-26592 GCA_035710545.1 Steroidobacteraceae bacterium
CTGAAGGACAAGACGCAATTGAAGCTCGATGTGCCGGTGACCTTCTCGCCCGATCTGGACCGTCCGGCACTGGCAAATGCGCTTCTGGACCGCCGGCTGCTCGAGCTCAGTCAGCAGTCCGGTGGCCGCGGTCATCGACGCACCCCGTCGCCGGCGGCATCCGCTTCGGCGACAAGCGAGGGCGGCGGTGCGGGTTCGGGCGCAGCAGTGGATGCGGCGGCGGCGGGCTCCGATCCGGCGCTGACCGACCCCGGCTCACGCTTCCGCCTGCTGGTGGCGCTCTACCGCGAGGAGCTGGGGAAGAACGCGTCACTCCCCGGGTCTGCACAGGTCATCGTCGCCGCCAGGAAGAAGGAACCGCCACCGGACTTCGGATCCGCCAACACCGAGCTGCAGGCGGCGCTGTTGCCCCGGATGAGTGTGTCCGACAACCAGCTCGAGGGGCTCGGCAAGCGGCGTGCGCAGGCGGTGCAGGATGCGCTGCTCGGTGACGGAGCGATCGATCCCTCGCGTGTCTTCATAATCGGCAGCGCGCCCAAGACCGAAGCCAAGGACAAGGTCCGCCTGGAGCTGTCACTCAAGTAGCCCGCGACCGCGATGGATCTCTTGCGCTGTCCCACGCGGAAGCTCTCCGCCTCCAGGGACGACCCTCGCGCAAGAGATCCCCGGCCGCTACGCCTGGCGAAAGCCGATGCGGAAGGCGCCCCAGTGGCGCCCATTGACGAAGATCGGCGAAGACAGGTCCTTCATCAGCACGAACTTGCCGGCGCCCATGTCGCGCCGGTACGTCTGCAGGAGGAAGGGCTTGGTGTTGGCCGCGACTTTCTGCACCGCGCGGTCGTTGAACAGCCGTCGGTTACGGCAATTAGCCGCATTCCACGCGGGATCGTTGCCCTGAGGCTTGCTGTATTCCGGGTTGTGAGTGGGCAGATAGCCGCCCTTCGCCCAGGCGACGCAGAACACGATGCGCGGGTCGCTCTTCTGCAGCGGATCCTGGATAGGCGGTAGCAGTCGGTCGGTGAAATGCGTGTAGTCCGTCAGGAACTGCTTGGGGTTCGTTCCCGGAATCTCCCGATAGCGCTCGTCGAACAGCCGGGCGGCCGTGATCTCTCCACGGGCCACAGCCGCCTCGAACTCCGCCGAGATACGCCTCGCGGTCTCGACACCAAGGCGGATGATGGGTGTGTCGGAGGTCTCCACGCCACTTTCGGCGATGAACTCGATCAGCGTCTCACCCGAAGCAAGCAATCCTTCGATGCGTTGATCGGCCAGTCGCAGGTTGGTCGACGACCGCTCCACGCCTACGGCGAGCTCGCCGAGCTCGGCGAGCGTCGTGTCGCAGGCTTGCAGGTTATCGGTGGCTGACTGGGCAATCGCGTCGATCTCGCGGCCCACGATGTTGAATGCCTCGTGCGCGCGGATGATGACCCCCTTGACCTTCTCGGCACCCGCGCCAGCGTGCGCCGCATGGCGGGTGGCTTCGCCGCTCTCGCTGATGAGTCCTTCGATCTGGTTGCCGAGCGCGCGCACGATATCGCCGATACGATCCGTGGCCGCACGCGTCTCCTCGGCGAGACTCTTGACCTCGCCGGCCACCACGGCAAATCCACGGCCCGCCTCCCCCGCCCTGGCAGCCTCGATCCCCGCATTGAGCGATAGCAGCCTCGTCTGCTTCGCGATCCTCTCAATGGCCGTGGCTACGCCCCCGATCTGACGCAGCAGTGTGCTGAAGGACCCGAGGCGCTCCTCGATATGACCGACGGCGGCAGTGAGATCCCCGATATGCTGGGCGGCCCCGCCTATCAGGGAGCGGGACTCGGCGATCTCCGTCCCGGCGGTAGAGGCTGCGCGCTGGGTCTCCTGGGCCGCGCGATCGATCTCGCGATTGCCCCCGACCATCGTCTGCGCCGCGTGCTGCAATTCCTTGAACTGCTCGGACTGGTTCGCTAGCCGGTTGGTCACTTCTTCCAGATTACCGGCGACGTCTGCCAGCTCGACCCCGAGTGAGCCGACACGATTGGCGAGCTCCGCGATCAGATGGTCGCGGTCATCGGTTGCCCCCCGACCGACGGACGTCGGCATGCCAGTCTTGTTCGGCACTCCGCTCATGACCTCGCCACTCCTTGTCACCCCAAAGTCCGGGCGGCAAGTATGCGCCTGCGCCGGCCCTCCCCGCTCGATCAATGGCCTCCCTCGACATGCAGGCCGGCCCGGCCCAGCGCCGCGGCCAACTCAGCCTCGATGCGCGCCGCCTCGGCGCGAGCTATGTACTGCAGGTGCAGCGTCGGTCCGGCCAATACCTCCAGTCCCCTCTTCAAGACGCAACCGGCCGCCCGGATCCCGGCCTTGTGCTGATCGAACCGCTGCGCAGGGCTGTAATGACTCATTCCCACGTAGATGCCGTGCGGCTCGCAGGCGCGGCGATCAGCGTAGTCGAGCAGCACGAGATAGACATTCGTGCGTCCCTTGCGGGCGGCCTGGAATCCGCCGGCAACCTCGTAGGCCTTCGGCAGCCAGTGCACGTAGCGCATCGGCAGCCAGTCCGGGATCGAGGCGGCGGCATGTTTCCAGAGCCGGTCCAGAGCCGTCTCGATGCTCGCCGGCCACTCCCCGCGCATCCACAATTCATGGATGCAGTGCGCGCCGGCAGCGCCATCGGCGCCGGCCAGAGCGCTTTGCAGGTGCGCAAGCAGCTGCGCCCGCGGACACAGCTGCAGCGGCCGAGCGACAGGCGCCGCGACGGCTTCAGCCGGCCACATCGATATCAGCGCGCGGTGAGCGCCTTGAGATAGCGATAGAAGAACTCATTGCCGTGATCGAAGGATTCCACGCCGACGTTCTCGTCCTGGCCATGCGCACGGATATTATCCTTGTCGACCGCGACCCCGGCGATGACGTAGGTTGGAAGACCCGCCGCTTCCGTGTAGATGCCGTCAGAGGCTCCGGCCGACATGGCCGGCACGACCTTCAGGCCAGGCCACATCTGGCTCACCACCGCATCCAGCGCCTTCATCACCACCGGGTCGAGAGGCGGCGGTGCATACCCGCGCCTGTCGGATCCGGTGTCCTGCACACGGCCGGCTTCGTCTATGTACTGCACCTTGACCTTCGGGTCGGCGAACACCTTGATCAGCTCGCGGCGCACTTCCTCGGTCGAGTGCCCGGGCAGAATGCGGCAGTTCACCGTCGCCTGCGCCCGTTGCGGCAGCGCATTGTTGGCATGGCCACCCTCGAGTCGGGTCGCGACGCAAGTCGTATGCATGATCGAGTGGTCCATCGGATCCCGTGACAGACGCTGGATCGCCTGAGCATCGGCCGGAGTCTTCAATATGGCGGCCATGTCCGCCGCCCGCTGCCCTGTCTCGATCGCCGACATGCGCTCGTAGTAGCTGCGGGTGATGTTGTTGAGCTCGAACGGGAACTCGTATCTGGACAGGCGCATCAGGGCCGCAGAGAGCTCGTAGATCGCATTGTCCGGCACCGGCAGCGAGCTGTGGCCGCCCGGATTGGTCGTGGTGAGCAGGTAGTCGCCGTAGACCTTCTCACTGCTGTCCATCTCGAAGTAGAGCGGCTTGCCATGCTCGGAGACGACCGAGTCGCCGTCGTGATTCAACACGAACTGGGCATCCACGAGGTCCCGGTGATTGCGCAGCAGCCACTGCACGCCGTTGGCGCTGCCGGTCTCCTCGTCGGCCGTGAGCGCGAGAATGATGTCACGGCTGGGCTGAAATCCCTCCTTCTTCAGCCGGATCAGCGTCGCCACCATGATGGCATCGCCGTTCTTCATGTCCTGCGTGCCACGACCGTAGAAATATCCGTTCTTCTCGACGAATTTGAACGGGTCGGTGGTCCAGTCCGAACGGCGGGCCTCCACGACATCCAGGTGCCCGATCAGCAGGACGGGCTTGTGCGCGCCCGTGCCTTTCAGTCGCAGGACGAGGTTTTTCTTGCGCTCGTTGGGTCCGAGGATCTGCATGTCCGCCGCCGCGAAGCCGGCGGCCTCGAAGCGCCGGGCCATTGCCTCCGATGCGGTGGTGACGTTGCCGACGGAGTCCGTCGTGTTGATCTCGATGAGCTCCTTGAAGATATCCCGCGCCAGCGCGTTGGAGACCTGGTCGGTCTCGGCAACGCACGGACCGGCGCATCCCAACGCCACAACGGTCGCCAAAACATAGCCCCTGGACATGCAATCATCCCCTCGTATAGGTCTGCGGAAAGCCCCTATTATGACGAGAATCGACACCCGGGTGGACCTCGGCCCGGGCGCCGCACCGCATGCTGCGCGTGGGACCGCCGTACCAGAATCGGCTCACATTGCGTATCGAATCCGGCGATAAGCGCAGGGAAACGGGCCGCAGGCATCGGCGTGCTGAATCAGGCCGGCCGCCGGCCCGCGCACTGCGCTATAGTCCGCCGCTCCGGTCAAAAGAAACGTCAAGCGCGCACCGCCGCGCAAGGGAAAATTCATGAAGAGAGCTCTGTTCGCCGGCTCACTGCTGGCGATGATTCTCACGGCACCGGCTTTTGCCGAGCCACCCAAGACGCTCAAAGTCGTCAAGTCCGTCGAGGTCAGCGCCCCGGTGGACAAGGTCTGGGGTGCCCTGAAGGATTTCGACTCGCTCGACAAGTGGCATCCCGGCTTCTCCCAGGACACGCTCGTCAAGGGCAACAACAACAAGCCGGGCGCGGTCCGAAAACTGACCGTGAAGGACGGCCCGTCCTTCACCGAAGAGCTGCTGGAGTTCGATGAGGCACACCACACTTACCGTTACCGGATCGTGGAGTCGCCGTTGCCGATCGATCACTACGTCTCGCGCATCAGCGTGAAGGCGGGACCGAACGGCACATCGCGCGTGACCTGGAGCGGCACCTTCAAGCGCAAGAACGCATCCGACAACCCGCCGGAAGCGGAGAGCGACGCCGGGGCCGTCAAGCTGGTGACGGGCGTCTATGAGGGCGGCCTGGCGAATCTGAAGAAAAAATTCGGAAGCTGACAGCGAAAGGCGGCCGCCCTGAGCGGGCGGCCGCCGTGCCATTTGCGGGGTAGCCTCCGTCGCATTCGTTGGCGGCGCCTCCGGGCGGCTGCGCGGCGCACACTTTTCGTGCTAGGCCTCTATGAGGCCGTGCCGGATCGCAAGCAGCGTGAGCTCCGACTGATTCACGACGCCGAGCTTCTGCTTGATGTTGTACAGGTGAGTGCCGATGGTGGAAGCCGACAGCTTCAGGTCCTCGGCAATCTTCTGCACGGTCGCGCCGCCGGCCAGCCGGATGAATACTTCGAACTCACGCTCGGACAGATGCTCGATCGGCGAGCGGGCGGCGCCCTCGATCTCCGCCAGCGCAAGCTGTTGCGCCAGGCCGGGATCGATGTAGCGGCGCCCTGCCGCGACGGTGGCGATCGCATCGATCAGCGCCTCGGGTGCGCTGCGCTTGGAGAGGAATCCGAGCGCCCCTTCGCGCAGGGCCCGGCGAGCGTGCATCGGGTCATCGTGCGCCGACAGCGCGAGCACGCGCGCCGCCGAGTGGCGCGCCCGGATGCGCCGCAGCGCCTCCAGGCCTCCCATTCCGGGCATGCCCAGGTCCATGACGACGACGTCAGGGGTGACCTCGCTGTAGATCTGGCACGCGGTTTCACCGGAGTGCGCTTCGGCGACGACGCTGATGTCGGACTGTGATTGCAACAGCAGCCGGAATCCGGTGCGGACCACGGCGTGGTCGTCAACGAGCAGCACGCGAATCATGCGCCCACCAGAGGTATCTCGGCGCTGAGCTGTACGCCACGGGGAACCCGGTTCCCCACTTTGAAATCACCCCCCAGGTGCTCCACGCGATCCGCCAGTCCCCGCAGGCCGAAATGCCCGGGACGGGCCCAGTCCGGTGGCAGCCCCACGCCGTCGTCCGTGATCGTCAGAACGATGCGATCCGCGCTTGCCTGCAGGTCGATCTCCACGCGGGTTGCTTGCGCATGCCGCAGCGCATTGATCAGGCCTTCCTGCGCCACGCGATAGATGGTCAGAGTGACGCTGGGACCCAGATCCGCGCAGAGCGTGTGCCGTGCCGAAAGGGTCACCTCCGGATAGCGCCGCTGCCAGTCGCGCACGAGGTTCTCGAGCGTGTCGGCCAGACCAAGCGAATCGAGCGACAGCGGCACGAGGCGCGGGATGAGTCCGTGCATGGCATCGTAGAGGCGCCCGGCCTCCTCCGAAATCAGACGCGCGGCATCGGTCATGCCGGGATCTTTCGACTGCGTGCTGATGGCCATTGCCAGCGCGCGGATCGCGGTCACCGACTGTCCGAACTCATCGTGCAGCTCATGCGCAATCAACCGCCGCTCCTCCTCGATCCGCTGCTCGACCAGCCGCGCCAGCTCACGGCCTTCCTCGAGCTGACTTTCGGCCTCGCGCGCCTGACGCTCGAGGCGCACTTTATCCTGCACCGCGTGTGCCATCTTGTTGAAGGCCGCGCCGATCGCGTGCGCCTCGGCACCCGGGAGCGTCGGCAGGCGGAAACCGAGATCGCCCTCCTCGATGCGTGCCAGCCCGGCGGCGATCACTGGGAAGGGAGCCAGCGCCCGGTCGACCAGCCAGAATGCCAGGCCGCTCACGAGCAGCAGCATGAGGCCACCGATCTCGAACAGACGCGTCAGATCATCCCAGGCATCCAGGATGGCGCGCGAGGGGTTCGCCTCGACGACGAGCTGCACGCCATCGGGAAGATAGAACGTATGTCGGGCTGCCTGGGGCGCGAGCAGATGCTCGAACCAGCCCGGCGCCTCGCGGCCCGCCTTGTAGGTTGCCGGAGGCGATCGATACAACACCCGCCCGTCCGAGGTCCGCAGACTGACCTCATTGGCCCGCACCCGGCCGAGCTGCTGGAGGAATCCCAGCACGACCTGGGGCCCGCCTTCGCGCGAGTAGATCGCGACGAGCCGCCCGAGCAGCTGGGAGCCGACCCGATTGGCGGCCTCGATCTCCTCGCGGACCGAGGACCGCGTGTCCTCGATCTCCGCCGAGATCAGCACCAGAACGAACATCGCCGTCAGGCCGGTCACGACGAGATTGAGGCGGGTGCGCAATTTCATTCGGGGCAGTTTACCGCCCCCAGGGGAGCCTCGCGCCCGCGGCCTCGCCCCAGGCCTCGCCCGCCGAGGCGTCGGCATTGCCCCGGAGGCCTCGCCGGGCGGACCCTGCTCCGCGGAGGCTCGCCGGGCGCGGCGTGGCCCTTGGCGACCTGGCCCCAAGCAGCGTATCCCCGCTCGCTTTGCCCGGCGCGCTTTCGATCCCCAGGCCCTCATCCCCAGGCCCTCATCCCCAGGCCCTCATCCCGCCCCCGGGCCCCTAGCTCTCATCGCCCCGCGCCTGCGCGCGCCGCGCAGCGGCCCCTGGGCCGCCGGCTCATGAAAATCATGAGGCGCCTTTCATGATCGTCCCCTGTCGAGCGGGGGGTAAGGAACCGGATCATCCGGATGGCCACCAATTGAAAGGAGCCAGTCATGAAATGGGAAACCCCGCAGGCTGTTGAGATGCGGTTTGGCATGGAAATCACGATGTATATCGCGAATCGCTAATCGATGGATCGGGCGTCAGCCCGCGCAAGCGGGCTGCGCCACCTGGCTGATGAAGGCGTGAAGATCAGGGTGCTGGGGGCCGCCGCCGGCGGTGGCTTCCCGCAGTGGAATTGCAACTGTCGGAATTGCGCCGGACTGCGTGCCGGTACCGTGCGCGCGCGTGCTCGCACTCAGTCGTCCATCGCGGTGTGCGGCACCAGCGGGTCGTGGGCGCTCGTCAACGCGTCGCCCGACATCAATGCGCAACTTCAGGCGAATCCCGTACTGCAGCCGGGCCGCTCAGCGCGCGACAGCGCAATATCCGGCATCGTGCTGGTGGACGCCCAGGTAGATCACACTACCGGTCTGTACATGCTGCGCGAGTCCTCGCGGCCGTGGCCGATCTGGTGCACGGACAGCGCGTATGCCGATCTGACTCGTGGCAATCCCATCCTCCATGTGCTCGCGCACTTCTGCGGCGTGGAGCGTCGGAGAATCGATCTGGAAAGCGATGGATTCAAGGTCGAAGGTGTTGATGGAGTCCACTGGCGTGCATTGCCGGTGTCCGGCAAACCCGCACCCTTCTCGCCCAACCGCGAGTCGCCCGTACCCGGCGACAACGTGGCGCTGGTGATCACCGATGCGCTGACCGGTCGCTTCGCGGTGTACGCGCCCGGACTCGGCAGCATCGACGAGCGCCTCTGGCGTCTGATGCAGTCCGCGGCCTGCGTGCTCGTGGACGGTACCTTCTGGACGGACGACGAGATGGTCAGGCTCGGCGTCTCGCGCAAGCGTGCACGCGAGATCGGACATTTGCCGCAGAGCGGTCCCGGCGGAATGCTGGAATGGCTCGCCAGGCTGCCAACCGGCACGCGGCGCATCCTCATACACGTGAACAACACCAACCCCATACTGGATGAGGACTCGAGCGAAGCCGCCGAGCTCGCCCGCCGAGGGGTCGAGGTCGCGTGGGATGGCATGGAGCTGTCCCTGTGACGGGCACGGCCTGGAGCCGCGAGGAATTCGAGCAGCGCCTGCGCGAGAAGGGCCGCGCCTACCACATCCACCATCCCTTCAACGTGATGTTGAATTCGGGGGCGGCCTCCCCGGTGCAGATCCGTGGCTGGGTCGCCAACCGCTTTTACTATCAGATCAACATTCCGATCAAGGATGCGGCGATCCTGGCCAACTGCCAGGACCGTGCCGTGCGCCGGTCGTGGGTGCAGCGCATCCTCGATCACGATGGCTACGGCGATGATCCGGGCGGCATCGACTCCTGGCTCAGGCTCGCGGAGGCAGTCGGATTGTCCCGCGCGCACGTCGAGAGCCTCGCGGATGTCGTCCCCGGTGTACGCTTTGCCGTGGACGCTTACGTGAATTTCGCGCGCCATTCACCGTGGCAGGAGGCTGTCTGTGCCTCGCTCACGGAGCTTTTCGCGCCGGAGATCCACAAGCAGCGCCTCGCGAACTGGCCGCAGCATTACCCCTGGATCGACCTGGGAGGGCTGCACTACTTCCAGAGCCGCGTCAGCCTCGCGCGACGGGATGTCGAGTTCGGGCTCGCAATCACCCTCGATCACTTCATCACGCGCACGGCGCAGGAGCGCGCGCTGCAGATCCTGCAGTTCAAGCTGGATGTGCTCTGGCAGATGAACGACGCCATGCAACAGCGCTACGGAGTCAACCCATGAGTACCGTCGGAGTGGATGCGAAGCCCGCTCTGGGGCGTGGCTTTCGTCTGCAGTGGGAGCCGGCGCAGAACGCGCACGTGCTGCTGTATCCGGAAGGCATGGTGAAGCTGAACGGCAGCGCAGGGGAGATTCTGCGCCGCTGCAACGGGGAGCGCACCGTGGGCGAGATTGTGTCGGATCTCGAGGCGGCATTTGCCACAGCCGGCCTGACAGGCGACGTGACGGCTTTCGTATCGGTAGCGTTGCAGAAGCAATGGCTGGAACTGCGCCCGTGAGTGAGACGCCAGTCGGTGCCGCGAACGCTGCAGCCCTGGGGCCCGCAGGCACGGCCGGGCCCGCGGGCGCCGCGACGATGCAGCCTGGGAGCACAGCGGCAAGTATCGGTCCGCCGCTGTGGCTACTGCTCGAGCTCACCTACCAATGCCCGCTGCATTGCGTGTTCTGCTACAACCCGACGGATTTCGCTCGCACCGGTCCGGAGCTGCCCACCGATGCCTGGTTGCGCGTACTGCGAGAGGCGCGCGCGCTCGGGGCGGTGCAACTGGGGCTCTCCGGCGGCGAGCCCCTCTCCCGGGACGACCTCGAAACGATCGTCGGCGAGGGGCACAAGCTCGGGTTCTACTCCAACCTCATCACCTCGGGCGTCGGCCTGACCGAGACGCGTATCCAGGCGCTGCAACGCGCCGGCCTGGACCACATCCAGCTGTCCTTCCAGGACAGCACCCGCGAGGTCAATGATTTCCTCAGCAGCACGCGCACGTTCGAGCTCAAATCGAAGGTCGCGGCGCTCATCAAGCGGTACGAGTACCCGATGGTTCTCAACGTCGTGCTGCATCGTCTGAACATCGATCACGTCGAGCAGATTCTGGAGATGGCGCAGTCGATGCAGGCGGACTACGTCGAGCTGGCCAACACTCAGTATTACGGCTGGGCCTGGCACAATCGCGAGCGCCTGCTGCCCAGCCGCGCTCAGCTCGAGCACGCCGAGGCAGTCACCCAGCGCTTTCGCGAGCGTAACCGCCGCATGAAGATCTTCTTTGTCGTGCCGGACTACTTCGAGAACCGGCCCAAGGCCTGCATGAACGGACTGGGCTCGGTTTTCCTCACGGTTTCCCCGGACGGCACCGCGTTGCCTTGCCACGCGGCGCGGATGTTGCCGGGTCTGAAGTTTCCGAACGTGCGCGAGGCCTCGGTCGAATGGATCTGGAGAGACTCGCCTGCGTTCAACCATTTCCGCGGCGACGCGTGGATGAAGGAGCCGTGCCGCAGCTGTCCGGAGAAGACGCGAGATTTCGGCGGCTGCCGCTGCCAGGCTTACCTCCTCACCGGGGATCCCGCCAACACGGACCCCGTCTGCGATCTCTCGCCGCATCATCATCTCGTCACGGAAATGGTGGCGCGCGCGGACCAGGGGCGCCCGCGCACCGAGCAGCCGCTCGTGTTTCGCGACCGACGCAATTCCCAGGAACTGTTCTGCGCTGAGCAGACCCAGCGGCGTTCCCCGTGACGGCCACCGGGTGAAAGCTCGCGCAGAGGCGAGATTTCAGGAGACCTCCGGGGTCGACGCGACGCAGCACTATCCGCACAATACGGGCCGCTGACTTGCTGGCGAAGGATCCGGCCAATGTCCACCCGTGCCCTCTCTGTCCTGGTGCTCCTCATGAGCGGTGTCCTCCCGGTCCTGGCTGCGGAAAAACCGGCCCCCTCCGCGCCCGCAGGCCTCGATCTGGCGGCGCGTGACTTGTCCGTGAAACCCGGCGACGATTTCTTTGGCTACGCGAACGGCACCTGGCTCAGGACCGCGCAGATTCCGGCCGATCGCAGTGTCTGGGGAAGTGGCGCCGAGCTTGTCGAGCTGACCAATGAGCGCCTTGCTGAGCTGATCCGGCAGGTCGCCTCCGGCGCTGGCTCCGATCCCGATGCACGCAAGATTGCCGATTACTACGCGACCTTCATGGACGAGGGCACCATCGAGCGCCAGGGGCTGCACCCACTCGAGCCCGAGCTCAGGCGAATTGCCGCCATCGGAGATGCTCACGCGCTTTCGAGCGCGCTCGGAGAGACTCTGCGTGCCGACGTGGACGTCCTGAATGACACACGCATGCACACCCCGAATCTTTTCGGGCTGTGGGTGGCGCAGGACCTCGACAATCCGGCCAGTTACTCCCCATTCCTGCTCCAGGGTGGCCTGACCCTGCCCGATCGCGACTACTACCTCAATCCCTCGCCGCACATGGAGGAGATCCGGGCGAAGCTCCGCGAGCACATCGCCGCGGTCCTGAGGCTGGCGGGACAGGGTGACGCGGCGGCCAAGGCTGCCCGCATCTTCGATCTGGAGCATCGGATGGCCGAGGCGCACGGGAGCCGCGCCGATTCCGAAGATGTCCAGAAGGGAAACAATCACTGGACGCTGCAAGACTTCACGCGCAAGGCCCCCGGGCTCGACTGGCAGGCATTCTTCGCGGGTGCCGGCCTCGCAGGCCAGGCCCGGTTCGTCGTCTGGCAGCCGAGCGCCCTCACCGGACTGTCTGCGCTGGTGGCGCAGGAGCCTCTGGAGACCTGGAAGGACTACCTCACCTTCCACGCCCTCGAGCAGGCCTCCGCCTACCTCGGCAAACCGTTCGTGGAGGAGCATTTCGCCTTCCACGGCCGAGTGCTCGAGGGCACCCCGCAGCTGCAGCCTCGCTGGAAGCGCGCCGTCGCATTCACCAGCGAAGCGCTCGGCGAGGCGGTCGGCAGGATCTACGTGGCGCGCTATTTTCCGCCGGCCTCCAAGGAGCGCATCGAAGGCCTCGTGCGCAACCTGATAGCGGCCTTCAATGCGCGGATCGACCGACTGGCCTGGATGAACCCGCAGACGAAGGCCAAAGCCAAAGCGAAGCTCGCGACACTCCGGGTCGGCGTGGGCTATCCGGACAAGTGGCGCGACTATTCGGATCTGCGGGTCGTTCGCGGCGATGCGCTCGGTAATGCGCAGCGGGCGGAGCTCTTCGAGTATCACCGCAGCCTGGCCAAGCTCGGCCATCCGGTCGACCGCTCCGAGTGGGTGATGACTCCGCAGACCGTCAACGCGGTGAATCTCCCGGTCATGAATGCGCTCAACTTTCCGGCCGCGATTCTGCAGCCGCCGTATTTCGATCCGCGTCGTCCCATGGTGATGGACTACGGAGCGATCGGGGCGATCATCGGACACGAGATCAGCCACAGCTTCGACAACCAGGGGGCGCAGTTTGATTCCACCGGGCGATTGCTGAACTGGTGGACCAAGGAGGACTTCGCCCACTTCCAGGCCGCCGCCGCGCAGCTTGCCGCGCAGTACGATCGCTACCACCCGTTCCCCGACGTGCATGTCAACGGGACGCAGACGCTGAGTGAGAACATTGCCGATGTCGCAGGCCTCTCGGACGCCTACGATGCGTTTCATCTGGCGTACCGCGGAGAGAAAGTGCCCGCAGTCAACGGTCTGTCGGCAGATCAGCAGTTCTTTCTGAGCTTCGCGCAGAGCTGGCGGCAGAAGATCCGTGAGCCTGAACTGCGCCAGCGCATCGTCACCGACGGACATTCGCCTGCGGAGTATCGCGCGGACACGGTCCGCAATCTCGATGCCTGGTATCCGGCCTTTGACGTGCAGCCCGGCCAGAAGCTCTATCTGCCTCCGGGCGAGCGAGTCCGCGTCTGGTAAGCTCCGCGGCGATTCATCGCCGGCCGGACGGTTGCTCAGGACAACAGTCGCTCAGGATACGAGCGCGGTCGCCAGCCTGATCCAAGTGGGCGTCTGGACCGCCCAGACAGCCCAGAAGTAGAGTGCAACGATAGACAGGCCGCCCCATCCCAGGACGGGGTGCAGGCGGCCATTGCGTACCGTGTCCATCACCACGCACACCAGTATCGTTGCATTGACCGCGCCGATCACTGCGTAAGGATTTTGGATCAGGCGCCCGAATGCCGGTCCCAACAGACACAGGCTTGCCAGGAGCATGAAGCGCTTGTGGAACTGCGGCCGCCGACGCAACGCAATGGCTGCACCGAACGCAGCCGCGAATACCACAAGGGAGAGTCCGTTGAATCCGAGGATCATCCGGAAGAAAACCTCCTTGTTCCTGGCGACCTCGACCGCCGCAGCGTGCCAGGTCACCATCATGGAGGTGCTCAGCAGGGCAACCGCCAATGCAACTCCGGCGATTCCCACTCTGCGATGCAGATCGGGGCGGCCGCCCGCGATCAGGGCTGCCTGAGCGATGAATAGCACGAACCAGCCGGCCATCACCCCGGCGTGAATGCGTACCAGGGGAGCCAAAGTCGTCTCCCCGAGTGCAAGCCGATCGAAGTATGACTTCGTGAATCCGGTAACGACGATCGAGCCGACCACGAGTGCCGCCCAGAGAAAGAATCGGGATCGTGCGCCTCGTATGCCGCGTGATGTCTGGATGTCGAGCAGCGAGCCGGATGTAACGCTCATGGGCGACCCCCTCGATTCGCCGGGTCATTCGCCGGCTCGAGCGCGCCGCCTCACGCGGCGGGCCACTCCGAATAACCGGAACGAACCGTCGGAACCGCCATGGCAGGGCCGCCCCAGACTTCTAAACAACCTGATATATGTATTGTAACTCTTTGTTTATTATTAATTAACTGTCCACAGAGAGGGATCCGAGTTTGCGCTGCGCGCAGTAACGCTCGATGGCGTCGGGAGTCCCGGTCGAATCCGCAAGGCCCACGTACGTGTCCGGCCTGAGCAGATACAGCGCATCCTGTGCGAACCCGGCGGCTGCGCATTGCGCTTGCCAGGGATAGACGTGGATCGGCACTTTCCGGTCCGCACACCACTGTCTGAGCTCCGGGCGCGCCGTGCCATACACATGCACCTGCCAGCTCATGCAGGAGAGAGCTTCGAAGTTGTCCAAGCCGGTGGCGTGGACCCAGGGCAACCTGTCACCGCCGTGAACGTGGCCGGCCGTGCCTGCGCTCATCGGGCTGCCACGGTAGTTGATCGTAATCTGCGCGGCGGTCTTGAACACGAACTCCCTCACCGCATCGAACGCCATCACTTTGGGGAACACCACGGGTGTCACCCGGGTGCGCAGGATGTCGGCAATATGGCCCTCTGCGGTGGCGAATGTGAATACCCGGTCCGTGGTGGCAACGAGTCGGCGCGCGAAGCCGATGCGCTCGGCTTCATAACTGTCGAGCAGATCATCCGGTGCGGCGCCACGCAGCACACTCGCCAGCTTCCATGCCAGATTGATGGCATCACCGATGCCGGTGTTCATTCCCTGGCCGCCGGCCGGACTGTGAATGTGGCCGGCATCGCCGAGAAGAAACGCGCGACCGCGGCGGAAGTGATCCGAGACGCGGTGATGCACGCGATATGTCGAGAACCAGTTGACGTGTTGCACCTGGACCTTCAGATGCTGGATTGCCCGCTGGCTGACATCCTCGAACCGGAGCGTCTCCGCGTGGTCCGCGCGCTCGTCGCGGATGGTGCCCACCAGGCGCGCGCGCCCCTGTCCGACAAGAGGAAAGACGGCGAGGAAATCAGCCTCGTCGAGGTCGACGTGCAGCTCACCGTTGACCACAGGGCCCGTGCCATCAATGTCCGCGACATAGAAGACCTGGCGGTAGGTGCCACCCGGGAAGCTGGTGCCCAGCGCGGTGCGAACCATCGAACGCGCACCGTCGCAGCCGGCCACGTAATACGCCTCCCAGTCGCTGACCAGGCCGTCAGGGCCGCGCACGCGCGCGCGGACCTGGCCATCCTGTTCGACAAGCCCTACGAGCTCGGTGCCGCGATCGACCGAGACTCCTCGCTCGCGGAGCCGCTCGATGAGCAAGCGCTCGTGCTCATCTTGCGGAAAGACCAGTCCAAACGGATAGGGCGTGAGATCAGCGCCGATGGATTCGAAGGTCACGCGCGCCGCCGCCTCGCCGCGCGTCCACAGATTGATTGCCGGCACCCGGTGCCCGTGCTCAATGAGGTGCGCATCGAGCCCGGTCTGCCGATACAGCTCCAGCGTGCGAGCCTGGACAGCCAGGGCACGGGAAGTCGCCACTGGCTCGGGCAGCTTGTCGATGATTCGAACGGCCACGCCCAGGCGAGTCAGCCACAGCGCGAGAACCAGCCCGGTGGGGCCGGCTCCGACGATCAGAATGTCCGCGCGAGTCACTCTTGCAATACGCGCATCACTTGATGATGTTCCAGATGAACGCGTAGATGTCGGTCGTCTCCTCGATCAGCTTCGCGGTCGGCTTGCCCGAACCGTGGCCCGCGCGCGAATCGATGCGCAGAATGATCGGGTTGCCATGCGGATCCGCGTGCTGCATGGCTGCAGTGAACTTGAAACTGTGCGCAGGATAGACACGGTCGTCGTGGTCCCCGGTGGTGACCAGCGTCGGCGGATAGTTCACGCCGGCTTTGACGTTCTGCAGCGGCGAATACGCCAGGATCGCCCGAAACTCGACCGGATTGTCCACCGTGCCGAAGTCCGATTCCCAACCCTTGCCGACGGTGAAGTCCCGGAACCGCAGCATGTCCATGACCCCAACCTGCGGCACGGCCGCGCCGAACAGATCGGGCCGCTGCTCCTCCACCGCCCCGATGAGCAGCCCGCCGTTCGAGCGGCCATTGACCGCGAGGTGCTTCGGCTCGGTCCAGTGCTGCGCGATCAGGTACTTGGCCGCAGCGATGAAATCATCGAACACGTTCTGCTTGTGGGTCTTCATCCCCGCCTCGTGCCACGCGCGGCCGTACTCACCGCCGCCGCGCAGGTTGGCCATGGCGTACACCCCGCCCATCGCGAGCCAGCCGGCCACGGCCGGCGAGAACTGCGGCTCCAGCGAGATGTTGAATCCTCCGTATCCGAACAAGAGCGTGGGATTGTGCCCATCGAGCTTGGTGCCCTTGCGTGCGACGATGTACAGCGGAATCCGCGTGCCATCCTTGCTCTTGTAGAACTCCAGATGGGTCTCGAAATCCGCCGGGACAAAGCCCTGCACGCGGGGCATCTTCCACAAAGCGCCCACCCCGGTTCCCAGATCGAGCCGGAACACGCTCGGGGGCAAGGTCAGGCTGCTATACGTGTAATACGTCACGTGATCCTGCGCGTGTCCCTGGAAGCCGGCCGCCTTGCCGAGCCCTGCGAGCTCGACCTCCCCAATGAGCTTGCCCTGTGGCGTGTAGCGGCGAACGGCGCTATGGGCATCCTTCAGATACTCGGCCACGAGCTGTCCGCCGACCAGGCTGACGGCGTTGAGAGTCTCGGCGGCCTCGGGGACCACGGTCCGCCAGTCGGCCGGGGCCGGCTTCGACTCCTCGATCGCAATCACCTTGTAGCGTGGCGCCCCGTTGTCGGTCAGCACGTAGAGCGTCGAGCCGATGTTGCCGATGAAGTTGTAGACGGCGGTGGGCTCGGGAATGATCGGCTTGATCGGCGCGGCCTCGATCGAGAGATCCTGCAGCAGCAGTGTGTTCTGCACCTCGTCGCCGTGGTTGGCCTGGATCACGAGGTAGTGCCCATCCTCGGTCACCTGGCCCCCCACGAACCAGTCCGGGTCGTCCGAGCGGGTGTATACCACGGGATCCCGCGACTGGGGCGTGCCCAGCTTGTGGAAGTACATCTTCTGATACTTGTTGGCGGCCTTGAGGGCCTCCGCGCTGCGCGGCGGATCGTAGGCGGTGTAGTAGAAACCGGAGCCGTCCTTGCGCCAGCTGCCGCCGCCGGCTTTTGACCAGTGAATCTCATCCGGCAGGTCGGCCCCGGTATCCACATTCCGGACGTGCCAGATCTGCCAGTCCGACCCCGCATCCGAGAGGGCGTACGCGAACCGGCGCCCATCGTCACTGATGGCCGTCTCACTCAGCGCCACGGTGCCATCCTTCGACAGGGTGTTGGGATCGAGCAGCACACGCCCCTCAGTGGCGGGGTCGGTCGTCACGAAGATGACGGCCTGATTCTGTAATCCGTCGTTATGGGTGTAGAACCAGTAGCGGCCATGGCGCTCCGGAGCGCTCCAACGCTCGAAGTTCCAGACCTCCTTCAGCTGCCTGGCGATCGCATCGCGGCCTGGCAGTGCATCGAGATACGCACGGCTGAGCTTGTCCTCGGCCTGCACCCAGGCGCGCGTCGGGGGCGAGTCGATGTCCTCCATCCAGCGATAAGGGTCAGCCACCTTCACGCCATGGTAGGTGTCGACATGATTGCCGCGCTCTGCGCTCGGATAGGTGAGCGGCGCCGCGGCGGCGGCCATGGCCACCAGGCCTCCCGAGATCACCCCCCACAGTGGATGCATTTTCACGCTACGACCCCGTTTCTCCGGGTTTGCTCATCGGATGCTCATTGCGCCCGGCCGCCACCGCCCAGCGCATCTCGTTGCTGGGGACGAATCCGAGCGAGGTGTACAGGGAGCGAGCCTGATTCGATGCGTGCAGAACCACACGGTCGAATCCGCTGTCGGCGGCCCATTGCATGAGCGTAAGCATCAGAGCGCGGGCCACGCCCCGCTTGCGCCATGCAGGCTCGGTGTACACATTGACCACGAGCGGCACCGGTGTCGTCGCGACACGAACACCGTCCGGCGACATCCGCGGCAAGCTTACTTTGATGTGTGCGCCCGTTCCGGCGACCACCTCGCCGGCTCCCGTGACGGCAAACCATCCGACATACGCACCACGTTCGAGTTCGGTGCGGATGGCCTCCACCGACTCCTCGAGCAGCTCGGTAGCCGCCTGGGCCGTGGGTACCTCTCCCATGTCGCTGAACATGCACAGCCGATGACGGGCGATCGTCGCCGCATCACCTGGCGTGCACGCCCGGATCCGGTAATCGGACATTCAGCTCAGGGATCCAGCACGAGCAGCTCAAAGCTGCGCGGCGCAATGCTCGGGCGAGGATGTGGCTGCTCCGCCGTCGGAGCCGGTCGCGGGCCCAGCTTGGCGGTGACCAGGAATACACGATGGGACTGGTCATCGAGCGTCATGGTGCGCGCACCGGCTTGGGTCTTCACCGTCTGAGCGACGGTGAATTTATCGGGACTGACCTCCCGAACGACGGTCAGCGTTCCATCACCGCCGGAGGCGAAGGCCAGTCCGGTGGCCGGATCGTACGCTGCAGCGTCGATGCCGCTCCCGATCGGCACGTTGGCCACCACCCGGCCGGTCCCGGTGTCCACGACAGCCATCGCCTTGTCACACACCGAGAACAGCCGCTGGTGAGCGATGTCGATGGCCAGGCCCGTCGGCTCCTCGCAGCCACTCAACGGCCACACGGCAGTCACGCTGAGCTTGACGGGATCGATCGAGGCGATGCTGCTCTTGTCCTCGAGATTGACATAGACATGACCCGCTCGGTCGGTGGCGGCGAACTCCGGCTTGGCATCGATGCGAATCGTCCCGATCACCGAATTCTTTGCAGTGTCGATCACGGAAACGTCGCGGCTGCGGCCATTGAAGGTGAAGACGCGATGCGTGGTCGGCTCGTAGAGGATGGCATCGGGATTCTCGCCGGTTGGGATGCGAGTGATCACGGCGAGTGACTTGAGGTCGAAGACGACGACCGTGTTGGCGCGGCCGGCGCTGATATAACCGCGGCCCAGATCGTGCGCGAGCGCGACACCGTGGACCCCCGGCGTGTCGCCGATCTCGCCGGTCAGGATGAGCTTGCGGCTGTCCACGATCTGGACTTTCGTGCCATGAGCGACGAATACACGCGCGCCGGCGGGATCGAAAGTCAGATAGTCCCAGCCCTCGTCCCCCGGGAGCGCGACCTCGTGAGTCAGGTGGTAGCGAGGTGTGGGATCGGCTCGCACGGCGGCCGCACAGAGCAGCGCGGCGCTACAGGCCAGCGGCAGGGTAATGTTCTTCATCGACGGCTCCGCCTCGGCTCTCGATCTTTCGGGAGACGAACATTATACGGCCTGTCTGTACACTGCCTGTGTGAAGAAGCTGCACTACGCCTGGATCGTCCTCGGAGTGACTTTCCTGTGTCTGCTGGTCTCGGCCGCCACCCGCGCGACACCCAGCATCCTGATCGTGCCGCTCGAGCGGGAGTTCGGCTGGTCGCGCACCGTCATCTCGATGGCCATCTCGGTCAACATCCTCCTGTACGGGTTGATCGGCCCGTTCGCGGCCGGCTTCATCAACCGCTACGGGCCGCGCCGTGTGATGGCGGCCTCGGCGGTCCTCATCGGGCTGGGCACACTCGCCACCGTCACCATCAAACAACCCTGGCAGCTGTTTGCGCTCTGGGGGGTTCTCGTCGGGGTGGGCACCGGCATCGTCGCCATCGTGTTGGGAGCCACCGTCGTGCAGCGCTGGTTTCACACGCATCGGGGTCTCGCTCTGGCCTGCTGACCGCCAGCGCGGCGACCGGCCAGCTCCTGTTCCTGCCGCCACTCGCGAAGCTGGTCGTCGATCACGGCTGGCGCAGTGCGGTCATCACGATGTCGCTACTCGCCCTGTGCCTGGCCCCTCTCGCGCTGTGGCTGATGCGCGACCGGCCGCAGGAGAAGGGCCTTGCACCCCTGGGAATGCTGCCGGGGACCGCCAGTGCGCCGGCCGCCGCGCCGAACCCATTCCACGCCGCCATCTCCGCGCTTCGCGAGGCGAGCCGCTCGCGCGAGTTCTGGATACTCGGCGGCAGCTTCTTCGTCTGCGGGGCAAGCACCAACGGACTGGTGGGGACGCATCTGGTGCCGGCGTGCATGGACCACGGAATCCCCGAAGTCAGCGCCGCCGGCCTGCTGGCTGTCATGGGCGTCTTCGACCTGCTGGGAACGACGGGCTCGGGCTGGCTATCCGATCGATTCGACAACCGGCGGCTGTTGTTTGCCTATTATGGTTTGAGAGGGCTCTCGCTGCTGTACCTGCCCTACGGATTCCTTGCGCACGGCTACGGTCTGTCGATCTTTGCCGTGTTTTACGGCCTCGACTGGATCGCGACCGTTCCGCCGACGGTGGCGCTCGCGCGTCAGACATTCGGCGCCGAGAAAGTGGGGCTCGTCTTCGGGCGGATCATGGCCGCGCATCAGATCGGCGCCGCGCTCGCCGCCGCGCTCGCCGGGCTCATCCGCAGCCGCGAAGGCAGCTACGATCAGGCCTTCTGGATCGCCGGAGGCCTGTGTCTGGCGACGGCCTTCACCGTGCTGCTGGCCGGGCACCCGCGCAAACCGGGACTTGTGCCTCAAATGGGATGAAACGAACACCGGAGTGTTGAATCAATGGGCAGGCGGCGATAGCTGCCCCCCATGGTCGCAACGCCTCCTGAATCCGGAACGGAACCGCCGTCCAGTATCCCGCGGGGGATCCATCCGATGTCCGGGCTGGAAGCCTCAGGCCTGGCAGAGCCTGTGATTGCCCCCGAGGGACAGGCGCTCGCGACTAGCGCCGCCAGACCGGCGGCACGGCCCGGGACTCGCCAGGAACCCGCCTCACTCAGGGCGCCGCTTCCACGAGCGCACGCAAGCGCTGGATGGCCTGATCCCACTGCTCGGAAATTCTGTCGAGGCAGGCGCGCACGTCCGCCAGGCGCTGCGTCTCGATCTCCCAGATGCGCTCGCGGCCTACCCGGCCGCTGCGCACGAGTCCGGCACTCTCCAGTGCACGCAGATGCTTGCTGACGGCCTGTCGGGTGACTTGTGCGCCCTCGGTCAGGCGGATGATCGACATCGGGCCCCCATCGCACAACCGCAAAACGATCTGCAGCCGCGTGGCATCGCCCAGGGCAGCGAACACCGGGGCGGCCTCGGCAATCCTGCTCGACGCAGCGCCCCGACGCATCGTCATCTTGCGGCTTCCCGCGCCAGGTACTTGCGGATGAGCGTGGTCTGCTTCTCCCAGCCGCCATCGTTGGCGGCGAATGCCTTCGCCCGGCGTGCCAGCGGGATCTGATCGAATCCGGATTCGACGATCGTCAACAAGATTCCGCCGACGGCCTCGCCCAGCTCGAACACGATGAGCGTCGTCGGCTCCTTCGAGTAGTCCACGCCCGTCTCCACGGCATAGGGATGCCAGCGGAAACTGATGCGATTCATCGGCTCGATGCGCTCCACGGAGAACTCGAAGGTCTTGCCTTCGTGGGGCTTCTGCAGCCGGGCCACTTCGGCATCGACCTGAGTGGGAACGATGCGTCCGGTCAGCCGCGCGCCCTCGGTGAAGGGCTGATCGAAGGCGACTCCGAACCATGTGCCAAACTGGCTCGAGTCGCTGATGGCTTGCCATACACGCTCGCGGGTGGCCTGCAGCAGCACCTTCTTCTCGATCCGATCAGTGTTCATACGCAACCTCCAGGTTGCACATTAAACGCCTCCGGCGGCTGTTACGCAACCATTCGGTTGCTCTTGGCCCCGGGTAGGTCTTCGGGGGCGCCGCCTCGAGCCCTTGGCGGGACGAACTCGTCGCTGCCCGGGACTGATACGAGCGCGGGCGCTTCCTGGGCAGGGCATTCGGGTGCCAGATAGAGCTCTGTGCAAGGCCTCTCGGGGAGCTCGAGATGAACAGGATCGCCGTGGTCTGGGCACTGGCCGCGCTCGTGGCCGCGAGCCTGGCGCTGAGCGAGGTACGCGACGCCGGCCCCGCCTCGGGGGACATCACAGCCGCCGTACAGGATCCCTCGCGACCGTCCTCCGACACCGAGCGCGATGGCAATCGCAAGCCGATGGAGTCGCTCGCCTTCGCGCAAGTGAAGTCCGGCGACAGGATTGCCGATTACGCCGCCGGCAGCGGCTATTTCACGCGGTTGTTCTCCAAGGTCGTCGAGCCTACGGGTCACGTCTATGCCGTCGTGCCGAGCGGCCTCTTCCAGTATCCCAACATCGTCAAGGGAATCGCGGAAATCCAGTCCTACGCCAAGGATCATCCCAATGTGTCGGTCATCTTCGCCTCGGCGCTGGATGGCGTCCGCTTCCCGGAGAAGCTCGATCTGTTCTGGATCTCACAGAACTACCACGATCTGCACGACAGCTTCATGGGACCCGTGGACATGACCGCCTTCAACAAGGCGGTGTACGAGGCTCTGAAACCGGGCGGCATCTACCTGGTGCTGGATCACACCGCCGCGGCCGGCGCACCGGCGGACGTCACCGACACGCTGCACCGGATCGACCCGGCGCTCGTGAAGCGCGAAGTCGAGGCTGCCGGCTTCAGGCTCGACGGCGAAAGCGACGCGCTGCGCAATCCCGGGGACCCGCGCACGAAGGGGGTATTCGACACGTCCATTCGCGGCCACACGGACCAGTTCATCTACCGCTTCCGCAAGCCGAAGCGCTGAACGGGCCCCGAAGCCCGCGCTTGCGGCCGAGCCGATCTCTCAGGAGGGTTTGCCGACCTGACCTCGTGGGATGATTGCGCGGCCGCTTGCTTTTCTCATCGACTCAGTGGGCAGCGTACATGCTCATCACGTCCGAGCGCAGCGCGGCCTGGCTGGCCGTCCGGCTGTAAAACATGTGCCCGCCCGGATATTCCCTTACCCGCACGCGCCTGGCATCGCCCATGATCGGCATCTGATCCACGATCAGCACCGAGGCCATGAACGGGCAGGACAGATCGTCCCAGCCGTGCACGATTAGCACGTGCAGCTTGGGATCGATGGCGACGGACTCACGCAGCTGCTCGACGGAGCCGGCTTGGATCTCGTCCTGGCCATCCGGGCCGTCACTGCCGGACCACGCGCGATTCACCTCGTAGCTGAGGGCGTTGTAGCGCCCGCTGTATTTCCAGCCGACGGTATGCGTTATGAAGTCGACCATCGCCGTCGTGGTCGGCGCGATGATGCTGTCCAGGATCGGATCATTGCTGCGCTGAGTCGGCGCGAACGGGAACGGATCCCAGCTCCGCACGTTGGAGTCATAACGGCTGCCGAGCTTGCCTTCCGCGCGATACACCTCGCGCAGGTATGCCTGCGTCTCCAGTCGTCCGCCGAGCTGCCGCACGAAAGTCGGATCGAGGCCTGACAGCTCGGTGACCCGCTTGACGATACGCTCGATGGCTTCGGTATCCGAGCGCCCCTTCAGCAGATCCGTCACGTAGTCGGTGCGCGTGTAGTCGATGACCTTCCCCATCGCCTCGTCGGTCAGCTTGCCCTGGCGCTCGAGATTGGCGGCGGCGATGCTCGGCAAGGTCAGCATCCACGGCAGCGGCGACAGATCCCCATTGTTGGAGGCGCCTGGGTCGAGGTAGGGCGAAACCAGCACGATGCCGTTCATCGCGACCCCGAGGCGGGTCTGCAGGTAGTGGGTGATGCGCGGGCCGCGGAAACCCCCATAGCTCTCGCCGACGAGATACTTGCGGGAGCTCAGGCGCTCGTTCTTGACCAGCCAGTCGAAGACGATCCGCGAGAGGTACTCGACATCCGCCTTCGCGGTATAGAAGCGCTTCTTGGTCTCCTCGGGAGACACCTGCGAGTAGCTGAATCCCGTGCCCACCGGATCGATGAAGACCAGGTCCGTGAAGTCGAGCCAGCTCCCCGCATCGTCGATCAGCGTCGCGGGGTCGGAAGGGCTGTCGCCGTCCGCGCCGAACTGCACCCGCTTGGGGCCGATGGCCCCGAGGTTCAGGTACACCGACGAGGCGCCCGGGCCGCCGTTGAATGCAAACGTCACCGCGCGATTCGCGCCGGGCACCGTATAGGCGGTGAACATCACGCTCGCGATCGTCTTGCCCTTCTCATCGAGCACCGGCAGGGAGCCCACTGTCGCGTCGTATTTGAGGGTGTGGCCGCTTAGAGTGATGCTCTGATGAATGGTTTTATCCGCGGGAAACGGCGGCAGCTTGATGTCCTCGTCCTTGCCTCCCTTGTCCGCGTCCTTGGCGGCCGCGGCGGTGGGCGCGTCCTTGTCCTTCGCGAAGGTTGCGGGCGTGCTCAGCACGCAGCAGGCCAGCACGAAGAGGCTCAGCATCTTCTTGTTCATGGTGGGTTCCGGTCCCGGTGGTTCAGTGAATCAGCCGCCCGCACAGATCCAGCAGCGGCCCGGGCAGCAGTCCCAGCACGAGGACCGCGGCCGCATTGATGCCGAGCGTCATCCGGACGCCGGCGGAATGCTGCGGAGGCGGGAAATGCGCCGGCGGCGCATCGAAGTACATCAGCTTGATGACGCGCAGGTAGTAGAACGCGCCGACCACGGACATGGCCGCCGAGATGACCACCAACCACAGATGATTCGTCTCCCACAGGGCCTGGAAGATGCGCAGCTTGGCCCAGAAACCCACGAAGGGCGGCACACCGGCGGTTGAGAACATGAGGACCATCATCACGAGCGCCAGCAGCGGATCGCGGCGGTACAGGCCCTTGTAGTGATCGAGTTGATCGGCCTCGAAGCCCTTGCGGCTGGCGATCAGGATCACGCCGAAGGACCCGAGAGCGACCAGGATGTAGATCAACGTGTAATACAGCGCCGCGGTATAGCCGTCGGGAGTCCCGGCCACGAAACCGAGCACGATGAACCCGACGTTGGAGATGGTCGAGTATGCCAGCATGCGCTTCAGGTTGGTCTGGACGATGGCCACCACGTTGCCGACAACCAGCGTGAGCACCGCAAGGGCGGCTAGCATCTGCGACCATTCCACGACCGCGCCCCCGAGCCCCTGAGCGAGAAGCCGCAGCGCGAGAGCAAAATAGGCCAGCTTGGGAGCGGTGCCGATGAAGAGCGTGACGCTCGTGGGCGCTCCCTCGTACACGTCGGGGAGCCACATGTGAAAGGGCACCGCGCCGAGCTTGAAAGCCACGGCCACCACGACGAACACCAGCCCGATGATGACGCCGAGATTGGCGGGCTCATGCAGCTTCGAGGCCAGCGTGTCCAGGTCCAGTGTGCCGGTCATGCCATAGATCATCGACATGCCGTACAACAGCGCGCCGGAGGCAATGGCTCCGAGCACGAAATATTTCATGGCGGATTCGGCGGCCGTCCCCGATTCGCGATCGAAGGCCACCATCGCGTACACCGAGAGGGCGAGCAGCTCGACTCCGATGTACAGCGTCAGCAGGCTGTGCGCCGAGACCAGGACGAAGATCCCCAGCAACGCCGTCAGGGCGAGGATGTACACCTCACCCCGCAGAATGCCCCGCTCCTCGAGATAGTCGCGGGAGTAGAGCATCCCGACCGCCACGAACAGGAATCCCGCGAGCTTCAGCACGAAGGCGAGCTCGTCGGCCACGTACATGCCGTCGAACAGAATCGTGCGCTGCGGAACTGCCGCGTAGAGCACCGTGAGCGCAGCGCCCACCGCCAGCGCGACCAGCGTCAGCGTGCCGGTCAGCCGGCGCCGGCCCTCTCCGGCGAAGGCGTCCACGAGCAGGATCACGCAGATCGCCGCCACGAGATAGATCTCCGGTATCGCGGGGAGGATGTCGGAGGAGCTCATGAGGTGGTTCACCGAATCCTTACACCGGTATCTTGCTGGCGATGGCCTGATCCACCAGGTGGTGGATCGTCGGCTGCATGATCTTCAGCAGCGGCTCGGGCCATACCCCGATCCACAGCACGGCGAGCGCAAGCGCGCCCAGCACCAGGAACTCGCGGCCGTTCAGGTCGGTGAGCGCGGCGACGCGCGCATTCGCAACCGGTCCGAAGACCACGCGCTTGACGAGCCAGAGCGTGTAGGCCGCCCCGAGAATCAATGTGACCGCCGCCAGCAGCGAGTACCAGAAGCTCGCCTTGAAGCTGGCCAGGATCACGAGGAACTCGCCGACGAAGCCCGAGGTTCCCGGCAGCCCCGTGTTGGCAAGAGCGAACAGCACCATGAAGGCCGCGAAGATCGGCATGGTGTTGATCACGCCGCCGTAGTCCGCTATCTGCCGGCTGTGCATCCGGTCGTAGAGGACTCCCACGCACAGGAACAGCGCGCCCGAGATCAGGCCGTGCGAGATCATCTGCACCATGGCGCCGTCCATTCCCATGCCGGCTCCCTGCAAGGCGCCCGTGGCGCGGACGATCTCATAGACCACGAATGCGCCGAGGGTGACGAAACCCATGTGGGCAATGGAGGAATAGGCGATCAGCTTCTTCATGTCCTGCTGCACGAGCGCCACGAATCCGATATACACCACGGCGATGAGCGACAGCGAGATCAGCAGCAGATCCAGCTCCCGGCTCGCATCCGGGGCGATCGGCAGGCTGAAGCGCAGGAAGCCGTAGCCGCCCATCTTCAGCATGATGGCCGCCAGGATCACCGAGCCTCCGGTCGGCGCCTCCACGTGCGCATCCGGCAGCCAGGTGTGCACCGGCCACATCGGTACCTTCACCGCGAAGGCCAGCAGGAACGCCACGAAGATCCAGCGCTGCTCCAGCAGGGTGAGCGGCAGCATCTGGAAGCTGGCGATCGAGTAATCGCCCGCCTTCACGTACATGTAGATCAGGGCGACGAGCATG
>DASTDD010000288.1:0-36154 GCA_035710545.1 Steroidobacteraceae bacterium
GCGGCCGCATGTCCAAGACCGAACTACTACTCCTGAACCTTCAGGTCATTGTGGACGTCCATGACGCCCTTGACCCTCTTGGCATCCTTTTCCGCCAGCTCCTTCTCGGCCGTCGAGGCCACCGTTCCATTCAACATCACGATGCCGTCCTTGGTCGTGACATGAATGTCCTTGGCGCTCGTTCCCTTGTCCTTCGCCAGCTCGGCTTTCACCTTCGTGGTGATGTAGGAATCCTTGACAGGCTGGTCGCTCTTCGTGTTCGCAGTCTCGTCGGCCATTGCCACACCCGTTGCCATGGCGAGCGAAGCCGCCGCAACGAGTATCGACGCATAGTTTCTCTTCATTGATGTCCCTCCTTCGCGGACTGGATGATGCTCAAGACAACGCTCAGCGGTTGACTGGGTTCCCGTACACCAGCCTGAGCGTGAACGGTACCGTAAACGCCGCGGCAAGACGGCGCACGCGGGCCGCCAGCTGTCCGCTCAATGCGCTGCGCAGTACCGATCGATCAGTGATGCGAGCACATCGCCAGCAGGATGATGATCGGAATCGGCACGCCCAGCAGCCACAGTAGAATTCCACGACCCATGATGATCTCTCCTCGAGGCGGCTCGCCGGTCTTGCGGCGGAAGCCAACATGTTTGATTTCAGCGAATGCCCGCAGCCGGCGACGGCCGGCCACGCTGCGGGCACCAGAGATCTAATGGAAGGTTCGGTGAAAGGTTCCCGCGCAACTTGCGCGATTCGGCGCGCCATGTCGCGGCGACGGGGAAAGCCAACACAGAAAGGCTGGCCGGAAGAGGCCGCGAGTCATCGTCTGACATCCTGCAGCGGAGTCGTCCTACGACCCCTCGGGCACAAGTGCCTACTTGGCGATGACGACGTCACCACTCTGCAGCGGGCGGGGCAGATCGGCCCAGGGAATCTCGATCTGCTTGAAGGCGATCGGAACTCCGGCGCACTGCAGCGGAGTGGGCCGGTCACACAGCTGGAAGTGCAGGTGCGGCTCGGTGGAATTGCCGGAGGAGCCCAGCCGGCCGATGGGCTCGCCCTCGGCGACACTCTGCCCAACCCGCACCAGGACGCTGCCGGGTTTGAGGTGGGCATAGAGGGAATATTCCTCGTTGCCGTGGTCGATCATCACGTAGTTGCCGGCGATTCCACCGATGCCGCCCTGCAGCCTGCGCTGCTGGTCCGTTTGCAGCCGCCTGAAATAGGCCTCCTGCGTCTCCGTGGGCTGCCGCATCGCATGCGGGTCCTCGTGCTCGCCGTCGTGCGCAAAGATCACTCGACCGCCGGCCGCCGCGTACACCTGTGCGCCGTAAGCGTAGTAGTCGGTGAACCGGGTTCCGTCCCCGGAGTACGTGAGACCGGTTTTGCCGAGCCTTGCGATGTCGAACGCAAACTCCTCCGGAATAGCCCAGCGATGGCCAGTATGAAAGGTCGGCCCGACACCCGCGTACCAGACTCCGCGCAGCGGGAATCGATACGTCGTCCTGGAGAGATCCGAGCGCACGGGAATCTCGCCGCTCACCTCGACCGGCTTGCCGCCGACGTCTCCGGTTACACGGACGCGCAGCGAGTCAGCTGCTTCCTGGATGGCCAACACCTGCTGCGTCACCAGCATGGCCTCATGCTGCGCCAGGGTCGCTCCGGCGAGACGCTCGTCCGATGCGATCAGCTCATGGCCGCAGAATTGAAACGGGATCACCGCCAGCACGCCGGATTCACCCAGCTCCCGGCTGCGATGGCCGATCGCCGCGACCTCCTTCGTCGAGAGGAACCTCTGGTCCTGGACGGTCCCCGCATGCAGCAGCTCCAGGGTGATCGCATCGACCCGGAAAGGGGCCGGATCGGGATTGACGATTGCCACGTTCTGCAGCAGCAGTCCCTGGATCCCGCGCACGCTCTCCAGCGGATAGGTGCGCACCTGCGCTGCGGGACAGAAGCGGACGAGGGGCGCGGCGCCGGCCAACGGCGCGAATGCGAACAGCGCGGCCGCGACCGCGCGCCTGTCGATGCGCATCAGGTTCCCTTGGCGGCACCATGGTCCCGCGAGGGCTTGTAGTTCACGAAGACCGATTTCGGGATCATGCAGTGAACGCCCTTGCGAATATCCACGACCTGGGTGACGCGGCAGTCGCCCACGATCGAGGTGAGCGAATAGGCCTCCTCGCGGCTCATCGGTACGATTTTCTGCGTGGACAGCCACGCGACGGTCTGCTGGACGGCGATCTTCATGGCCTCGTTCAGATCCTCGTCATAGCCCATGAAGATCCAGTGCGTGCGGGTCTCGGCCCAGGGCCAGTCCGTTTTCAGATCCTTGCGCACGATCGCCCGGATCTCGAAATTCTTGTAGGCGCACTCGAGCGCCGTCAGGTTGACTTCGCCGTTGCCCTGTCTGCAGTGTGAGTCCCCCGTCCAGATCAGGCCGCCCTTGAGAAACACCGGCAGATAGAGAGTCGAGCCGGCCTGCAGCTCGTTCAGGTCCATGTTGGAGCCGTTCTTCCACGGCCGCAGCGTGCTGGTGCGCCCTTTGGCGTCCTTGATCGGTGGACCGGCCTTGGCGGCGGGCTCGTTGGGATCCACTCCGACGGCGAACGTGCCCGGGAAGGGCTTGAGGTCGATCATGATGCCGGGCTTGAACTCGGTCTGCATGTGCGCCAGGTCCAGCTTGAAGTAGCGCACGAAGCCATCCGGGAAGTCCGCGGCGAGCAGGCCGACCTTCGGGAATTCCTTGCCGGGCAGGTTGAAGTTGAAGGCATCCTCCTTGGGCACGATCTTCAGGATCTGGATTTCCATCGTGTCTCCCGGCTCGGCACCCTCCACGTAGATCGGCCCGGTGATCGAATGCGGGCCGCCGCCGTCGTTCTCCTTTCGCAGCCTGACGAGGTCGGTCATGCCGACCCCCGGTTTGATCTGCCCGAGCGAATGCGACAGTGTTTCGATCGACACCGTATCGCCGGAGTGAATCCTGAGCCGGGGCTTCTCGGTCGGGTCATACCATCCCCACTGTACATTGTCGGGCGTTGCCGCCAGCGTGTAGTGCTTCGAAGTCTGCGCGTGGGCGGGTATCGATCCTGCAAGGCTCAGTACCGATGAAACTGCCAGAACCACGAGTGCGAATCGGCCGGTATCTCTCTTGTTCATGGTTGCATCCTGTTGGCCGTGAGAAGCTGACCGCCCATCGCGGCGCGCCACGGACGCCGCCGCGATGGGCGACGCATTGTATCCAAATGGCGACGCGCTGGCCCCCCGGAGAGCCCCCAATGGGACAGAAGCTCTGCAGTGTCAACGCGGGCCAACGCCTTTGCGTTAATTGAGGAACCGGCCGCCCTGGCGCGCGCGGACACCGTACAGGCCCGAGGGCCGGCATCAGCCTTCCGGGCGCCAGGTCCCGGCGCACTCCGTGACCGGGCGGCTGCCAGACATTCTCAACCACGATTGGAGGTTACATTGAAAGTCCCTACCCGCACCGATCGAGCCGAGCGTCGCAGCGCGGGCGCCAGGAAGATCCTGGGCCGGCTGGCTGTGTCCGCGGTGGCCGCGACCATGCTGCTGGGCGCCGCGTTACCGGCAGTCTCGGCGGTCGGTATTGACATCGAGATCGCTCCCCCAGCGCCGCGTATCGTGGAAGTTCCGCCTCCGCGCGCCGGCTTCGTGTGGGCCCCCGGCTATTACCGCTGGGATGGCCATCAACACGTCTGGGTCGAGGGCCGCTGGCTCAGAGAGCGGCGCGGCTTCCACTGGGTGCCGGAGCACTGGAACGAACGCCACGGGCGTTACCACTTCGAGCCCGGCCACTGGGCTCGCGGTTGATCCGAAGCTGACAGAACGCGCGATGGAGAGTGCGCACGGGCGCGCTCTCCATCGCCGACTCCCCAACACGACAACACATTGCTCGTAGACGGCACTGCTCGGCAGATGGCGTGACCTCGAGCGGCGCGTCAACGCAGGTCCGCCTTGTAGGGCAAAACCCTACGTGATCGTCGGCGAGTGGCTGATAGTCAGCATGGGTCCTGGCGGCGAGGCTGGCGCCCATGCCGAGCAGCACGCCCATCGTGGCCGCGCCGGCCAGGGCGGTGCTGATCCTGGCGGCCTTTTCACTTCTGACGTGCCCGGCATCCTCCCTCGCGAGCTCCCTCACCCGCGACGGCGGCTCCGACGCCAGCCAGGCACGATCGCCGGCGGATGAGGCCAGGCCGGAATCCGATCAGGCCCCGCAGAACTCGAATCAGACCGCGCAAAAGGAAAGCGCAGCACCGACCGCATTCGCGGCGCCGGCGCCCAAATCCGTGCTGCAGTGGGGCGCGGGCGATGCGCGCAGCTTCTGGGTGCCGGCATACGAGATCCCCGCGTACGAATTGCTCCTGAACCGCTTCGACCATTACGCGATCGATGCGGCCACGTATCCCTCTCCCATCACGAACTTCCGCAAGAACCTGCATCGCAGCTGGGTGGTGGACAATGACACCTTCGCGACCAACCAGTTCCTGCATCCCTACGAGGGAGCCGTCTATCAGGGGTTCGCGCGTTCGGCGGGGCTCACTTTCTGGGAGGCATCCGCCTACACCTTCGCCGGCAGCCTGCTGTGGGAGGAGGCGGGCGAGAACACCGCTCCCTCCATCAACGATCAGGTCGCGACCGGCATCGGCGGAAATTTCTTCGGCGAGCCGCTGTTTCGCATGGCCAGCCTGCTGCTCGAGAGCGACTCCGGCGGGCGGCCCGCCTGGTGGCGCGAGGTGGCCGCCACGGTCATCTCGCCCAGCACCGGCTTCAATCGACTCGTGTACGGTGAGCGCTTCAAGCCGGTCTTCCGCAGCTACGATCCCGCAGTGTTCACGCGAGTGGACGTCGGAGCGAATCTCAGCACGCACTTCACCTCCAACGTCAACGTGAATGCCGACCCCAGTGCGCCGCCCGCCGGGCAGACGCTGAACGTCGGCAGGGGGGTCGCCAGCTTCACGATGCGCTACGGTTTGCCCGGCAAGCCCGAGTACGAATACACGCGGCCGTTCGATTATTTCGATTTCGAGCTGGCGTTGGACACCGCCAACGCCGTCGAATCCGTGTTCTCGCGCGGGCTGCTTTACGGAACCGACTACGAGGCGGGTCCCAACTATCGGGGCCTCTGGGGACTCTACGGCATCTACGACTATGTTGGCCCCAACATCTTCAGGGTCTCGAACACGGCCGGCGCGCTGGGTACGACCGGGCAGTGGTGGCTGTCGCAGAAGGTCGCACTGCAGAGCAGTGCGCTCATGGGCGTCGGCTACGCGGGCGGAGGGGTCATTCACGGATCGGGCGTACGGCCGCCGGGACCTCTGGGTGATGGACAGCGCAACTATCACTACGGCCTCGCACCCGAATCGATTCTGGCCATGCGCCTGATCTTCGCAGATCGCGTCGCCCTCGATACCAGTGCCCGCGGGTACTACATCAGCCGTATCGGAGCCACCGAGAGCCGCGGCAGCGAGACGATCGACCGGATCGATGTCGCCCTCACCGTGCGCGTCTTCGACCTTCACGGCATCACCATCCGCTACGAGCAGTCGCATCGGGACGGCCGCTACTCGACCGATCCCGACTCACAGCAGCGCGTCTCTACGATAAACATCGGCTACACACTGCTCGGGCATGCCCGCTTCGGGGCCGTGGACTGGCGTCCGGGGAGCACAGCCAACCCGGAGTGAAAGCACACGGGCCGGGGGGACGTTCCCGGCGCGCCGCCTGCTTCAATTCGGGCCCGAACGGGTGATATGGTGGCGCACCTTGCAACAGGCGCTCACTCGCCGGGGATCCTCATGAGAACAAGAACCCGCATTCGCCCATACCTCTCTCGATCGCTCGTACCGTGCCTGACATGGCTCGCACTCGCTTGCACTGGCGTGCCGCTGCAGGCGCAATCCTCATCGAGCGATGCCGGGAAGAAGGCTGCCTCCACCGCCCCTGCCGCCTCCCCGGACTGGCGTAAGACCGTGCGCGAGTTTTCCGAGCAGCATTTCAAACATCCGGCATGGGGATATTCGCACTGCGAGCGCGACTACTCGCTCGCCCGGCAGCTTGCGGCGACCGATCACGCCAAGATCGACGACGATGTGCTGTTCGCGGCTGCCTTCCTGCACGACATGGCCGGCTTCGCGCCGTGGCAGAAGCAGGGAGTGGATCATGCGGACCAGGGAGCTCAGGTCGTGGACACGGTTCTGCAGGGCACAGGCTTCCCCATGGCCAAGATCGATGGTGTGCGCGCGGCGATCCGGGGGCATAACTACGACCGCACACCGGTCGGCCCCGAGGCGCTCTACCTGCATGACGCAGACGCGCTCGACTGGCTCGGAGCCATCGGCGTGGCGAGGATCATCGCGCTCGTGGATCCCAACGGAGGCAAGCCGGACGGGCCCAAAGCGGTTGCCATCCTCGAAGACAATCTGGCGCACGTGCCGGAGCACGTGCTGTCTGCGGCCGGGCGTGCGCTCATGCCCGGGCGCCGCGCGGAGCTGGCGCAGTTCCTGAAGGATCTGCATCGCGAGAGCGACGATCTGCGCACGCTGTAGGCTTCGGGTGCGGTCGGGCGCCGCCGCAGGCCACGCTGGTCGCCGTCGCACCTAAGGCCGCGCAGTCGTGGTCGGCGCCTCCCAGGGCCGCTAGTCGCGATCGACTGCTCCTGATTCCGACGGCGAGCCGCCCACGGTGTAGCGCGCGCCCAGCCAGATTCCGAACGGCGCGCCGGGACCGCGGAATTGCTCCGCGCGCGGGTCCACGCCGGCCGTCGGACCGAAGGTGCGGTTGGGGCCAGTGAAGAAATTCTCGCCGAGAATGCCGAAGTTGGAATATCGGCGGTCGAAGAGATTCGAGGCCCGCGTGAAGATCTCGAGCGAATCGACCGGCCGCCAGTGCGCATCCAGGTTGACGAGCACGTAGCCGGGAATCTTGCCGCTGATGTCCTGGTTGTTCTCATTCCCGCGCGGATACTGGCTGCTGCTCGCGAGCACGTTGGTGCCGATGGAGACCGTGCTCGAGAGCGCGTAGTCGAGCCGCAGCTTGAAGGCGTGGACGGGAATGCCGGGGATGCGATTGCCCGGCACGACCTGGATCGCGCCGTCCGCGTCGGCGGCTGAGTTCGTGGGGCTGCTCTCGCTGAAATTCGAGCGAAACGTCGCGTCCGTGTACGTGTAATGAGCGCCGACCGACAAAGCCTGGATTTGCGTGCTCAAAGACAGCTCGACGCCCTGACGACGCGTGGTGCCCACGTTGGCGAAATATCCGGCGTTGCTGGCTCCGGCCGCCGCGCTGATGAATTCGATGTCGTTGCCCAGATTGGTCCGGTATAGCGCGGCGCTCCACTGCACGCTCTTCATCCACGTGCCGCGGGCCCCGGCCTCGACGGTACGCGAGACGATCTGGCGCAGATCCGGATCCGCCAGGAAGTCATTCGGCAGCTTGCACGGCGCGTTGGGGTCGGCACAGGTCAGCTCGATGGCGGTCGGCGGTCGCACCCCCTCGTTGTACGTCACATAGGTCGTGAGCCGGGGGTCGGGGTTGTAGTTGACGCCCACCGCCGGGTTGAACCGGGAGAAGGTGTGATCGCCGTTGAGCAGTGGCGACAATCCGGTCCGGTCGTGAATCGAGATATCGGCATGGTTGTAGCGACCAGAGGCTGTCAGTGTCCACAGGGGCGTGAGGTGAAACGTGTCGGCAGCAAAAACGCCGACATAGCTGCTGGAGGTATCGGCATCCGTTTCGAGCGCGAAACCGTCGATACCGACCGTGTTGCGATCCGCCGTGAACTGCGCATCCTGCGCGTCCTGCGCGAAGCGCGCATGCCCCGCATCGATACTCGCTCCCAGGGTAAGCTGGTTCTGATGCGCCGGCGCCCCCCCGCTCAGGACGAGCTGCAGGCCCGCTCCGTAGCTCTGCTGGTCGATGGTCGAGCGGTCGTTGTTGGCCTGTACCTGATCGGTCTCTCCGGTGTCGGGATCGATCGTTCCGTAGTCGTCGTTCACGTCGCTCGCGACACTCTGGTTCTTGTACTGGCGGTAATAGGCGTTGCCTCCGAGGAGCAGCTGATCGGTCAAGAACCGGCTGCCCTTGAGGGTCACGAAGGCCAGCTTGTTGGTGTTGAGGTCGGGAAAGGTGTAGGCCCGGCGGATGTCGTCCAGGAAGGACAGCGGCAGCGTCTGCGTGCCCTCGAGACGGTTGTCCGCGCCCGTGAAGCTCAGATCGAGGTCGGTCTTCTCATTCTGCCAGCCCACCTTGGCGAAGAGCTGCTCCACGCGGCTCGGGTTGTGCTGCGCCCAGCCGTGATCGTCGAAGAATTCTCCGGTGGCGAAGTAGTCGAGGGAGCCGGCGACCCCGCCCCATTGCGCCTGGGCGGTTCGCCGGCCGAACGAGCCGCCCGAGACCTGCACCCCGCCGCCCGGATATTCCGTGCCGCTCTTGGTGTAGATGGCGAGCGCCCCGCCGAGAGTGTTGAGCCCGAAGGCCGGGTTCGAGCCGGGGATGAGCTGCATACCCGCGATCGCCGATTGCGGAATGAGGTCCCAGTTCACGATGTCGCCGAACGGCTCGTTGATGCGGGCCCCGTCCTGGAAGACCGATATGCCCTGCGGCGTCCCCAGCAGCGGTGAGGCCGTGAAACCGCGGAAGTCGATGTCAGGCTGAAACGGGTTGCCCTGAGCGGCGTTCGCCGTGATGCTGCCGGCATTCTGCTCCATGAAGTCCGTCAGATTCGTCTGGCTCTGGTGCGTGATGGCCTTGCTCGTGTACACCTGCACGTTCGCCGGGACGTCCTGAATGGGTGTACCGAGCCCCGGCAGCGGCGTCGTGCCGATGACCACGACAGTGGGCATTTCGAGGGCCTCGGCGGGATTCGCATGACCGCCCGAGGACTTGTGCACGGTGGTCGGCTCCGCCGACGTCGGCGACGGGGAGGTCTGCTGAGTCGGGGACGACTGCTGCGCCGGGGACGACTGCTGCGCCGGGGACGACTGCTGCGCGCCTGCCCGCTCCGGGACAGTCGCCACAGCGGCCAGCACCGCGAGCATGCAGCGACCGAGCACCTCTCGCATCAGACAAACCCCTCGCCTTCGTTAGAATCGAGGCGCAATCTGAGCAGCGCGCTGCGCAGCGCGTCCAGGGAAAAATTCCCGATGATCGGGAAAAGTTCCCGGTCGCGCCGGGCGTGGTGGCGGGGAGCGGGGGATGTACCTACATACTCGTCTGTTGTTCGGAATCGGAACAGTCACACTGATCGCGCTCGCCATCAGCGTACTGGTCCCCGTCGCTTCGGTACGGAGCGACGTCTCCCGCGAGACGGATGCATCGATGCAGTTGGCGCAGCTGCTTCTCGACGTGCATAGCGCGGTCCTCTCCGCGCGCACCGCTGCGGAGGCTCGCGCAGCGGCCACCGATGAGATCCGCCGCGCGCGTGACCTGCGGCACGTCAGGGTTTCGCTGGTGGACGATGCCGGCACTCTGCTTGCCACCAGCCCCGCGGAGGCTCCCGTCTCCAGCGGACTCACACGGCTGCTGCTCTCAGCCAGCCGGCCCTCCACTCTGACTTACCCCGTCGCCTACCACGCGGTCCCGCTCGGCCAGTTGCGCGTTTCCTCGAATCCTTTCTCCGAGTTCGCCGAGATCGAGCAGCGCGTGGGCAGTGATCTCGCCCAGCTCACTCTGGCGATTCTCGCCATGGGTGGGGCGATCTACTTCATGGTCCGGCAGGGTCTGCGCCCGGTGGCGCAGATCCAGGCGGCGCTCGCGCGCCTGCAGGGCGGTAACTTCGAGACGCGTCTGCCTCGGTTCCGGCTCCGTGACATCGATGATATCTCGGCCCGCTTCAACCAGTGTGCAGCGGCAATGCAGGAGGCGGAAGTCCAGCGCCGGCACCTCAACCGCCGCATCATCCAGGCCGAAGAAGAGGAGCGGCGGCGCCTTGCCCGCGAGCTGCATGACGAGCTCGGCCAGAGCCTCACCGCCATCAAGGTCGATGCGGCTTACATCGCGCGCGAGGCCGCCGGACTGTCCGGCAAGATCGCCGGCAGCGCGCACGGCATCGAGCGGCTCACCGGCCAAATCATGGAGCTCATTCGCAGCATGCTGGCGAGGCTGCGACCGCATGGACTGGAGACCGTTGGTCTGCGTGAGACACTGCAGGACCTGGTGAGTGGCTGGCAGGTACGGGTTGCTGACCGGTTCCAATGTACTCTGACTGTCGATGGGGACGTCGACGCGCTGGCGGCGGACCTCAGCGTCACGGTATATCGCCTGATCCAGGAATGCCTCACCAACGCCGTGCGTCACTCGCGCGCCAGACGCATCGGCATCCGACTGTCTGTCGGAGAGCCGCCCCACGGCTCGGGCGGCGGCATCTCGCGGATTCCATCCCCGCTCGTGTCGATCGACGTGCGCGAGTCCGAGGTTGTGCCCGGTGGAGCGAGCATCGGCCCTCATGGCGCCGGATTGCTCGGCATGCGCGAGCGAGTGGAGGCGCACGGCGGTGAGCTGACCGTTGACATTGACACAACAGGCGGACTGTCTCTTCACGCCTGGATGCCCATCGCCGCCGCTGACGCCGAGTCGGCACATGCGTAGTGGAGGAGTCATCCGCATCCTGCTGGCCGACGATCACGTGGTCGTGCGGGCGGGCTACCGGCGCTTTCTCGAACAGGAACCGGATTGCCAGGTGATCGCGGAGGCCTCCTCCGGCGAGGAAGCCTACGCCCTGCTGCAGAGCGGCACCCCCCCAGATGTCGTGATCCTCGATCTGAGCATGCCGGGGCAAGGTGGTCTGTCCGTGCTGCGACGTGTGAGGTTGCGCTGGCCCCTGCTGCCGGTGCTGATCTTCAGCATGCACGACAACATTCCGTTCGTCGTTCAGGCCATGCGGGCCGGTGCGACCGGTTACATTACCAAGAGCAGCGAGCCGGAGTTCATGGTGAAAGCGGTGCGCACCGTCGTCGCCGGCACGCAGATTTTCAGTCCCGACATCGCGCAGAAGATGGAGCTCGCGGCGCGCTCGGACATGGCACCACCGACTCTCGGGCTGTCGGTGCGAGAGTTCGACATCTTCAGGCTGGTCGCGAGCGGTCGCACGCACGAGGAAATCGCCGCGCTGTTGAATCTCAGCGTGAAGACCGTGGCCAACAACCACTCTCTGATCCGGCAGAAGCTCGGCATCAGCACGGACATCGAGTTGTATCGCCTGGCATGCGATTGCGGAGCAGTCGACCCGGGCGCCGCGCGACCCTGAGCGCGCCGCCAGGGGAAGGGAACTGTTGCGAGTCAGGCTTCCACGCCGAACGGAATCGCGTGCCCGGTACGCGGCAGCAGCACTTTCAGCAGCGGCCCCGTCATGATCGTGGTGAGGATGGCCATCGTCACGAGCATCGTGAATACTTTCTGCGGGATGAAGCCCAGATCGTACCCGACGTTGAGAACGATCAGCTCCATCAGTCCCCGCGTGTTCATCAGGGAGCCGAGCACGGCTGAGCGATGGTGATCGAAGCCGCACAGGCGGCCGCCGAGATACACGGGCACGATCTTGCCAGCGATGGCTCCCGCCAGGATGATTCCCAGCCACTGAACGTCGCTCCAGGCACTGAGTCCCAGCACATCGGTGCGCAGTCCCGTGTAGGTGAAGAACACCGGCAGGAAGAACACCAGCACGAACCGACCGACCTGACGCTGCCAGGCGGCGACGAAGGCCTCGAACCGATGGAACAGCAGCCCGGCGGCGAAGCCGCCGAAGATGGCGAAGATCCCGAGCTGGTAGGTGCAGATCGCCATCGCGAACATCAGCGTGAGGATGCTCGCCACGAGATTCGGCGGCATTTCGCCCTCGCGCAGGCGGTGCCGCGCGATGAGCCAGCCCGCCACGGGCCGCAGTACGAACCAGGTGCCTCCGGCGAACACGGCCAATCCGCCGATCTGCAAAAGCGTGGCGCTTCCGGAGAACCGCGCGGCCGCGAGGGCCGATACTCCGGCGAGCAGGATCCAGCCCACGACGTCGTTCACCGCAGCGGCGGAGATGGCGATCACCCCGATCTCGGTGCGCGTCAGACCGTACTCGCGCAGGATCCTGCCGAGAACGGGCACGGCCGTGATCGCCAGCCCCACTGCGAAAAACAGGCTGTACACCAGTGGATCCATTCCGGGGGCGAGGTGGGAGGCGGACAGTCGGCCGATGAGCAGACCCGCCAGGAAGGGCACTGTGATCGATGTCGCGGCCACCACGATCACGGCCCGCGCGTTACGCCGATCCTTAAGATATCCAAACTGGAAGTCCATGCCGATCTGGAACATCAGCAGGATCAGGCCGATCTGGCTGATGATGGTGATGGGGATGGAAGTCCGAACCCCGAACAGGGCATGGGAGACTTCGGGAAAGAAATACCCGAACAGGGAGGGGCCAAGCATCAGGCCGGCCACCGTCTCGCCGATGACTCCGGGCTGCCCCAGCCGGCGCAGGGCAGTATTCATGAGCCGGGCCGCCCCGATCATCACGATGAGCTGCGCCAAAGTGATGAACAGCAGGTGCTCGGCTTCGTGGACGGAAAGGCTCATGGGGTCGGTGCAGGCAGGTCACCAGGCGCCTTAGTGTGAGCGGTGGGCCCCCGGATCGGCAATGCGGACGCAGAATCCGCAAACTCCGGGCTTTCCGAGCCCTGCGTACGGGATAATGCGCAGCTACCAGTCAGTTGTTTGCATATCGTCCTGGATGACTTCCCGCCTCGCCATGCTTCCCGCCACGTCGATCCGGTCGCGCCTCTGCAGGCGGCTGGGCGCCCGGTTGGCGCTGGGTTTGCTGCTGGCGATCGCAGCGGCCGGGCTGCTGGAGTCGGCATCGGGCGCCCCCGCGGAGCCGGCCGTAACGCCCCATCCCGCGATAACGCTCATCGAGCGCGGCGTCATCGAGATGCGAACCGACCCGGAGGCCAGCCGCCGGGACGCCGAATCGGCTCTGCAGGTCCTGCAGCGCCAGCCCGATGCCGATCTGGAAATCCAGGCGCGCCTGATCCTGTGCGATTATCAGGCCGAGCGCGACACTCATGCGGCGCAGGAGCAGATCGCCGCGGCGCTCACGCTGCTGCCGAAGGCACATCGCAAGGGGATTCAGGCGGGGCTGCTCGACTGTCGTGGAGAGATATCCGAGACCGCCGGCGACAACTCCAAGGCGCGCGAGCTGTACGAGCAGGCTGTGGCGGTGGCCACGGGGACTCACGACGATGAGATGTTGGCCCAGAGCCTGTTCTCGCGCGGCTATCTGCTCGGCCTCCAGGGGGAGTACGCCGCCGGCCTTGCCGACCTCAAGCGCGCGCAATCGCTCTTCGACCGGCTCAGCAAGCCGCTGCACTCGCTGACCACCCTCAACAGCATCGCCATTCTCTACAACCGCATGGGCGACTACGCTTCGGCGCGCGCCATCTACTCGCGGGCACTGACCGCACAACGCAAGGCCGGCATGACGCGCGAGGTCGTGGTCACTCTGCACAACCTCGGGCGTGCGAGCGAGAACCTGCACGACTGGGAAGGCGCGCGGCAGTCGTTCACAGAGTCGCTGGCCTTGAGTCGCCAGTTGGGCTATGTGCGCGGCGAAGCCTATGCGCTGCGTGGGCTTGCGGCCGTGGCCAATGGCGCCGGCGATCCGAAGGCGGCGCTCGAGACGCTCGATCGCGCGACGGACCTGCAGAAGCAGACTCCCGATGCGCGGCTGCTCGCGCAGATCGACCTCGCTCGCGGTGTTGCGCTTCACAAGCTGCAACGGCTCGCGGAAAGCGCGGCCGCGCTGGAGAGCGCGTTGCAGATATTCCTGCGCGCCGATGCGCTCGGCGAGCTCAACGCCACCTATTCCGAGCTGGCGCAGGTCTACTCCGAGAGCGGCAACTGGCGCGCAGCCTTCGAGCGCCAGACCCAGGCCAAGCAGATCTCCGACCGGCTGCTGACCAACCAGCTCGACCAGCGCTTTGCCACCCTGAAGGTGGAATTCGATACCGCGGCCAAGGAGAAGGAAAATGCCGCGCTGATGCGCGAGAACGAGGCCAACCAAAAAGCCCTGGCGCAAGGTCGCGCAGTCCGAAGCCTCCAGGCCACTGTGATCGTCCTGTCCGCCACGCTGGTCATCGTGCTGGCGCTCGTCGCCCTCTACCAGCGTCGCAGCTCTCTGCGCATGCGGTTTCTGGCGATGACGGATGAGCTCACCGGGGTGCCCAACCGCCGTGCGGTCCTGAGGCGCCTGGAGCCACTCTTGCGGGATTCGCAGGCCGAGCCCTGCTGCGCTCTGATCATCGACATCGACCATTTCAAGAGGATCAACGATCAGCTCGGCCACCCGACCGGCGACGAGGTGTTGAAGGTGGTCGCCGCCAGAGTCCGTTCGACCGTCACCGAGCCTGCTTTCTTCGGACGGCTTGGCGGCGAAGAGTTTCTGATCGTGTTGCCGCAGACCACGCTCGAGCGCGCGCGCGCCGCCGGCGAGAGCTTGCGCGAGCAGATCCTGTCAGTGGACACGGCGCGCTGGTTCGACGACCGGCGCAACATCACGGCCAGCATCGGGTGCACCGTCTCGAATCCGGGTCTCGACACAGCGAGCACGATGCTCAAGCGCGCGGATGCAGCGCTCTATGTAGCAAAGCGAAGCGGACGAAATTGCGTACGCACCGAGCCGGCCGCGCAGCAGGAGCTCGGCCCCCTGCTGATCGAAACGCAGTGACCGAGGCTCCCGACCGCTGGGGTGAGCGTCTGCCGCGCCGGATCGGCCTGCTGAATGCGGTCGCTGTGTTGGTTGGCGTGACGATTGGAAGCGGCATCTTCAGGGTGCCCGCCACCGTGGCCGCGCAATTGCATGATCCCGGCCCCGTCATCCTGTGCTGGATCCTGGGCGGCTTGGTCGCGCTGTTCGGCGCGCTCACCCTGGCGGAGCTTGCCGGCGCGTTGCCGCGCTCGGGAGGCATCTTCGCCTACCTGCTGGAGAGCTTCGGACCCCTGCCGGCCTTCCTGTTTGGCTGGACGGAGCTCGCGGTCGTGCGCGCCTCGGCACTCGGTGCGACCGCGACGATCTTTGCCGAATACCTGGGGTATTTCGTTCGATTGAGTGCCAGCGACGTACGACACCTCGCCGCCGGCGCCATCATCGTCATCGGCGCTCTCAACTACGTTGGTGTCCGGCGCGCGGCCGCGGTCATGACAGTGGCGACGGCCGCGAAATACGTAGCGGTCATGGCGCTCGGAGTGCTCGCCTTCACGGCCGGTTCCGCAGGGGCCTCGCGATTCAGCCCGGCATGGGCCTCGGGGGTGCACCCCTCGTTGCTGGCCACCGCGCTCATTCCCGTGATGTGGACGTATGACGGCTGGGCCGATCTGTCCTTCATGGGAGGGGAGGTGCGCAACCCGCAGCGCACGCTGCCGCTGGCGCTCATTCTGGGCACCATCTGCGTGATGCTGGTGTACCTGGTGATCAACATCGGTTTCATGTACCTGCTGCCGCTGCCCCAGATGGCACAGTCGAAACTCATCGCGGCAACCGCCGCGGAGCACATCCCGCTCTTCGGTGGATCGGGCGCAGCGGTCATAGCCGCGGTGGTGCTGGTGTCCACCTTCAGCGGCCTCAACGGCTCGATGATGACCGGTCCGCGCATTTTCTTCGCGATGGCTGACCGCGATCTGTTCTTCCGCGGCGTGGCGCGCGTCTCACCGCGATTTCACAGCCCATCGGTTGCGATATGGCTGTCTACGGCGCTCGGGGTCGTGTACGTGCTGCAGAATGACTTCGCGCAGCTTGCGGACCGGTTCATTCTGGGAATCTGGCCATTCTATGCGCTCGCGGTGGCTGCCGTGTTCGTCCTGCGCCGCAGACGTCCCGAGCTCGAGCGGCCCTACCGGGTGCTCGGTTATCCGTTCGTTCCGGCGCTGTTTCTCATCGCTTCGCTCGCGATGGTGGTGAATGCCCTCGTGACCGATCCGCTCAATACAGGCATCACGTTCGGCATCATCGTCGCCGGCCTGCCCGCTTACTATCTCTGGATCCTGCACAGGCGGGCGCACCGGTGAATGCGGCTGGCGGTCCGTTGGTTTAACATTCGCAGTTTCGCGCTGTGGCGCCGTATCTGCAGTTTTCTCAAGGACTTTACATGAACTACCGCATTCAACGGGCCTGTCTGCTGACACTGACGACTCTCGCCTGCACCGGTGCACTCGCGGCCGGCACGAGCGAGCCCCAGGGCGGTGCGGGGCAGATCTTCGGCTTCACGGTCGCAGAGTCGCCTGAGGAGCGTGCTCTCGAGTCGCGCTTCGACGGCGATCTCAAGCCGTCCGACCTTGATGCGTGGATGAAGAATCTGGCCTCGGAGGCCAACAACGTCGGCGCTCCCCACGACAAGGCCAACGCGGAGTTCGTTCGCGATCAGCTCAGGCAGTGGGGCTGGGATGCTCAGATCGAGGTGTTCTACCCGCTCTATCCCACACTCAAGCAGCATACGCTCGAGCTCGTGACGCCGACGCGCTTCGTGGCTGCCCTCAAGGAGCCTCCTATGGCGGGCGATGCCACTTCCACACGAACGGACGGCATGGGCCCGTACAACGTCTACGGGGCCGATGGCGATGTCACGGGCGATCTCGTCTACGTCAACTACGGCATGCCCGATGATTACAAGGATCTCGCGCGTCACGGCGTCGATGTCAAAGGCAAGATCGTCATCACCCGCTACGGCGAGGGCTGGCGCGGCCTGAAACCCAAGCTCGCGCAAGAGCACGGGGCCATCGGTTGCATCATCTACTCCGACCCGCAACAGGACGGCTATGCGCGGGGCGACGTCTATCCGAAGGGCGGGTGGCGGCCAGCCGAGGGCCTGCAGCGCGGGTCGGTCGCGGACATGCCGGTCTACTCGGGCGACCCGCTCACCCCGGGAGTGGGCGCGACGAAGAACGCGAAGCGGCTGGCGATTTCCCAGGCCAGGACGCTGCTGAAGATCCCTGTGATTCCGATCTCCTATGGGGATGCGCAGCCGCTTCTGGCGGCGCTGGCCGGCCGGGTGGCCCCGACATCCTGGCGTGGCTCGCTGCCCATCACCTATCACATCGGCCCGGGGCCGGCGAAGGTGCACCTGGCGATCAGCTCGGACTGGACTCAGAAGCCGCTCTACGACGTGATCGCGAAAATCACCGGCTCGCAGAGCCCGGATGAGTGGGTGGTGCGCGGCAATCACCGCGACGGCTGGGTCTTCGGCGCGTGGGATCCGCTTTCCGGCCACGTGGCGATGATGGCGGAAGCCAAGGCGATCGGTGCGCTGCTCAAGAGCGGCTGGCGTCCGAAGCGCACACTGGTGTACGCGAGCTGGGACGGCGAGGAGCCCGGGCTTCTCGGCTCAACCGAATGGGCCGAGACCCATGCCGATGAGCTGCAGCACAAGGCTGTGCTCTACCTGAATTCCGATACCAACAGCCGCGGATTCCTGCGGGCGGGTGGCAGCCATTCGCTGCAACATCTTGCCAACGACGTGGGCGCAGGGGTGACCGATCCCGAGACGCATGTGAGCACGCTTGCGCGACTGCGTGCGCGCGAACTGGTCGAGGGCTTCGAGAAAGGCGCTTCGGAGAATGAGAAGAAGGCCGCCAAGCTGGCCGCCGCCGGCGGCGATATCCCGATCCAGGCGCTCGGCTCGGGCTCGGATTTCACCCCCTTCCTGCAGCACCTGGGCATTGCGACCATGGATGTGTCCTATGACGGCGAGGATGACCAGGCGGGCGTCTACCACTCCAACTACGACTCCTACGATCACTACGTGCGCTTCGGCGACCCGGGTTTCGTCTACGGGGTGACCGAGGCCGAAACCGTCGGTCATATGATCCTGCGCATGGCCGATGCGGACGTGCTGCCGATGCAGTTCGGCGGGTTCTCCGATGCAGTCAACCGCTATGTCACCGAGCTGCACGAGCTTGCGGACCACAAGCGCCAGGCGGCGCAGGAGCTCGAGAAGCTGCTGGATCAGAATGCCTTCGCGCTCGCGACCGACCCGACGCGCCCGATCCAGGCGCCGGAGCGAGAGCCGGAGGTTCCCTACCTCGACTTCGCTCCGCTCGACAACGTCATCGCCCGACTGCGCAAGAGCACCAGGCAATACGACGAGCAGTACGCCAGGCTGCTCTCCGGAGCGCTGAAGCTGACCGCGGCGCAAAGCCGGGAGCTGAACGATCTGCTGCGCGGCATGGAGCAGACGCTCATCGATTCGCGCGGGCTGCCCGGCCGGGAATGGTACCGGCATCTGATCTATGCGCCCGGGCTGTACACCGGCTACGGGGTCAAGACGCTGCCCGGCGTGAGGGAGGCAATCGAGCAGAATCAGTGGGAGCTGGCGAACCAGTACAGCGCCAGGACGGCGGCCGTCCTCGACGCCTATTGCGAGCGGCTCGACAAGGCGACCGCTGTGCTGAGGCAGGGCTCGTGAAGCATCTGGTTCGAAACACCGCGGTCGTTGTCGTCGGCGCGTTGCTGCCACTGTGCGCCGCGCTCGCCGCCCGACACGATGAGAGAGCAGCCGCGCAGGCCGACGCAGACTCGCGCACGCGTGCGAATGACGAAGCGGGCCACTCCAGCGACTCGCGGTTCGTACGACACATCTTCCTGATCGTGCTCGAGAACCAGACGTATGACGTGACCTTCGGCAGTAACCCGGCGGCGCCTTATCTGGCCAGGACATTGCGCGCGCAAGGCGCGCTGCTGCGCAACTACTACGGCATCGGTCATTCGAGCCTGGACAATTACATCGCGTTGATCAGTGGCCAGGCGCCCAATGAGCAAACCCAGGGCGATTGTCCCGTGGTGACCGAGTTTCGCCTCCGCAAGCCCGGGCTGGATGCCCATGGCCAGGCGCTCGGGACCGGCTGCGTGTATCCGGCGGGCGTGCCGAGCCTTGCCGATCAGCTCGAGACGGCGGGGCTCACCTGGAAGGGCTACATGGAGGACATGGGGAACGTGCCCGAACGCGAGAGCGCCACCTGCGCTCACTCACCGATCGGCAGTCAGGAGAAATCCTACGTCGCCGTCGCGGGTGACAAATACGCGGCGCGCCATAATCCGTTCATCTATTTTCACCGGATCGTCGATGACGCAAGCCGCTGCAACACGCACGTCGTGAACCTCGAGCGCCTGGCGAAGGATCTGCAGAGCATCGAGTCGACACCCCACTTCTCATTCATCACGCCGAACCTGTGCAACGACGGCCATGATGCGCAGTGCGTGGACGGCAAGCCGGGGGGCTTCCGCGGCATCGACTCGTTTCTGCAGGTGTGGGTGCCGAGAATCCTGGATTCACCGGCCTACAAGCAGGACGGCCTGCTCATCATCACCTTCGACGAGTCGGACAGCACCGGACCGGAAGCCTCCACCGCGTGTTGCGACGAGAAGCCTCTGCCGGGGGAGCGGCAGGCGCCCGGCTTCAACGGGCCGGGCGGCGGCAAGGTCGGCGCCGTGCTGCTCTCGCCTTTCATCAAGCCCGGCACCACCTCGGCAGTGCCCTACAATCACTATTCCCTGCTGCGCTCGATCGAGGATCAGTTTGGCCTCGCCCATCTGGGTTACGCGGGCCAGGACAAACTACGCGCCTTCGGGAGCGACGTCTTTACCGCGCGGTAGGCTCTGCGGCGATGGTCGCGGTGGAAGGATCGTCCAGCTTGTCGCCCATCAGTCTGCGCACGGCGACGAAGCAGACTGGTATGAGCAACACGCCGAGCACGGCTGCGCTCAGCATGCCTCCCACCACCGCGGTGCCGATCGCACGGCGGGCGTTCGCGCCGGCACCACTCGAGACGGCCATCGGAAAGACGCCCAGGATGAAGGCGAACGAAGTCATCAGGATGGGGCGGAATCGCAGCCGGGCGGCTTCCAGCACGGCCTCGTGCAGACTCTTGCCGGTGTGCCTTTGCGTGACGGCAAACTCCACGATCAGGATGGCATTCTTGGCCGACAGCCCGATGATGGTGATCAATCCCACCTTGAAGAACACGTCGTTGGGCATGCCCCGAAGCAGGGCGGCCACCGTGCTGCCGATCAAGCCGACGGGCACGGCCATCAGCACCGCCGCCGGAATGCTCCAGCTCTCGTACAGCGCGGCCAGACACAGATAGACCACCAGAATCGACAGAGCGAACAGCATGGGCGCCTGGGCGCCCGAGAGCAGCTCCTGCAGAGACTGTCCCGCCCAGTCGTAACCGAGCGTGTGAGGCAGATTTCGCGCGACGATCCCCTCCATCGCCGCCATGGCCTCGCCCGAGCTGCGGCCGGGTGCGTTCGAGCCCGTGATCTCCACCGCCGGATAGCCGTTGTAACGTGTGAGCGAAGGATAGGCGACGACCCAGTCGGTCTTCACCACCGCTGAGAGTGGAATCATCGCGTTGTTGGCACCTATCACGTAGAAGTGACCCAGTGCGTCCGGGCTCATGCGATACGCGGCATCAGCCTGCAGCAGAACACGCAGAACGCGGCCCTGGTAGAGGAAGTCATCGGCATACACGGGCGCCAGCATCAGCTGGATCGCCGTGTAGACATCGGTCACCGAGAGTCCCATCGACTGCGCCTGCACCCGATCGACTGTGAGTCGCAGCTGCGGTGCGGGGTCCAGCGTATTGAGCCGCACGCCGGTCAGCGTCGAATCGTGTGCCGCCTGGTCCAGCACCGTGCCCTGCGCCTTGGTGAGCGCCTCGCGGCCGAGGCCGCCGCGGTCCTCGAGGAAGAAGTCGAAGCCTCCGAACTGTCCAAGCCCGCGGATCGTCGGCAGGTTGAACGCAGAGACGTGGGCTTCGGGCAGCTTCCGCGGCAGCGTCGCGAGCGCCCAGGCGATGAAGTCGGCGGCCGTCGTACTGCGCTCGTCCCAGGGCTTCAGATGCACGAAGGCACGGCCGACGTTCTCGCCGGTCCCGGTAAAGCTGGATCCAGCCACGAGAAACGTGAATCCAACCGCGGGATTTTTCTTCAGCTCCGCATCGAGCTGCTCCAGCACCTCGCGTGTCCGCTGCAGCGAGGCTCCCGGCGGCAGTTGCAGATCGATCAGCCCGTAGCCCTGATCTTCCTCCGGCAGAAAGCTGCCCGGCAGCTTGATGAACAGGAATCCGCCCACCACCAGCATCGCGATAAAGGCAGCCATCCAGCGCGGCGTGTGCGTGACTGACTGGAACACCCGGTGCACGTACGATCGCTGCGTACGCTCATACGCGCGGTTGAACCAGCGGAAGACAAAATTGCCACGCAGATGCTCCGGCCGCAGCAGGGTCGCACACAGGGCGGGCGTGAAGCTCAGTGCCAGGAAGGCTGAGAATCCCATCGAGAGGGCGATCGTCAGGGCAAACTGCCGATAGATCACGCCCGTGCTGCCGGTCTGCAGCGCGCTGGGAATGAACACGGCCGCGAGCACCAGCGTGATGGCGACGATGGCACCCGTGATCTGACTCATCGCCTTGCGGGTGGCCTCCTTGGGCCCGAGATGATCCTCGCGCATGATCCGCTCGGCGGCCTCAACGACGACGATGGCATCGTCCACGACGATGCCGATGGCGAGAACCATGGCAAAGAGGCTGAGCTGATTGATGGAAAACCCCACCGCGCTCATGGCGACCAGAGCGCCCATCAGGGCCGCCGGTACCACGAGCGTCGGAATCAGCGTGGCGCGGAAGCTCTGCAGGAAAACGAGCATCACGATGAACACCAGCGCAATCGCTTCGGCGAGCGTGATCAGCACCTCACGGATGGCCACGCGGATGAACGAGGTGGAGTCGTAAGGCAGGAACCACGTGACTCCGGCAGGAAAACTGTGAGAGAGCTCGCCCATCCGCTTCTGCACCGTCCGCATGACGTCCAGCGCGTTCGCATTGGGCAGGAGCTGGATGGCGAATGCGGCCACCGGCTTATCATCGAGCTGTGACTCGAAACCGTACTGGTACAGTCCCAGCGAGATGCGCGCGACGTCCTTCAGGCGCACGGAGGTCCCGTTCGGCTCGGTCCGCAGCAGAATGTTCTCGAACTGCTCAGGCGAGGTGAAGCGCCCCTCGGCGACCACCGATGCGTCCATCTGTTGTCCGCGAACAGCGGGCTCGGCTCCGATCGACCCCGAGGCGACCTGCACGTTCTGCGCGCGGACGATGTCCAGTACCGTCGCCGCCGAGAGTCCGTATGCGTGCAGCTTGTCCGGGTTGAGCCAGATGCGCATGGCGAACTCGGAGCCAAACTGCGTCGCCGACCCGACGCCCGGCAGGCGCTGGATCTCGTCGAGTATTCGCGAGGCGATCAGGTTGCTCAGCTCGTCCGCGCTCGGTCCGCCCGGCGCGGATCGCAGGGCGATGGCCGCCAGGAATCCCGCATTCGCCTTCGCGATCCGGATTCCCTGCTGGGTCACCTCGGCCGGAAGCCGCGGTTCGGCCAGGGACACCCGGTTCTGGGTCTGGACGGCCGCGATATCCGGATTGGTTCCATTCTCGAACGTCAGGGTGATCTGTGAGGAGCCGTCCGAGCCGGATTGCGAGGTGAAGTACAGAAGGTTATCGATGCCGGTGAGCTGCTGCTCGATGACCTGCGTGACGGTCGACTCGACCGTGCTGGCACTGGCGCCCGGATAGCTTGCGCTCACGATGATCTGCGGCGGGGCGACGGCGGGGTAGGCCTCGATCGGCAGCCGGGTGAGGGAGATGATGCCGGCCAGCGTGATGAGAATGGCCAGCACCCACGCGAAGACCGGGCGATCGATGAAGAATTGGGGCATGTCGGATGAAGGTCGGAATCGGGCGCGGAGTGCTACGGGTGCGCCGGTACCGGCTCCTCGGCCAAGGTCGCCGCGGTCTCACTCTGCGGTGCATAGGGTACCGCCATGACGGTTTCCCCGGGGCGCGCGTTCGGGATACCGGTGACGATGATCCGATCGCCGTCCACCAGGCCTGCCGTTACGATCCAGTTCTGTCCGTGACTCGTGTCGGACGCGACGCGTTTCTGTCTGACCTTCTCGTCCGTCCCGACGGTCAGGACATACGGTCCGTCGTTGTCCCTTTGCAGGGCGGCCGTGGGAACCAGGAACGCATGATTGAGCGTCCCCAGCGTCAGGCGCACATTGACATACATTCCCGGAAGCAGCTGCTCATCCGGGTTGGGGATCAGGGCGCGCAGTGCGACGGCCCCCGTGGTCGGGTCCACCGCCACGTCCGAGAAGTCGAGCAGCCCGGTATGTGCGTACGGGGCACCATCGGGCAGAGTCAGTTGCACGGAGGCCTTGTTCGGTTGCACGAGCGTGATGTCGCCGGAGGATCCCGCCCGGCGCAGGCGTTCGACCTCCACGGCCGGTTGGTCGAAGTTCGCGTAGATCGGATCGAGCTGCTCCACCGTGGTGAGCAGCGTCGCGGTCCCTTGTCCCACCAGCGCGCCCTCGGTCACGGCCTGCTGACCCGCGCGGCCTGCGATCGGGGCCGTCACCCGCGCATAGCTCAAGTTGATCCGCGCGGATTCCACGTTCGCCTGCGCCTGCTGAACGGCTGCCGCCGTGGAGCGCTCCGACGCTTCGGCATTGTCCAGATCCGAGCGTGACACGAGGCCGCCCGGTAGCAGCTCGCGAGCACGCTGAGCAGCAACGTGCGCGTTGGTCGCTGTCGCCTGCGCCTGAGCCAGCGCGGCGGTCGCGGCGTCGAGTGCCGCCTTGAGAGGCGCTGGGTCGATCTGGAATAGAGGCTGGCCCTGTTTGACGTCCGTGCCTTCCTGGTAAAGGCGCTTGAGCAGAATGCCGGCGACGCGTGCCCGCACGTCGGACACTCGGGTCGCGGACAGGCGTCCCACCAGATCGCGCGTCAGCGCTACGGGCTCCGCGTGGACCGTCACGACTCCCACCTGAACAGGCGGACCCGCAGCCTGCTGGCTGTTCTTCGTCCTGCTGCAGGCTGTCGCCAGAAACGCGATGGAAACCGCGACTGCTATGCGCCCGGCAATTGAAAGCCTGCTTCTGGACAACGGATCCCTTCCGAGAGATAACTGCCGAGGCAGTCATCTTACCGATTGGGATCGCTTCTGGAAAATAAGCTTCATGCGGGGGTGAGGCTCCGTCCCTAGCCGAATGGTGACGGCCGAAAGTGGGCGGCGCCACAGCGGCCAGCGCGTTCATGCACGGGCGCCCTGGCAGCCGCACGTGCGGAATGCGCAGAACGCGGCGATGCTGCGCACGGCGCGCTGATCGGACAGAACGGGGGTGTCGGATAATCCCGACGCACAAGCCGTGCGAGCGCGTAGGGGTGCGCTCCTCTTCCCGGGCGGCCCTATCTCATCGCGCGCCGCGCGAGATTCGCGCGCCCGTCTGCGCGCGACGTGGCCAAGCGATCCGACACGCGACACTGCGTACGATCAATCCGGACTTCCGAATTCGTGGCTTTCTGACCGGAGTGGTGGCCGCGATCCGCCGCGAGCGTCCGAAGTCTGCGACAACGCGCGTTCCCGCGAATCAACGACTTAGTTTCGCCACGCCAACATGCGTCTGCGCGGCGCGACAATTTGATGGATCGACCGTGAGCGACTGCACCGCGAAACCGATCACGCCGAGTTAGTTTGATTCACGAATTCAGACGGTTGGGTCGCTGTGACTGTATGCGCGTGCATGGACGGCACGGCCTTTGCTCGTGCTGTGTCCGCACAGGCTGTCGGACAAGCCTGCAGGGGGGAGCCATGAGAACACCGCACACTTCGACGGCGCGCGTGGCCGTCATTTCTGGAATCGCTTTCATCACACTGACTGCTGCGGCAAGCGCGGCGACGGATCCTGGCGTGCGCTCCGGGGTGAGCGCCGGCGATCCACTGCCCGGGCTGACCGCCGATGAGACGGCACTGTTCATGGCGGGACAGACGGCCTTCGCCGAAGTGGAGGGCGTCGGCGAGGGGTTGGGGCCGAGATTCAATCTCGACAGCTGCCTCGGCTGCCACGCCTTTCCCATTCACGGCGGATCCTCGCCGCCCGTCAACCCGCAGGCCACGGTCGCCACGGCGATGGGCTCGCACAACAGCCTGCCGGTGTTCATCAGCGCGAATGGGCCGGTCCGCGAGGCGCGCTTCAAGTTCACGCCGAGCGGGGCGCGCGATGGCGGTGTGCATTCCCTGTTCGTAATCAGCGGGCGTACCGATGCTACCGGGAATGCCACGCAATGCACGGCGGTTCAGGAGGACTTCAACACGCAATGGCAGCGTGGCAATGTCTCTCTGCGCATTCCTACTCCAACCTTCGGCGCCGGCCTCATCGAGAGCATCGCGGACACCGCGCTGGTGAGCAATCTCGCTGCGAACGGTCGCCAGAAGTCGCAGCTGGGGATTTCCGGACATCTGAACACGAACGGCAATGACGGCCGGGTGGCGCGCTTCGGCTGGAAGGCTCAGAACGTGTCGCTGCTGATGTTTGCCGGCGAGGCATACAACGTGGAGATGGGAATCACGAACGAGCTTTTTCCGACGGAGCGCGATCTCAATGCGACGTGCCAGACGGCCTCGACCCCGAATGACGTGATCGGCAAGCGCGACCTGGCGAATCTCACGGACATCCTCGATGACATCGACAAGTTTGCCCTCTTCATGCGCTTTCTCGCGCCGCCGGTCCCATCGGCGACGACACCTGGAGGCTCTGACTCGATCAGCCGGGGACGGCAGGCCTTCGGCAATGTTGGTTGCGGGCTGTGCCACACCCCCAGTCTCACCACCGATGCCACTGCCGTAGCGGCTCTGGCCAACAAACCCGTGCCACTTTATTCGGACCTGGCGTTGCACCACATGGGCCCGAAGCTCGCCGACAACATCCTGCAGGGAGCGGCGGGACCGGACGAGTTCCGCACCGCGCCGCTGTGGGGTCTGGGGCAGCGCGTTTACTTCCTCCACGATGGGCGCTCGAGCGACCTGGTCCAGGCCATCGAAGCTCACGCGAGCAGCGGATCGCATTCGCCCGGCAGCGTCGCGAGCACGACCCCGTCCGAGGCCAACCAGGTCATCGCGAATTTCGAAGGACTGAACGACCGCGCCAAACAGGATCTGCTCAACTTCCTCAGGAGTCTTTGAGCCCGGGAGGGTCGCCACGTTCCCACGCGGGCAGCGGTCCGCGTGGGAACGTGCGATTGTCAGCCTGCGTCGGGGAACGTGCGCTGCACGAACTCACTGCTTATGATCGACGGGCGCGGCGGCAGCGCCCCGAAGGGCGGCCGAATGCGCTGACCGAGCAGCCAGTGCAGGAGGAGCGGTGAGGCGATTGGCCGGACTGATGATGCTCGTCATGGCCACCGCGCAGGCGGCAGACCCTGCCGCGCAATCCACCTCTCAGGAGCAGTGGCCGGGCTATGAGGTCGCGCCCTTCGCGGGCCTGAGTCTGGGCGGCGGATTCAGTCTGCAAGACGGTGCCGTGACCTCGGGCATCGCTCAGCACGTCGACCTGGACGATCGGGCCTCCTTTGCAGTCGCACTCGACCTGCGAGCGAATGATTCGGGTCAGTACGAGCTGTTCTACGGACGCGAGTCCACTGTCCTGAGGGGTGACGCCCCTTTTGCTTCCACGCCCGTGGTCCTCGAGTACCTGCACCTGGGCGGTCTGTTGCTGCTGAGCGACGAGCTGCCGATCAGGCCCTACATCGTTGCCGGTCTCGGTCTCACACGCTTCAGCCCGGATGCACCGGGGAGCTCCGATACGCGCTTCTCCGCCTCCGCGGGACTCGGGCTGCGCTGGCCCGTCAATCAGCACCTCGCCCTGCGTCTGGAAGCGCGTGGTCTCGCGACGTTGGTGAGTGGCGATACTGCGATTTTCTGCCGCTCGGATCAGAGCGGACTGCTGTGTCACGTGCACGGGCGCGGCCAGGGCTTCTATCAGGGGATGCTGCTGGCGGGTGCGGCGATCAATTTCTGAACGTGGGGCGCGCGCCCGCTATCTGTGGCCGTTCTCTATGGCCGCGTTCGCTTCAGGCTCGAGAGCGGCGGCTCAGGTGACTTTGACGTAGCCAAGCGGCAGGGCGGTCGTGTATTTGATGGTCTCCAGCGCGAAGCTCGCACTGACGTCCTGGAATTCCACCGAGGCGATGAGCCTCTTGTACACGACGTCGTAAGCGTCGATGTCCGGAACGACGATTCGCATCAGATAGTCGACGTCCCCGCTCATCCGATGGATCTCGGTGACCTCGGGGATGTCGCGCACGGCTCGCACGAATCGCTCGAACCAGGCCTCACTGTGATTGCCGGTCTTGAGGGTGACGAACACGGTCGTCCCGACGTTCAGCGCGCGAGCATCCAGCAGTGCGACGGTTTGCTTGATGACGCCTTCTTCCTCGAGGCGCTTGATCCGCCGCCAGCAGGGCGCCTTCGAGAGGCCGACGCGGTCGGCGAGGTCGGCGGCCGTCAGGCCGGCGTCTTTCTGGATCAGCTCCAGAATCTTGCGGTCCAGCTTATCCATGAAATATCGTATCAGCAGAACCGGCTTATGAGAAACAGAATTGCTCAATCCGTGAGACAGGCCCGGCTGTTCGCAACCCTGTAGCGCCCGGGTCGAGCTAGGCTGTGGGCATGGCAATCACACGCCTTTTCACGGAACACCCGGCATCGGTCGGCGAGAGCTATTGCGCTCATCTGCTCAGGGCCGCCTGGTTCGGCAGCCGCCTGATCCTCGCCGGCGGAGCCTGCTTCGTGCACGCCATCTTCCCGTTCCTGTTTGTCAGGACGGGCAGCACGGCGATCACCGAGCTGCACACAGCCATGGTGACCGGCCGGCGCGTCACACCGCCGGCGCTCATCGAGGGGCGGCGCGTTCCGAGCTAGCACGCGGCCTGCGTGCTCGCGCCTACGCGGGACTGCTCGAGCGCAGTCAGCCGCTCTCCGCGTTGCTGTGCACCAGATAGCCGCCTGACTTGTCGTCGCGCTCCAGGGTAATCAACCGGCGCTGCGCCGCTTCCTCCAGCAACTTGTTGAAGGAACGGAATCCGTAATAGCTCTCGTTGAAGCCGGGCCGCCGGCGCTTCAGAGCCTGCTTCACCATCGAGCCCCAGATCTTGTCCTCGGCGCCGCGCTCGGAGACCAGCGCATCGAGCGTGGCCAGCACCAGGTCGAAAGCCTCCTGCTGTCGATCCTCGTCCCGATGCTCGCTCTCGCGCGTCTCGGCGGCGCGGGCGCTCTCGCCCGACGGTGCCGGCTCGCCCGCCGGTGTCTTACGGCGACTCCGCCGTGCGCGCGGCTGCTCGCGCACCAGATCGTCGTAGTAGATGAACTCGTCGCAGTTCGCGATGAGCAGGTCCGAGGTCGAATTCTTCACCCCCACGCCGATGACATCCTTGTTGTTCTCGCGCAGCTTGCTCACGAGCGGGGAGAAGTCCGAGTCGCCGCTGATGATCACGAAGCTGTCCACGTGTGTCTTGGTGTAGCACAGATCGAGCGCATCCACGACCATGCGGATGTCGGCGGAGTTCTTGCCCGACTGCTTGACGTGCGGGATCTCGATGAGCTCGAAGCCGGCCAGATGCATGCCGGACTTGAACTCCTTGTACCGCTCCCAGTCGCAGTAGGCCTTCTTGACGACGATGGAACCCTTCAGCAACAGCCGCTCGAGGACCCGGTTGATGTCGAACTGTGCGTAGCGCGCATCACGCACGCCGAGAGCGATGTTCTCGAAGTCGCAGAAGAGCGCGAGATTGGTTGTTTCGGCCCCGGAGGGCATGGCGCAGTGTCCCGTCGCAGCGAGCGTCGCGGCGCATTCTGACAGGACTGTGGGCCGGGCGGGGGGTTTTATCAGTCCCGATGCGCCGCCGGCACCCTGTAGGATATAACCCGTGGACCCAATACCACAACAGGTCGAAAGATCCTGCGCCCATGGCTCCGGAAAACATTGCGGCGATCTTCGGCAAGGTGCTGCGGGAGCAGCGCAATGCGAGGGGCATCTCGCAGGAGGCGCTTGCGCTGAGCGCCGACGTGGACCGGACGTTCGTCAGTCAGATGGAGCGCGGCATCCGCCAGCCCACGCTCACGACTCTGTGCAAGCTTTCCGAGGCGCTCGAGATCCAGCCCTCCACTCTGGTCGCGCGCGTGGAGCGACTGATGCGTTAGCGGCTCGTCGAAGCCCGCCAGCGAAGCGAAGCGGGAGGCGGCTTGCAGCCGCATTGCCCTGGAGCCTTGCTCGGCACCGCCGGCATCGCTACCCTGCGCGATGCTTGGACTCCCCCAAACGCAGTCAAAGACAAGAGGGATGGATGGCGGAAAAACACCGGCGAAGGGTCTCCCGCAAGGCAGCCGAGGAGGCGGTGCGCACTTTGCTGCGCTGGGCAGGCGATGATCCGGATCGCGAAGGACTGCGCGACACCCCCAAGCGCGTGGCCAATGCCTACCGCGACTGGTTCTCGGGCTACGACATCGACCCGGCGGAATACCTGGCGCGCACCTTCGAGGAGGTCGGCGGTTACGACGAGATGATCGTGCTGCGCGACATCTCCTTCGAAGCGCATTGCGAGCACCACATGGCTCCGATCATTGGGCGCGTCCATGTCGGCTACCTGCCGACCAACAAAGTCGTCGGCATCAGCAAGATCGCACGCGTGGTCGAGGGTTATGCGCGGCGCCTGCAGGTGCAGGAGAAGCTCACGGCGCAGATCGCCAATTGCATCAACTCGGTGCTCAAGCCGCGTGGCGTGGGTGTCGTCATCGACGGCACCCACGAGTGCATGACCACCCGCGGCATCCACAAGCGCGGCGTGTCAATGGTGACCAGCCGCATGACCGGCACTTTCCGCGAGGATGCCCGCACGCGAATGGAGTTTCTGCAGTTCGTCGATATCAGCGGCGCGCGCGAGGTCGGTTAGGCCGTCCCCCCTCAGTCGGACTTGCTCTCGCGCTTCTTGAAATTCGCCGGTACCACGAACGCGTCGGAACTGGCTGCGCCGGTGGACACCGAGACCAGCTGCGAAGTGATGGTCATCAGGACCACGTCACCGGCCGGAACCGGGGGCGGGCTCGCGGCACTGGCCGGCTGTGCGGCAGCCTCCTCGTCATCCTTCTTTTTGTGGAAGAGGGAGCCGAGCTTGCCCGCCACCTGGTTGGCGAGGTTGCCGCCGCCGGAAGAATCGTCGCTCGAGCCCGATTTGGCCTGCTGCGCGCTCTTGCACTGGTCGCCGCCGAGGGCGAGCGTGAACCCCGATTTCACCGGGTAGCCCTTCATGCTCTGCATTTTCGAGATGAGCTCGCTCCAGATCCCCTTGTAGCGGCCGAACATTGCCTGTGCGCGCTGCGAGAAGTCCTGCGAGGAAGAGACGTCGAAGCCGATTTTCGCGGCGTAGGCCTTGTGAAACTTCTGCGCCTCCGCGCTCTCGGTGAAGCCGCTCGCGAGCCATTCATCGAGCGCCAGCGTGATCTCGCAGACCGCGCCGGTCTCCTTGTCCTTGCAGGGCTGGGAAGCGACGACCGTGAGCCGCTCCGCATCGTAACCGGCGATCTGCGCCTTCTCGCCGGTCCGGTTCGATTGCACTTTCGGCGGTAGCCACTCGCACTTGGACTCATCCACGGCCGAAGGGGCTTGCCCCGCCTTCTCCTGCGACTGGCTCATCTGGTCGGACATCCGCCTCATCTGCTCGCGCAGCTGCTCGAAACTGGTCTCGGTGTATTCCTTCTTGTTCATGTTGAGCTGATAGATCTTGTCGTCGCCGAGCCGCACGATGGTGGCCGTCGGGCCGACCGCGCTGTGCGCGAGCATCCGCACCAGGCGCGACTTCATCTGGATGTCGCTGTCGGTCCGCGACTTGTCGCCGGAGATCGTCGTGCGCGTCGTGCCCGTGAGGTTTCCCATCGCCATCGCGCCGACACCTTCCACGGCAATGGTGCTCTCGAGAGTGACGTCGGCCCGGGCGGTGCCCGCGAGAAGGGTCAGAAGTCCGGACAGCGCGCAGAGCGCGGCCGGACGCGTGAGCCTGCTGTTCATGCGTTCCCCTGAGTGTTCGGTTGTACTTGTTTGCCGCGCGGCGCAGCGTCCCGGCACGATGCTACCAAGCCGCACCGCCCATGGGTAACTGATTGATTTTATTTGAACGGCGGGCGCCGCCCGGTCAGGTCGTGAAGCCGCGGGCGCCGCCGGCCAGGTCGTGAAGCCGCGGGCGCCGCCGGTCAGGCCGTGAGCGCTGCCTCGCTGCGTGCGGCGCGCTTTCGGTCCTGCTCGCGCAGGTATCTCTTGCGAATGCGGATCGAGATGGGCGTCACCTCGACCAGCTCATCGTCGGCGATGAACTCGACCGCATACTCCAGGGTGAGCTCGATCGGCGGGGTGAGGAGGATGGCCTCGTCCTTGCCGGCGGCCCGGATATTGGTGAGCTTCTTGGTCTTGATCGGATTCACCACGAGGTCGTTCTCGCGACTGTGAATGCCGACGATCATTCCTTCGTAGAGCTTCTCCCCCGGGCTGACGAACAGGCGGCCCCGCTCCTGCAGGTTGAAGAGCGCATAGCCGACTGCTTCGCCCGCCTCGTTGCTGATCAGCACGCCATTGTGCCGATCGGGAATCTCGCCCTTCACCGGCGCATAGCCATCGAAGATGTGACTCATCAGACCGGTCCCGCGCGTGAGAGTCATGAACTCACCCTGGAAGCCGATCAAGCCGCGCGCCGGAACGCGATACTCCAGGCGCGCGCGGCCGTTGTTTCCATCGATGGACATGTCCGTCAGATCTGCGCGCCGCGTGCCGAGAGCTTCCATGACGGCGCCCTGGTGGTTCTCCTCGATGTCCACGGTGAGCGCCTCATACGGTTCGTGGACCTCCCCGTTTACCGCTCTCGTCAGAACCTGCGGGCGCGACACTGCCAGCTCGTAGCCTTCGCGCCGCATGTTTTCGATGAGGATGGTGAGGTGAAGCTCGCCACGCCCGGAGACGCGCATGACATCGGGCTCTTCCGTGTCTTCGACTCGCAGTGCGACGTTGCTCTGCAGCTCGCGGTACAGGCGCTCGCGCAGCTGGCGGCTGGTGACGTACTTGCCTTCACGGCCCGCCAGCGGAGAAGTGTTGACCTGAAAGTTCATCGCGAGCGTGGGCTCGTCGACCCGGATCGGAGGCAGCCCTTCCGCGGCTTCCACCGCGCAGACGGTCAGGCCGATGTTGACGGACTCGATGCCCGTAACCGCTACGATGTCGCCTGCGGTCGCCTCCTCAACCGGCAGACGTTGCAGACCCTTGAAGCTCAGCACCTGCCCGATCTTCGCCGTGCCGCGATCCTCGTCTCCAAACCGCAGCGCCACCACTTGTCCGGGCCGGACCGAGCCGCGGCGGATGCGGCCGATTCCGATCCGCCCCACGTACGAGTTGTAGTCGAGCGTGGAGATCTGCAGTTGCAGAGGCCTTTCCGCCTCGGCCGCGGGCGGCGGCACGTGCGCCAGAATGGCCTCGAACAGTGCGGCCATGTCCGGGCGACGCTCCGTGTAATCGGTGCTGGCCCATCCCTGCAAGGCGGAGGCGTAAATGACCGGGAAGTCCAGCTGCTCATCGCTGGCGCCCAGCTTGTCGAACAGCTCGAATGTCTGGTCGATCACCCAGGCCGGGCGCGCGCCGGGCCGGTCGATCTTGTTGACGACCACGATCGCCTTGAGCCCGAGCGCGAGTGCCTTGCGCGTCACGAAGCGTGTCTGGGGCATCGGGCCCTCGACGGCATCCACCAGGAGCAGGACACCGTCTACCATCGACAGCACGCGCTCCACCTCTCCACCGAAGTCGGCGTGCCCGGGGGTGTCCACGATGTTGATGCGCGTGCCGCCGTACTCGATGGCGCAGTTTTTCGCGAGGATCGTGATGCCGCGTTCGCGCTCGATGTCGTTGGAATCCATGATCCGCTCGCCCAGCTTCTCGTGGGCGGCAAAGGTCCCGGACTGCTTGAGCAGGCAATCGACCAGCGTCGTCTTGCCGTGATCGACGTGGGCGATGATCGCGATGTTGCGAATCGGGCGGTTCATGGAACGTGCAAAAAAAGGACGCGCAGGGTAGCAGATTCCAGCGCGCACTGTCCGTACTTCGCCTGCTGTTGCAAGCCCTTGATTTACCTCGCTCTGTGCGCCTCCCGGCACGCAGCTTCAGCTGCGCGGCCGCCGCCGGCGCAGCCGGGAACCGCGGCAACCGCCCCGCAACGGACAGGCCAGATGTGGCTGCCTCAGGGCGGCGGTCCGATACGCAGATGCGCGGTGGCGATGCGAACCTCGATCAGGAAGGCAACGTAGGCCCCGGTGATGAATAGCATGGCTCCGATGAACAGCAGCGCGATGGCCGCAGCGAATCCCGAGCCGAAGAACGCGTTCGCGAAGAGCGTAATGACCACCAGAGCGATCAACACTGCCGAGCAGCCACACATGATGATCGCCGCATGAACGTAGCGTGCCCGTCTCGCGAGCACGCGCAGATCGGCGTGGATCTGCTGTGTGTCGGCCGGGTGCTGCAACAGCTTCTGCTCGAGTGACCGTGCTCTATCGACCAATCGTGTCAGCCTGCCGGTCATCACGCTCAGTGTCACACCCACGCCGGACAACAGAAACACCGGGGCCAGCGCTGATTGGATCAGGTGTGAGATGTCCATGGGTTCACTGCAAGGGGTCGGACGCCGCTATGATGCCAGTCATATGAGCCCTGTTACGAGACGTTTGCGCAGCAAGTCGCTTTCGAACAACCCGGTGCACGAAGAGCTGGACCCTGAAGTTCTCCTGGCCACCTGCCATGTGCGGTCGGTGGAGCTCTTGCACGGGAACCTGACACCCGGCGGAATCCTGGCTGCGAGTCCGGGAGAGAAGGCGCGCGAGCGCGGCTACACCGCGATCTTTGGGCGCGACGCGGCGGTTTGTGCAATCGGCATGGCACTGTCCGGCGACGAAAGCCTGGCGCGCCAGGCCGCTGTCGGGCTGCGCACGCTGGCGCAGCACCAGGCGCCCAACGGCCAGATCGCGAAGTTCGTCGATCTGCACCGGCAGGAAGCCGATTTCTGGTATCTCGGGTGCATCGACTCCACGCTCTGGTGGCTGATCGCGCTGGCGGTTCTGGACCGCCACGGACTGAAGTCCGCTCGCCATGAGCTTCGGCGGCGCTACCCGAGGCAGGTCGAGCGCGCCGTTCAGTGGTTGCTGGCGCAGGAGCACCAGCGGTTCTTTCTGCTGCAACAGAACGAGGCGAGTGACTGGGCCGACATCATGCCGCGGTCGGGCTTTGTGCTCTATACCAACGCTCTGTGGTACTGCGTGAAGCGTCTGTACCGGCTGCCGCGCGCCGCGGAGACTCACGAGAATTTCAACGGGCTGTTTCATCCCTTCTCCGCAGGAATGGCCCGCTACCGGCGGGCGCGTCTGCTGAACGATTACGTCCTGCGCCAGAGCCACGATCGCGACCTGTACCTCAGCTTCGTCAACTTCTCGTTCTTCGGGGAGGAGGGTGACGTGTTTGGCAATGTACTGGCGGTGCTGTTGGGGCTGGCCGAGACACGCGCCATGCGTCGCACGGTGGGCGCCTTGCAGCGGGCGCGCGTCGGGCAGCCATATCCGGTGCGGGCCGTGATCCGGCCGATCCGGCAAAGCAGCCCGCTGTGGCGATCATACATGGCCCGCCACCGGCAGAACCTGGTCTGGCAGTACCACAACGGCGGCATCTGGCCGATGGTGGGCGGATTCTGGATCGCGGCTCTCGTCGCGGCCGGGCGGGTGAGCGAGGCCCGCGCCGAGCTCGTGAGCCTGGCGCGTGCGTGCAGGCTGAACGACTGGGCATTCACCGAGTGGCTGCATGGCAAGACCCTCGCGCCGCGCGGGATGCCCGGCCAGTCCTGGAACGCGGCGGCCTTTCTCATGGCCCGGCACGCGGTCAATACCGGGCGCAATGTGTTTGAACCGCCCCCAGGCCATCGGCGGAGCGCAGCCTCGGCGCCAGGATCGCGGACCTGACCCAGCGGACGGGGCCCCCGGTTCGGCTTCAGTCCGGTGGGTTATTGGTGCGCAGGTTAGTAGACTCTGTGTGATGCACAACCCAATGCGTGTCCTGGACTTCCCCGCCCTGCTCAATGCCCGGGACCTGGGCGGCTACCCGACGCTGGACGGGTCCCATACCCGCTGGCGGTCGCTTCTGCGGTCTGACGACCTGGCGCAGCTCACCCCGGATGGGTTGCAGGCTCTGGCGGACTATGGCGTCCAGACCGTCGTGGATCTGCGTTGGGACGAGGAGATCGCGTTGTATCCGAGCCCGATCGTGGGTCCCGGCTGCGACATCCGTTATGTCCATGTCTCGCTCCTGGCGAGCAATTCCGGACAGTGGCGCGAATTGAGTCAAAGCTGCGAGAAGGAGCGCTGGAAATGCCTGGTCCTCGAGCAGGCGCGCCCGGAGCTGCGCGAGGTGCTGCAGGCCATCGCGGCGGCCTCACCGGGTCCTCTCCTGTTCCATTGCGTTGCGGGCAAGGACCGGACCGGACTGATCGCGGCCCTGCTGCTCGCCCTCGCCGATGTCCGCCCGGATGCGATCGCGGACGACTACGCCGCGAGCACGCGATTGCTGAGCAGCGCCTACCTGGAGCGCTACTCCAGCAGCGATCCGGGTGACATTCTCGAGAGCGTGAGATGTCCGGAGGAGGGCGTGCACAACATGTTGGACTACCTGGAGCGCGAGGGCGGGATCCGCCGTTACCTGCACAAGATCGGTCTGGGCGATGAGGAGCTCGAGCGGCTCCGGGCCAGGCTGCGCCACTGATGCTGAACGTGCTGGTGACGGGCGCCACGAACGGAATCGGGCTCGAGGCTGCGCGGGTGCTGGCGGGCCTCGGACATTCGGTTCTTGTGCACGGCAGGGATGCGGCTCGCGGCGAGGCGGCCCTGAAGGTGGTGCGTGCGGGGGCCGGTGCGCAGGTCGGCTACTTGCAGGCTGATTTCGCATCCCTGGCCGATGTCCGAAGGCTGGCGGCAGCCGTGGCCGCCGCCACGCCGAGACTTGATGTTCTGATCAACAATGCAGGATGCGTGACCTTCACCCGCTCGGAGACCGTGGACGGCTACGAGCGGACCTTCGCAGTGAACCACCTGGCGCCCTTCCTCCTGACCAACCTGCTACTGCCGCTGATCCGCCGGCACACTCCCGCCCGGATTGTCACGGTCGCCTCGCGCGCGCATCGCGACCAGCGGATCGACTTCGGGGACTTGATGAGCCTCCGCGGCTAC
>DASTDD010000289.1:0-3661 GCA_035710545.1 Steroidobacteraceae bacterium
CGCGCTCGACACACAGGTTGGCGCCGGCCACCCCGACCACGACTCCTGTTTCCTCGGCGATGCGTGCCCGGGTGCTGCCCGAATCCAGCGCTGCGAGCGCCTGCTGTGTCAGTGCGGCGGCGCGGCGTCCGGTGCGCCCGCCGAACAGGATGTCAACGTTGCGGAACTCGAGGGCTGATTGCATGAGCGGCACCGTCGGCTCAGGGCGTGTTGGATTTATCGGGAGGACGGCTGATGCGGTCGAGAATGATGGCGAGCAGCACGATCACGAATCCGGCCTCGAAACCCATGCCAACCTGGACAGTATTGAGGGCCCTCACGACGGGTACGCCAAGTCCGCCGGCACCGACCAGCGCGGCAATCACGACCATGGACAGGCTCAGCATGATGCATTGGGTCACGCCGGCGACGATCGTGGGTGCCGCGCTCGGCAGCTCGACTTTCCAGAGCATCTGCGTGTGCGTGGCTCCGAACGCCTCGCCGGCCTCGAGCAGCGATCGGGGCACGGAGCTGATGCCCAGATGCGTCAGGCGGATGGGCGCCGGCAGCGCGAAGATCACTGTCGAGATCAGACCAGGGACCACGCCCAGTCCGAACAGGACCAGCGTTGGAATCAGGTAGACGAACGTCGGCAGGGTCTGCATCAGGTCGAGTACCGGCCGCATGGCGGCGTACAGGCGCGGCCGGTGAGCGGCGGCGATGCCAAGCGGCACGCCGATAGCCGTGGACACGAGCGCGGCGACGATGACCAGGGCCAGCGTCTCGAGCGTCGCCTCCCAGTAACCCTGATTGATGATGAACAGCAGCGCCAGCGCGACGAACGCGGTCAGCGCGAGCGAGCGGCGCAGCGCCCATGCGATGAGGCAGATGATCACGATCAGAATGGGGGAGGGGACCCAGCTCAGCAGCGCGGTCAGACCGTTCACGCTGCCGCGGATCAGCGCCGAGATGCCATCGAACAGCGAGTGACCATGGGTCTTCACGTACTCGATGACCACCGCAACGGCATCGCCCACCGGGATCTTGTGGTCGCTGATCCAGTGATCGAAGCCGGCGCCTCCGCTGGCCTGACCCATGCCCCGCAGCGCCCCGAGTGCCGGCCGGCCGTCGAACGTGTTGACGCCCTGCAGCCACTCTCTCACGACCTGCGGATTCCCCCGCATCCACTTCTCGGCCGCCGCCTGCGGCGCCAGGTGCTGGTTGAGGATCGCGTCCATCAACTGGCTTTCGCCGAGCACGGTGAACTTCAGGTTCCGCAGCAGGCGCCCGAGGTTCGGGCAGGCTGCCGTATAGCCGGCCCGCACGTTGGTGTAGATCGTCGCGCCGCCGAAGTTGGGCCCGAACACCGCATCGCCGCCCGACAGATAGCGCATGTCGAAGCGCATGTTCATCGGATGCGGGGCCCACCCCAGGAACACGATGGGCTCATGGTCGCGCACGGCACGCTCGACCTGGGCCAGCATGCCCTGTTCGCTGGACTCGACGAGCTTGAAATCGCCGAGGCCGAAGAGATTCTGCCGCAGCATGCCCAGCACCAGGCGATTGCCGTCATTGCCGGGCTCGATACCGTAGATGGCGCTCTTCAGCGGTCCGGCGAAGCGGTGGATATCGGCAAAGTCGCGCAGCCCGGCCTGGTAGGTGTAGGCCGGCACGGCCAGGGTGTATTTCGCTCCGGTCAGATTCGCGCCGAGGACCTCCACGGATTCATCCGCTACGTAGGGCTTGCGGTCACCTTCCTGGGTCGGCATCCAGTTGCCCAGGAAGACGTCGATGTCCCGGTTCTTCATGGAGGCGTAAGTCACCGGTAGCGACAGCACGGTGATGTGAGGCTCGTACCCGAGTTGCGCGACCAGCGCCCCGAAAAGAGCCGTAGTCGCCGTCACGTCCGTCCAGCCGATATCCGCCAGCCGGATGACCTTGCAATCCGGTGGGTCCGTCGGGGCGGAGCGCTCGGCAGCAGCGGCCAGGCCGGGGGTCAAAAGCCAGGCCAGCAGGGCCAGGAGGAGGCCACGCCAGCTGTCACGGCGGATCGCGCGCTCACCCGGGAACGGCGCGGGCCGGCGGGTGAAGGGACTCGCGGCAGGCCGATGGGAGGCCTCCGGGACTGGCGACATGCACACTCCGAGACGGTTCGCGCCGGCTGGACTTGACCGGCCCGGGTGCCGACGACATGATCCGGTACCTATTCTTGAATAGCCGTTTAACGGACCCCCTGTCAAGCGGCCCAGGCCACAGGCAAGTACTTGATGGATCGAGTACGGCGGTCCCGAAGAACCGACGCTGGAAAGACCCGGACCGAAGCTCACGGGGCGCATCGCGGAGTACCGCATTGAATAGACAATCAACGCCTCAGGGAGCTCGCCGGGACCGTGAGCGCAGCGGCACGGTGCCGCGCGACGAGCTCGAGGATGTTCGCAGGCGCCAGCTCATCGAGGTCACGATCGATAGTCTGGCCGAAGTCGGCTACGTGGGCAGCACTCTTGCGCAGATCGCCAGCCGCGCCAACGTCTCACCGGGCCTGGTAGCGCACTATTTTCACGACAAGGACAGTCTGCTCGAAGCGGCGTTTCGGACCCTGGGCCGTCGTCTTGCCGACGGCGTGCGGGCCCGCATGCGCGGCGCACACACACCGCGCGGTCGCATCCAGGCGATCATCGATACCAACCTCGGTCCGGAAGAGTTCACTCAACGCACCGGTAGCGCCTGGCTCGCATTCTGGGGCCAGGTGTTGCACGCACATGGTCTGAAGCGCGTCCAGGACGTGTATCAAAGGCGCATGTTGTCCAACTTGCGGCATGCGCTCAAGCGTATCGTTCCTGCGGCCGAAGCGCACAATCTTGCAGCAACCATCGCGGCCATGATCGACGGGGTCTGGTTGCGAGCGGCGCTGTCGAACTGGAAGGAGGCGGACAGCGAGAGCGCACGCGCGCTGCTGACCGCGTTCGTGGACGCCAGGCTGAAGGAGCGCGCCCTGTCGCTGGACGAGCAGCCTGCCGCGCGGCCGGCTGGCCGGGCACAGGCGGGATCGGACACGTTCGTCACGATCAACCCGGCGACTGGCGCGGTGCTCGCGCACATCAGGGTGGATGGCCCTGAGCGAATCGAGGCTGCCGTGCAAGCCGCGGCCGCTGCGCAGAGGAAGTGGGCCGCCACCAGCGGGGCGGAACGAGGGCGGATTCTCAGGCGCGCTGCCGATCTCCTGCGCGCGCGCAACAACGATCTCGCGCGCCTGGAGACCTGCGACACCGGCAAGCCGATCCAGGAAACGAGCGTCGTGGATGTCGCCTCGGGCGCCGATTGCTTCGAGTACTTCGGCGGCCTGGCCGCCTCCCTCTCGGGAGAGCACCTCGATCTCGGGCCGCAGGCCTTTGGCTACACGAGGCGCGAGCCGCTCGGCGTGGTAGCAGGCATTGGCGCGTGGAACTATCCGTTGCAGATCGCCTGCTGGAAGAGTGCGCCGGCCCTTGCGTGCGGCAACGCCATGATCTTCAAGCCGGCCGACCTGACACCGCTCACCGCCATGAAGCTGCAGGAGTTGCTGGCCGAGGCAGGCTTGCCCGACGGCCTGTTTCAGGTGGTGCAGGGCTTCGCGGACACGGGGCGGCTGCTCACTCGCCATCCGCGAATCCGCAAGGTCTCCGTGACGGGCGCCGTCGCGACC
>DASTDD010000290.1:0-32347 GCA_035710545.1 Steroidobacteraceae bacterium
GCGCCAGGGGCCGGGGCTGCCGCGCCCTGGACGGGCTGGGCTGTAGCGGGCGGCGAGGCGGGGTGGCTCGCACAGGCCTGTACCCCGATCCACGCCAGGATGACGGCGAGATAGTTGAACGATTTCACGATGATTACGCTCCATGGCGTTTCTTGTGCGCCTCGCACGCACTCTCGCCGGAAGCAGATCGCCAGTCAATGAACGTTTGTGCGTGTTCCCCTCCTGCGCCCAGGGAGCATAGAGTGTGCGCGAGGCGCAGCGGCGCAAGCAGACAGGAGGCCAATTAGGCGCGCGGACCGTGGCAGCCCGCGAGGCCCGGCCCTCAAGCGTCCGCTTCCTGTCCCGGCCGCCAAGCCTGCACCAGCTCCTGTTGCTTGCGAGCCGGCACCGGGTCGTAGTGACTGAGCTCCATGGCGTAAGCGCCCTCGCCTCCCGTCAGGGCCTTCAAACGCGACTGGTACTCTGCGACTTCCGCGAGCGGTACGAGCGCGGAGACCGTGGCTCGCTGGCCCGGCAGTGAGTTATTGCCGTTAATCCGTGCGCGCTTGGTCGCGAGATCGCCGGTGATGTCGCCGATTGCGCTCGCGGGCGCAGTGATCTCCACGTGCACGATCGGCTCGAGCACGATCGGCCCCGCCTTCTGCAGGGCATCGAGTAGCGCCTTGCGTCCCGCCGAGACGAAAGCCACCTCCTTCGAGTCCACCGCGTGATGCTTGCCGTCGTAGACGATTACCCGCAAATCCTGCAGTGGAAAGCCTGCGAGGGCTCCTTCCGTCAGGACCTGGCGCACGCCTTTTTCCACCGCGGGGATGAACTGACCCGGAATGGCGCCGCCTACGACATCATCCACGAATTCAAATCCTTTGCCGCGCTCCAGGGCCTCGACGCGCAAGTACACCTCACCGAATTGTCCGGCACCGCCCGTCTGCTTCTTGTGCCGGCAATGGCCTTCGGCAGATCGGGTGATGGTCTCGCGGTAGGGAATGCTCGGCGGATGTGTCTTCACGTGCACGCCATAGCGCTCGCGCATCCGCTCGAGCAGGACGCGCAAATGAAACTCTCCCATGCCGTAGAGCACCGTCTCGTTCACCGAGGCGTGATGCTCGATGCGCACGCATGGATCCTCCGCGGTGAGCTTGTGGAGCGTGTCGGCCAGCCGTTGCTCATCGCCGCGCCGTTCGGGCTCGATGGCGACGCCGAGCATGGGCGGCGGGAATTTCACTTGCTTGAGATGGTACTGATCCTCGTCATGTGAATCGTGCAGGACTGCGTCGAGGTGGAGCTCATCCACCTTGGCGAGGGCGCAAAGATCACCGGGGATCGCGCGCGGGATCTCTATGGTCTCCTTGCCCATCAGACGCCACAGATGAGCGACCTTGATGGGCTTGCGTGCATCGCCTACGAACAGCTGGCTTCCCTGCTGAATGGTCCCCTGATGCACGCGCATCACGCCCAGCTTGCCGACGTAGGGATCGATCGTGACCTTGAAGACGTGGGCGATGACATGTTTGTCCGGGTCAGGCGTGACTTCCACTCGCTGGGCACCCTCCGCGCCAAGCGCGAGGGCGCCCTTGAGGAAAGGGGGCGGGTTGCCCTCCGCCGGATTGGGCATGAGCCGCTCGAGGATCGTCAGCAGCTCGGGGACTCCCGCACCGGTCTCCGCCGAGACGAAACACACCGGCACGAGATGCCCCTCGCGCAGGGCCTGCTCAAAAGGGTCGTGCAGCTGCTCCGGGGAGATTTCCGCGCCCTGCTCCAGGTACAGTGCCATCAACGCCTCATCCAGCTCGATCACCTGATCGATGGTCTGCGTGTGCGCGGCCTCCACCGAGGAGAAATCGGTCGGGCCGCCCTTGGCCTGAAAGAAACAGTCGGCGACGGAGGCTCCCCCGGCTGCCGGCAGGTTGAGGGGCAGACATTGCGCACCGAAGGTCTCGCGGATCTGTTGCAGCACGTCGGCTGGTTTCGCATCGCGGCAGTCGATCTTGCTGATGATGACCAGGGGGCACAATCCGCGGTCCTGTGCGAACTCCATCAGGCGCCCGGTCAGTGTGTCCACGCCGGTGGTGGCGCTGACGACGATGGCGGCTGTCTCGACAGCTTCCAGCACCGAGAGGGTACGGCCGAGGAAATCCGGGTAGCCGGGCGTGTCGATGATGTTCACATGCGTGGAACAGTGATCGAAGCCGCAGATCGAGGCATCCAGTGAGTGCTGGAGCCGGCGCTCCTGCTCGTCGAAGTCCGAAACGGTCGTCCCGCGCTGCAAGCTGCCCTTGGCACGGGTCGCGCCGGCTTCCAGCAGCAGCGCCTCCAGCAGCAGGGTCTTTCCTCCGCCCGCGTGACCGACCAGCGCGACATTTCGGATGTCCTGCGTGCTGTACCCCATGGCGGCTACTCCGGACCAGTCTTTTGCCGAAAGCCTACTCCCGCCGGAGCGTGGGGGCCATTGTGCGGATCCGGCCGCCTCCGGGCGCGGCCGTGCTCGTGCGGGTGCACGCCCGACCGTGCCCTGCTTGAACGAAGGCGGCATGCTGATCCCCTGCAGGCGCCACGGGTGTCTCGAAGCCGCAACAACCGGTGTCTCCTAAGCGGGCTGGGAGGCATTCGTCGGATCGCGTGGTTGCGCCGAACCGCGGGGTGGCTGCGGTGATCCATTCGCCATAATTCTTTACTTCGACTTACATCCACATATAAAGTCAGGCGACAACTGTCGGCGGGAACGCGGCGTCCCGACCTTGTCGCAGAAACCTCGGGGAGTTATTGCATGAAAATACACAATGGGAACGTGCGAGTCCCGCTCGTTGCGTGCGTGCTACTGGGAGCCATGGCAGGCGGCTCTGCCTGGTCGCAGGAAACCCCGCCCGCGCAAGCCGAGAAGGTCCAGGAAGTCATCATCACCGGCTCTCGCATAGCGCAGTCCGAAGCGCAGCGAGAGCAGCCTCTGTCGGTCATCAGCAATGATGCCATCGAGAAAACGGGGATCGCCGACGTCGGCACGCTGCTGCAGCAGCTCACGACGGGCGGCTCGGCCCTGAATGCCAAGTTCAACTCTTCGGGCAACTTCGGCTATCCGCCGGATGGTGGCGGCATCGGCGCCGGCTCCACGCAGGTGGATCTGCGCAATCTGGACTCCAAGCGCACTCTGGTGCTGGTAGATGGGATCCGCTGGGTGAACGAGTCGTCCGCCTCGGGCGTCAGCGGCAGCGCGGACCTGAACACGATCCCGCTCCCGATCATCGACCACATCGAGGTGCTGGAGGACGGCGCCTCGTCGATCTATGGCTCGGATGCCATCGCGGGCGTGGTCAACATCATCACCAAGAAAAGAATGGATGGCGTCGAGGTCAACGGCTACGTCGGTGAGTATGGCAAGGGGGGCCGCACCACCCAGGGCACGGTGACCATCGGCGGCTCGAGCGAGCGGTTCTCGGCAATGGCTGTTGCCAGCTACTACAAGCAGGATGCGATCAGTTCCTCGGCCTGGTGGCAATCGGACGTCCCCGAGCCCTACGCCGGGATTGCAGACGGCAGCTCGGGCATCCCGCAGGGGCGCTTCACGTTCTGCGATCCGCGGCGTCCGCCGGGATCCATCGGCTTCTGCACGCCCGATCAGTCGGACTACTACAACGTCACGCTGAACAACGGCACGAAGACTCCGGTGTGGGATCCGGCCGATCCGTCGGCCGGCACGTACCACAACTTCACCAGCGCGGACCGCTTCAACTATGCGCCATTCAACCTGCTGCTGACGCCGCAGGAGCGCCGCTCGATCTTCACGAGCCTCTCCTACCAGGTCAACGACAACATCGAGGCGTATTTCAAGGGCCTGTACAACAATCGGGACTCGGCAAACCAGGCGGCCCCGGAGCCGATCTTCGTCGGCCCGAACACCGGCAGCGGCGGCCTCGCCGATACGATCTCGATCTCGGGAAAGAATCCGTTCAATCCGTTCGGCATCGATCTGATTGCGGGCCAGAACCTCGGGTTCGTGACCCGGCGGCCGCTCGAGGGGGGGCCCCGCATCTTCACCCAGGACGTGGACACCTGGTATTTCGGCAGCGGCTTCCGCGGCAACTTCCACCTGGGTGACTCGGATTACCACTGGGATGTCAACTTCGTGGATTCGGCGAACAAGGCCCACCAGAAGTTCACCGGCGGCTACAACCTCGGCAACCTTCAGATCGCGCTCGGCGATCCGGCCATCTGCGCACAGGTTGCCGGCTGCACACCGCTCGATTTGTTCGGCGGCCAGGGCCGGCCGATCACTCCGGCGATGCTGAAGTACATCCAGGCGATCCAGATCGACTCGAGCGAGCAGGATCTGCGCGTGATATCCGCCAACATCACCGGTCATCCCTTCAACATCCAGGATCGCCCGGTCGGCATCGCCGTCGGCGCGGAGCATCGCAACTACATCGGCGACTTCGAGCCGGATCCGCTGCGGCAGGTAGGCCTGTCACAGGACTCGCTGGCGTTCCCGGTGAACGCCGCCTACAAAGTGAACGAAGCCTACGCGGAGTTCAGCCTGCCGGTACTGCCCACTCTCGGGGCGAGCGGCGCAGTGCGTTACTCCGATTACTCGAACTTCGGCAACACGACCACCTACAAGGGAGGTCTGCGCTGGCAGCCGATCGAGGACTTCGGATTGCGCGGCACGTACTCGACCGGTTTCCGCGCGCCAAACCTCGGCGAGCTGTTTGGCCTGACCCAATTCGGCGCGACCCTGGTCGACCCCTGCGGACCGACGGGCGGCACGGGCCTGTCGCCAGCGCTCCAGGCGGCCTGCCTCAAGCAGGGGGCACCGGTGGGCTTCCAGCAGGCGAATACGCAGATCACGACCTTCACGGGCGGCAACCCCAATCTGAAGCCTGAGAAGTCGGACAGCTACACGGCCGGATTCGTGTACAACGCGGGCTGGGCGGCTGAGATGCTGCCGTTCACGCAGCTGGTCACCTTGGAGGCCACTTACTATCACCACAAGATCAAGGGAGCCATCGAGGCGCTCGACATCCAGTCCCTGCTGAATACGTGTCTGGCCCACGGCGATAACGATCCCAACACCTGCGGGCCCTTCACCCGCCAGCCCAGCGGCAACCTGAATCCGCCCAAGAACTTCCTGGCCAACCTCGGTCAGATCACCACCGATGGGGAGGACCTGAAGTTCAACTGGAGCTCCCCGGAAACAGGGATCGGGCACTTCAGCACCTCCGTGCTGACGACGCGCGTCAACAACTACAAGGCCGTCGATACGCTCGGCAACGTGGCGGCGCGGCAGGTGGGTATCGAGACCGCCAACAGTGCGATCCCGCGCTACCGCATGAATGCCCAGATCGGCTACGGTTTCACCAGCTTCGAGTTCACATGGACAGTGCGTTACCTGTCGGCGGTGGAGGAGGACTGCTCCGTGGTGAGCGTGACGCCTGTACCCGGCTGCCCCAACTCGCACGTATTCCACACGCTGCACGCAACGACATACAACGATGCACAGCTCGCCTACACGGATGCGTTCACGCTCAAGGGACTGACTCTCGAAGTGGGTGTCAACAACCTGTTCGGCGTCAATCCGCCGGTGTGCTTCACCTGCACGCTGAACGGCTACGACGCCGGCACTTACGATCTGCCGGGAGCGTTCTGGAACGTACGAGCCAAGTACAAGTTTTAGCAGGGATCTCGGGGAGGGGGCGACGAGGAGCGAGGGGACCGAAAGTCACGTCTTTTGGTCCCCGTGTCAAAAGCGGCGCAGCCGGCTTTTGACGGTCAGCGAGGGGACCGAAAGTCACGTCTTTTGGTCCCCGTGTCAAAAGCGGCGCAGCCGGCTTTTGACGATCGGCGAGGGGGAGCGTCAAAGAGCGGTGTAGCCGACTTTTGGCGTTGATAAGGATACGCGGGCCTGCCGGAACCTATCCGGCAGGCCCGCGTATCGATTAGGCTGCCTGGAAGAGTCGGCAGACAGGAGCCAGCCCCCCATGACCCAGCCCACCCCGGAAGCAATCGAGCGGCACCGCCAGAAGGTGCAGCGGCAGCTCGACGAGGCGCTCGCGGAATCCTTCCCCGCCAGCGACCCGGTCTCCATCGTCACGTCGCAAGATGAAGAAGATTGGGGAGAACCAGCCCAGGAAATCTCGCCCGCCACGCCGGGCAAGTGACAAAGGGAGCGAGACCGCTACGGCGCTGTAAGCTCCAGCGTAGAGCCGGCCTGGTTCACGGTGGTGAGCGTTATCGGCCGCCGCCACACGCGCTGTACGTAGTCGATTACGCGGCGGCTGCGCTCGAGATCCAGTCCACGTCCATCCGTGCCACTGTCATGCGTCAGCTCGAGCGTACCGTCGTTACGCACGTGCGATGCGGAGACGGTGGGGGCGCCGAAGTTGTATTTCGGCCCCAGTACGGCCTCGTGCAGACCGGTGATGTCCTGCTCGAGAACCTTGATGTGCCCATCGCTGCGGGCGGTGAAACGGAACAGGCCCAGCTCGTCGGCCAGCTCTCGCGTCAGGTGGTTGCGGATGAATGCGAAGTCGTCGTCCTGCGCCATGATGCCGCGCGCGCCGTCCAGCCCCTCCCTCTCGACGATCTTCTCCCACATGGCGAATCCCAGATGGTAGGGGTTGATCGTCAGGGCCACCTGCTGATCGGCGGCCACCGGGCGGACCACGTCCGAGTGGCACTTGATCGCATCGACGTAGGCCTGCTGCGGCACGAAATCCGCCTCGCGGAGCAGACGCGCGTGCCAGTATGAGGCCCAGCCTTCGTTCATGATCTGCGTGGCGAACACGGGATAGAAGTAGAAAGACTCCTCGCGCACCGCCAGAAAGATGTCGCGCTCCCAGCTTTCCATCTCGGGGGCATAGTTCGCTACGAACCACAGCAGGTCGCGCTCAGGATGCGGGGGAATCGGAGCCCGCTTGCGGACCTCGACGCCGCTTGCGGCTGCCGCAGGATCCAGAGAGGCGAAGCGCTTGCGAAAATCATCGTCCACGAGGTTCTTGTTCTCGGCCTCGTATTCCGGATAGCGCTCGCGCCGCAGCGCCTGGTCGACGTCGATGTGCTGCTCGAGTGCCAACGCCGCATCGAGAACGACTTCGACGCGCTGCGAGCCATACTGCTCGATCGCCTGCTGGATCTGGCGCGCATGGGTTGCAGCGTGCTCGACGATGTGCTCGCTCACCTGCCCCTGGCATCGCTGGAACAGCAGGTTGTTCCGCGAAAAATCGGCGTGACCGAGCACATGCGCGGTCACGAGGATGTTCTCGGCGAGCCCATTGCTCGCAGCCAGGTACGCGTGTCCGGGATTTCCGGGAAACACCACCTCGAAGAGCCGCGAGTGGCCCATGTGGCGCTGGATCAGCTGATAGATGTAGCGAACGCCGAAGGACCAGTGAGGCATGCGCACCGGCAGTCCGTAGACGGCGATCTCCATCATGAAAGAGTCGGGAACTGCCTCGAAGTCGACCGCGTGGAACGACAGGCCGGAGCGCACCGCGAGCTCCTCGATGCGTTGAGTGTAGTCGTGCCAGTCGTCTGTCATGTGCTGCGCCGGCGCTCGCCGGTACGAGCCCCTACAGGGCGCTTCATGGGCTGGCCTCCAGCGCCCGGCTCTCGGCAGTGAAGAAGTGGCGCACCGCGCCCCAGACGTCGTCGAAGTCGTTCAGCGCATAGCTTCCGGCGGCGCAGCCCGCGGCGGCCAGCTCGGCAAACAGCCGTCCGGTCTCGGTCGCAAGCTGCCGAGACAGACCGGAGGAGACCTCGACATAGCCGGTAAAGCAGGCATCCCCGGTGATCGAAGAGAGGCTCTCGCGTGCTGCGGAGCTGTCGCTCACGGAGTTGTCACCATCGGAGGCATAGAAGAGATAGATGTTGCAACGTCCAGGGTTATAACGCGCGTCGATGATCTCGCGCACCTTGTTGAAGCCGGTCGAGGAGACGGTTCCGCCGGTGCCACTCACCTGGAAGAATTCGGACTCGTTGAACTCCCAGGCCTCGGTCGTGTGTGCCACGAACAGCGTCTCGAGCGATCGATACTCGCGACGCAGGCCCTGCACGACCCAGAAGAAGAAGGTCTTGGCGAGCTTCCGGTCCCGGTCGGACATGCTTCCCGACACATCGAGCATGAAAAATACCACCGCGTGTACCGCGGGCTGACGCCGGCGGGCGAGCTGGCGGTAGCGCAGATCCTCGTCAATGAAGCTGGGCGTCGCGCCGGGAGCGCCGCGCCGCTTGACCATTTCCTTGAAGGAGCGGCGCCGGTCGAGCCTGGAACGCGCGCCGCGACGATCCCAGCCTTCGCGCACCCAGTCGGTCTCCTCGGATGGACCGACGCGCGCCTTCAGATTCGGCAGCTGCATCTCCTCCCAGAGCCAGTCGACAATGTCATCGATCTTGAACTCGAGCAGCAGTTGGACTTCACCCTCATCCTGGCCCCCGGCGCCCTTCTGCCCCGGTCCGCGCTGCTGCGAAGGATCGGAGAACGTGTCGCCTGGCTTGGCCTTGCCCTGTCCGGCGCCCTGCTGCTCCTCCGGACGGCGCAAGCGGAAGTGATAGTGCTCGAGCATGCGCACCGGAACGCGGACGGTGCGTGCTCCCTCGTTGATGACGTCGGCCCCGGATACGATCTGCGGCAGATGCTTGCGCACCGACTCGCGCACTTTCTCATCGTGTCGGAGCCAGTCGCGTGCACCGCGGGAGAACAGCTCGTACCACTTTGCCGCATCCGGTGAGCCCGGCTTATCGCTGCTCTCGGCCATGGACTCTTCGTACTCCTTTCAGGCGTCGCGTGCAACTCATGCCTGGGACGCCGGAAAGGAGATCCTCTCCGACCATCGGACAAGGGCCTGTGACTAAATGCGCTACTCCTGCGCGAGCAGCGTGGTGACATAGCTCAGCGCTTCCTTGGCGCTGTGCTCGTCGTAGCCGTATTCGCTCACCAGACGCTGCTGCACGACGGAGATCTTCTGCCGCGCCTCATCGTCCGGACGCGCCGTCGAGGTCACGAGGCGCAGAACGTCGCGCCGTTCCTCGAACAGATACTGCTCGATGGCCTCGCGCATGCGGGCGTGACTGGCCAGCTTGAACTTCTCTCCGGCCTTGAAGGCAACCATGGCCTTGCGCACAACCTCCTGCCGGAACGACATCTTGCCCGAGTCGGACACCTTGATCTTCTCTTCGACGGAGCGCAGGAAGCGCTCATCCGCGGGGCGAGTCTCGCCCGTGATCGGATCGGTGACCTGGCGATGATCGAGCGACGCCTCGACCTCATCCAGGTATTTCTCGAGCAGCTGCTGCGCCTCCTCCTCGAACGAGGCGAACATGGCGCGATGCACGTCCTCCTTGACCCAGCGATTGTAGAATTCCTTGCGCGCCGTCACCAGGTGATCCACCCAGGCCTTCTTCTGCTTGGCATCGATGCGGGCATCGCTCTCGATCGCATCCTTGATCGCAAGCAGCAGCTCCATGCTCGTCAGGCTGTGCGTGTTGCCGCGTGTGATGGCGTTCGAGAGCGCGTTGATCACGAAACGCGGGCTGACACCCGTCAGTCCCTCGTCCGCTGACTCCGCATGCAGGCGGGACGCCTCGGACTCGGGCACGCCCTCGACCGCCTCGCCGGCATACAGGCGCAGCTTCTTGGTCAGATCCAGTCCCTCACGCTCGGTCTTGGTCAGGCGGGTGAGGATCGCGAACACGGCCGAGAGATTCAGCACGTGCGGATCCAGATGCACGTTGCGAAACGCCGGCGCGCCCGAGACGAGCTTCTGATAGATCCGCGACTCGTCCCGGTAGGAGAGCGCATAAGGCACCTTGATGATGACCATGCGATCCAACAGCGCCTCGTTCTCCTTCTCCTGCAGGAACTTGTGGAACTCCGCCAGATTGGTATGCGCCAGGATCGTCTCGTCGAGGTGGATCAGCGGGAACCGCGACACCTTGACGTTCTTCTCCTGGGTCATCGTCAGCAGCAGGTACAGGAACTCGCGCTTGACCTTGAGGATCTCGATCATCTCGAGCATGCCGCGGCTGGCCGCGTACACGGCTCCCGACCAGGACCAGGCGCGAGGATCGCCTTCGTCGCCGATCTGCGCGACCTTGGCAAGGTCCACCGAGCCCACCAGATCGGCGATGTCAGCCGTGGTGGGATCGTGGGGAGCGTAGGTACCGATGCCGGTGCGCGAGGATTCGGAGAGGAATACGCGCTCGATGGGCACTTGCACGAAGTCGCCGTCATACTCACGCTCGACCACCTCACGTGCCCAGGGCGAGAGCTCGCCCTGAATCTCGACGCCATAACGGTCACGGAATTCGGAACGGAGGCTGGCGGGAACCAGGTTCAGTGGGTTCTCGCGCAGGGGAGAGCTCTTGATGGCGTAGATGGCGCCTTCGTCGGTGCGGCTGTATTCCTCGAGCCCGCGCTTCAGAAGGATGGCGAGGGTCGACTTGCCGCCGGACGGCGGCCCGAGCAGCAGCAGCAGGCGTCGTCCCACATCGGACCCCGCTGCGGCACCCTTGAAGTAATCGACCACGCGCGAAAGGGGCTCGTCGATCCCGAACAACTCGCGCTTGAAGAGCTCGCGCGCATTGGTGCCGTCGCCGGCTTCGGGCGGCAGGGTGCGTCCGTGCCAGCGCAGCATGTCCCAGATGTACTGGTGACTCGTGCGTGCCATGGCGTGCGGGTTGGGCGGTAGGATATTGGCGAGGAACTCGCCAAAGGTGCCTTCCCAGCGCTGCGCGCGGTGCAGGCGGCTGAATGAGCTCAGAGACTCGATGAAGGTCGAGTTGGCTTTCGCATCGTAACCCGATTCACCAGAGAGCGATTGCATCATCCTTCCCTCCCGTTGAGTTCGCACATCCGGGCCCAGAATTGCCGGACAACCCATCCCGCGCAAGAGTTAACTTAGATCCAGCGCTGCTCACGATGTGTGACGGCCCTCTATTCCCTGCCCTTCTCTTCCGTTAAGACGGTCACAACGATGAATTGTTCACTGATGCTAGCGCAAGTGCGGCCATTCGCATGAAAGCTCGCAGCTCTCGCATGCGAGGACTGCTGCGTGCGCGTCCCTGTCACACAGCCCGATGCGCAAGTGATCCATCGGTGCAACACCGTGCGAAGCGTCTGAACGGAAAGCAAATTGCATGCCTGTCCCGACCCCGTTCAGGTTCGCGCGGTGCGTGGCGCCCACGCCGCAACGAAGGGCCGCGACGGCGCGCATGGACACTAAGTGGCTGATTCCCCAGTGCTCCGCAGGGAACTAATGCGGCAGCAACCCCTTGAGCTTGTCGCCCAGTTGCTTCTTGATCAGATCGTTGGCCTTCTGGCGCAGCTGTCCCTTGGCGAGCGACTCGAGATCCGGCCGCACGGTGGGACTGGCGGCCGTGCCGGTCACGAGCAGCGGAACGTCGAGCCCCGCAGGCGAGGCGGCCGCACCGGAACGGTTCGCGGGTGCCCCCTGAGCGAGCGTCGCCAGGAGCCGGTAGTCGATCGCTTCGTTCGTGATGTTCAGGGTGCCCGTGCCGCTCACTTTCAGAAAATCCGTCTCGATCCGCAGGACGTCGGTGTGCAAGACCCCGCGCTCCAGGGTGCCGCTCGTCTGCAGGGTGTTGAACACCGTGCGGGCCGGACCGGTTCGCCCGGGGGGCGCCTGCCGTTTCAGCAAGGCGTTGGCACTCTGCAGCTCATAGGCGATATCGATTCCGTTCAGGGCGCCTTGCTTGACGTTGGCTTCGATCTTCCCGCCCAGCGAGCTCATGATCGCCGCGTTGGTATTCCCCGTGCCCTTGACCGCGGCGTCCACATCGGCATGACCACTGAGCCGTGTGGTCTCGAAGCCGGCTTTCAACAGCGCGCCGATGTCGGTCCCGTGTACGTGCTGGTTCAGCGACAGTTCAGCCTGCGCGGGCCGGGCATCGAGCACGATGTCCCCGTTGTAGGTCCCGCCGTACACCAGCGCCTGACCGGGCCCCAGGTGGATGAGGCCGCCCTGGGCCGCTAACGGCATGCGGACGCTGGTGAAGGCAAGTCCTGCGAACGTGGCACTGCCCACCTCGAGAGTGCCGTGCGCATCGAGCTTTCGAAGTGTCTCGATGGGCAGTGGAGTGGGCGGCTCAGCCGGTTGCGCGCCCGCTGGCGGGCTCTTCTGACCGGGGGCCGCGCCAGCGGGTGCCGGCGGGCGGTAGCGGTCGAGGTTGATCGCATTCACTTTCAGATTGAACGCCAGCGCATCGTGCGCGAGGTCGTTGACCGCGGCGGTTCCGGTCACGCGCGTGTCATCGAGTGTCAGATCCAATGCGGAGAGCTCGAGCCGGTTCGGGCTAAACCGGTAGTTGGCTGTGAGCGCCAACACCGACATCACATGGGGGTCGCGCATTGCCGGCGGACTGCTGCCGAGCGACTCCATCACCCGCCGGGGCGAGACCTTGGGGATCTCGAGGTGGCCGCTCAGCACCTGCCCCGCGGCCGACTTCTCCCCCGAGGCGGTCATGATCACCGCGAGATCGCCGACATGGGCTTCCAGCCGGGCGGGCGCCAGCGTCCGGGTGTCCGGATCCAGCGCGAGCCGGGGGGCGCGCAGCGAGAACGGCAGCGGCTTGGCGGAGCCGGCGGGCTTTCCCGGAGCCTCGCTCAGCACACTGCCCTTGAGCTCGAAGTCCTCGAGCGAGAGCGCGGAGGGGGCGCCGCCCAGGGAAATCCTGCCGCTGCGCAGCTCATCGAGCCGCAGGGTCGTGGTGCTTTTGGCGGTCTCATCGCTGTAGATGACGACGCAATCCTTGATGTCGATCGCACCGACGGTCAGGGAGCCGTTCGGGGTGCTGGTCTGGGGAGGGGCCTGCGGCTTGCGCCCCTTGGATTCGGTCAGGTCTTCCCAGTTGTTCGCGGTCCCCCGCTTGACCAGGTGCGCCGAGAGACCGTCTATCGCGATGCGGCTGACTTCCAGGCGCCGGGCAAAAAGCAGCGGCAGCACCCGCACGCCGATGCTGGCTTGCTGCACGGTGAGAAAGGGCTCTGGCCCGAACTGGGGTGCATTGCCAAGGCTGAGGTTCTGGACCGACACCGCAAGCCACGGAAATACCTTCAGCTCAAGCTTGCCGCCGATGGTCAGCTCGCGGCCGGTCTGCTGCTGCACGGCCGCCTGGATGCGACCTCGGTAGTTGTCCGGATGTACGAACAGCAACAGTGCCACGATGATGAGGATGAGCACCAGAACGAGTGCCCCCGCGGCGAGCGCGACGACGCGGCTTATGCGCATGAGGGCAGCCCCCTTATGGAAAGCGTGAGGTAGTGCACAAGACATGACTCCGGAGCGTCGTCAGACGCCGACGCTACCCTATCATTATTGTGAACTGTAGCCTTGTGGTGCTGCAGCAGCTAACTATGCTGCGGCGGTATTGAGCTCCGCGCCGTTCGCCTGCGACCGGGCAGGAAGCGCCCATGGCGCCTTTCTGCAATGACCAATGATGGAGACATACCGTGGCAAGCCCCGCTTCGACCGCCTCCCGGCCCTCTGACGCCACAACAGACTCCGCGGCCGCTACACCCTCGACCGCGACCAACACGCGGCCGACGGTCGATGTTACAGCGGTGACCTCCCGTGACGATCTGCTCCTCGAGTTAGGTGAGGCGCTGAGCGGGCAGGCATCGGTACACCCGGTCGAATCGATGGGTGAGGCCCTGCCGCACCTCGCCAGCGCGAAGCGCGCCCACGTGCTGGTGGTCGATGCGCGGGACATCCCCGACATCCGCTCCGAGGTGCACAGGGTGGATGCCCAGGCACCTCAGGCCGTCGTGTTGGTGTTGGCCGCTTCGGAGGCCGAGAAGGAGGTGGCCGCATCCGTCAAGGGCTCCAAGGTGTTCGCGGTCCTGCCCGTGCCGCTGGACAAGCGCAAATCGGCCGCCGTGCTCGATGCCGCGGTGGCGGAGGCGCGGGACCGCAGGACCTCGCGCAGCGAGGATGCCGCGCATTCGCACGGCGCCGTCCACTCGCATTCGCCTTCCCACGCCGGTGCCTCTCACGCGATGGCATCGGACCCTGCCGGCGCTGTCCATGTGGAGCCCTTCGGACCCCAGGGCCGCGCCGACTCCTCATCCGATGGCGGCTTGAAGTCCAAAGCCCCGCTGCTCATCGGGGCCGCCGTTGCGCTGGTTGCCGTGGCCGCCGGTGCCTGGTTTTTGGTGGGCAGGAGCCCTGAGCGCCCTGCCCCGGCGACTGCGGCGAGCAAGTCGGCTCCCGCCCCCGGAGTGCCCTCCGCCGAGCCCAAGCAGGCTGCGGAAACGGTGGCCGCCCCGGCTGTCGAGACTTCCCTGGTGAAGGGCAAGGCCGACGAGCTGCTCGAGAAGGCGCGGCAGGCGATGCGCGAGCGGCGTTACTCGGAGCCCGCCGGTGACAACGCACTCCTTTATTACCGCTCGGCGGCGGCCGTGGACCCCGCCAGTGGAGAAGCTGCCGACGGGCTACAACGCGTGGCAGGCGTGCTGGCCTCGCGGTTCGAGGATGCCATGAGCGGCAGCCGCTATGACGAGGCCAGCCAGGCGCTCGCCAACTTGAAGCTCGCTGAGCCGAAGAGCCCCGACATCGGCCCACTCGAGGTGCGACTGCTGACGGCGCAGGTGACCAAGGCGCTCAGCGATGGCAACCCGGACCGGGCAGCGGCACTGGTGCGCCTGGCGCAGCAATCGAACAGCGTACCGGCCGATCAGATCGCTCGCTGGCGGGCGGACATCGCGCGCCGGCAGGAGGAGAGCAAGGTCACGCGGCTGGCTGGCCTGGTCGGGGACCGCGTGCGCGACGGCAGACTGATCGACCCGGCCGGGGACAGCGCGAAGGACTATCTGCAACAGCTTCGTGAGCAGGCGCCGGCCAATGCGACGACCCAACGTCTGATCCGCGACCTCAACACGGCCTACCTGCGCAAGGCTCGCGAGGCGACGATCGCCAACCGCTCCGCGGAGGCCGACCGCTGGGTGAGCGAGGCCCGCGCCGGAGGCGTGTCGGCGGCGGAGATCACCACGTGGCAGCATGAGGTTGCGACCGCGCGCCAAAAGGCGGCGGTTGCGGAATCTGAGAGGCTCGTCCAGCTGGGTCGGGACCGCTTGCGCGAGGGGCGGCTGACCGATCCGGCGCAGGACAGCGCTGCATACTACGCGAGTCAGCTGCAGGCCAGCGACGCCAACTCCGCAGGCACGGCTTCCTTCTCGCGTGAGCTGGCCGGGAAGCTGATCGAACGGGCTCGCGCCGCTGCGCAGGCCGGGAAACCGGCGGACGCGGATCTGGCTCTGGCCAAGCGCTTCGGCGCCGATCCGAAGGATATCCTCGCGGTGCAGCAGCTGCAGAGCGCGCCGAAGAGCGCCGCGGCCGGGGCCCACGCGGGTCCCCTCGACAACGCGGAGCTTGCGGCAACCATGAAGCGCTTGCGCTATGTTGCGCCCGAGTATCCGCAGAAGGCGCTGGCGCAGAACCTGACTGGCACCGTGACCATCGAGTTCACCGTCGATGCCAAGGGCGAGACGCGTGATGTGCGCGTCGCCGAGTCGAGTCCGCCGGGCGTGTTTGATCGGGCGGCCATCAGCGCCATCAAGCGCTGGCGCTACCAGCCGGCGATGGTGGATGGCACGCCGGTCGAAGTGCCGTTCCGTACGGCGATCCGATTCGAGCTTCCCAAGTAGCGGCAGTCCCGGCAGCGGACCCGCAGGAGACGTCATTAATGAATCTGGCAGGCAAGAACAGCAACCGCCAGCTCGTCATGGTCGGCATCGGTACGGTGCTGACCATCGTGATGGGCGCCGTGCTCATCGCGGGCTTCCGCCTCGCGACCCACATGCGCGCGAACGTCACGGGACTGCAGTCGGCAAGCATGCTGCAGACCTACCCCAGCGCCATCGCGCAGCAGTTGAACGCTCTGCGTGACCGACTCGAGTCGCGTGCCTACTCCGGGCAAGCGCTGGCAGATCTGCGCACGACGGTGCAGCGCTTCGACTCCGAACTGAGCAAGCTCGGAGGCGGCGACAGCGTTCAGTCCCCCCAGCTCGATCAGGCGCGCGCGCTGTGGCGTCAGTACGGGCCGGTGGTCAGCCCGGTGATCAACTTCGATGGTCAGCCGTACGTCGATTCGGACGAGGGCGGCAGTACCTTCTCGAAAGTCGGTCGTGTTCATTACGCCAATGTCAAGCGCGCCCAGCTCTTCGCCACCGAGAACCAGAAGGCGCTCGAGAGTCAGCTCGCCTCGGTCGCCAGCAACCTGCAGCAGTCGACCTCCGATGCGGCCAACCGGCTGCGGGCCCTGCTGTCCACGGGTGTGTTCGCCGCGCTGGTGCTCGCCGCAGCCGCCGCTTACTTCCAGGCCACCCGCTCACGCCACGAGCGCGCTGCCCGGGAAGCGCAGGAGCAGACGCGCGACATCCTGAAGACGGTGCGGGAAGGATTCTTCCTGCTCGATGCGGACTATCAGATCGGGTCGGTGTGGTCCGAGGCGCTGACGCGCATGTTCGGCCGGAACGACTTCGCGGGCCTGGACTTCGAGGAGCTGCTGAAGGACCTGGTGCCGCAGGCGACGCTCGCCACGGCGATGAAATACATCAAGCTGCTGTGGGGCGATCGGGCGCACGAGAACCTGATGAAGAGCATCAACCCGCTCGGTCAGCTCGAGATCACGATGGACAACGGGCACGGCGGCAAGGAGACCCGCTACCTGCAGTTCGACTTCCACCGCGTCATGGGACCGAAGGGCATCAAGCACGTGCTGTGCGCGGTGGGTGACATCACCTCGAGCGTGCTGCTGGCGAAGGAGTTGCAGGAGTCGCAGGAAAACGCCAACGCCCAGCTCGACATGATGCTCGGCATGATGCATGTGGATCCGCTGCAGCTGAGCTCCTTCCTGGACACCACGGAAACGGGGTTGCAGCTGATCAACGCCATCCTCAAGGAGCCGGCGCGCACCGACGGCGAATTCCGCAAGAAGCTGAGCGGGCTGTTCCGCGAGCTGCACTCGATCAAGGGCGAGGCCTCCGCGCTCAACCTCCTGAGCATCGCGCACCGCGTGCACTCGCTCGAGGACATGGTGAGCGAGTTGAAGAAGAAAGCCGAGCTGTCCGGCAACGACTTCCTGCCGATGGTTCTCAAGCTCGACGATCTGCTCGCGCACCTGCGCAGCGTGCGCGAGATGGCCACACGGCTCACGACGCTGAAGCACTCAGGGTCGCTGCCGGCTCCGGAGGCCGCACCGGTGCGCGGACAGCGCGCGGCGCACGCTGACCAGCGTCCCCGCCCTGGCCCGGCCGAGTCGAGAGGGCCTGGCCGATCCGCCGAAGACCTCTCCCCGACACTGCACGCCATGGCCGAACGCCTGGCCCACGACCACCAGAAGCGCTTCAGGCTGACCATGACGGGCCTGGCGGATGTGCCGGCTGCCTATATCACCACGGTCAAGGACTGTGTGATCCAGATGCTTCGCAATGCCGCAGTGCATGGAATCGAGACGAGCGAGGTGCGGCGGGCTCATACGAAGGACGATGTCGGCACGGTGAAAGTCGATTTCCACCGCATGGGCGATGGCTACGAGCTCGTTTTCGAGGATGATGGCGCGGGCATCTCCCCCGAACAGCTCAAGGCGGCAGCCGTCCGCAGGCAGATCCTGACCGCGGATGAAGCCGCCGGCATGGACACCCGCGGGGCCATGGCGCTGATCTTCCGGCCGGGATTCTCGACGCAGGAGGATGTTTCCATGGACGCCGGCCGCGGCGTCGGTATGGATGTCGTTGCCCGCGGCGTCTACTCGCTAGGGGGCAAGATCGGGGTGAGCACGAACCCGGGCAAGTTCACGCGCTTCAAGATCGTCCTCCCGGCGGCCGCGCCCGCCGGGAAGGCCGTGGCCGTCTAGGTCTGCCATGGCGATCAACGGAAGTGCTCCCAACGGCCGCGCCCCGCGGTCTTTCAAGCTGATGATCGTCGATGATTCGAATATCATGCGCAGGCGTATCGAGCGCTCACAGCAGTTCGATGAGCTTGAGCTGGTCGGTACCGCCGGCAACGGGGTCGATGCGATCGAGCTGTTTCGCAGGACGGACCCGGATGTAGTCACGATGGACCTCACGATGCCCCAGATGGATGGCATCGAGTGCATCGCGAAGCTCGTGGAACTCAAACCCGCCGTCAGAATACTGGTGATCTCGGCCCTGGCCGACAAGGCCACCGCGGTCGAGGCGATGGAAAAGGGGGCGAACGGCTTTCTCAACAAGCCGTTCACCGATCGTCAACTGAACGAGGCGATCGCCGAGCTCATCCGAGAGTAATCGCACATGCTGCAGGAACAGGAGCTGAAGACGTTCGTCGAGGGGACGACGAACTATTTCGAGGTGGCGGCCCAGCAGCCCGCCTCGATCGGCTCTCCCTATCTCACGGAAGGCTCTCCCGCCGTTCACGATTACACCGGGATCATCAGCATCTCCGGCAAGCGCGAGGGGATCGTGTATTTCACGGCGCCGCGCGCGATGCTGACGGTGCTGTTGATGAAGATGCAGGAGAATGACTTCAGCCACGAGACCATGCGGGATCTGGTCGGCGAGGTGGCCAACACGATCTCGGGCAATGCGCGCCGGGATTTCGGGCGGGATTTCATCATCTCGGTGCCGAGCGTGCTGGCGGGCGAGAAGCCGGAGATTCCGCTGCCCCCCGGGACACGCTCGTTCGTCATTCCGATCAACTGGCGCAGTCACTCGGCGAAGCTGGTCGTCTCGCTGAAGTAAGCCTCGCGGGCCCGCCGAGCGGGCTTCCCATGCACGTGAAGTTGTCCTTGGGAGTGAGGGCCCGGGGCGGGACATGTGCGTGGACTCGCTCCCTGGAAGAGAGCTCCGACGCAAGGGAGCTTCGCCCACGCACATGTCCCACCCCGGCCTGAGGCGAACAAACGCCTCCACGCTCACGTCCCGCCCGTGTAGCGGGCGCGAGGGCGCTTCGCCGACGCGCGCGCCTCGGTTGAGAGTGGGTGGACGCCGCGAGTCGGGCGAAAATGCGAGACGGGTGTCCAGCTTTTCGAAAATATGCCCGCCGTCGCGCGCGGGAGACTCCCGCAAGTGCCCGCCGGGCTGTTATGTTCCGTCGAAGCCAAGCGGGGGCTTTCCACAAATGACTGTGTTCTCGATCGCGGCTCCGGTCGCACACCTGTTCAGCACCCTTTCGCCGGACGACAGCGTTGTGTCCCTCCTGGCGCTGCTGCTCGGCATGATCGGCGGCTGGCGCCTCACGGGGTGGCACGAGCAGCTCAAGGCTCGCCGCGCCCGGGTTCGCCGCCAGACTCCACGCAAGCCCGACTGAAACTCTCGCCGCGGGCTTGCCCTGCGCGTGGAGGCAGCCCCCATGGCCCCACCCCGTGAAATCTTGCCTGACACGACAGGCAAGTGACCGCCGTCCACCCAGACGCGAGATTTCCCGGGGGCCCGGGTGGTGTGCGACGCTAAAGTACCGGTACGTTATTTGCTCGCCCTCGCCGCGGTATGCGCTACACCGTTCTCTGCTGTGACTATGACGGAACGCTGGCCAGCGACGGCCGGGTCCTTCCTCCGACGCTCGCCGCAGTCGAGCGGCTCGTGGCCTCGGGACGCCGGGTGGTCCTGGTAACGGGCCGGGAGCTGGACGAGCTGCAGAGCGTGTGCCCCCACCTGGGCCTGTTCGCATATGTCGTTGCCGAGAACGGCGCCCTCCTCTACGAGCCCGGCTCCGGCCGGGAGACCTTGCTCGGGCCGAGGCCTCCCGACCGGTTCATCGCGGCGCTGCGGGCTGGTGGAGTGGACCGGATCTCGGTCGGCCGCGTGATCGTCGCGACCTGGGTGCCGCATGAGACCACCGTGCTGGAGACGATCCGCGAACAGGGCCTGGAGCTGCAGGTCATCTTCAACAAGGGTGCGGTCATGATCCTGCCCGCCGGCGTGAACAAGGCGAGCGGGCTGAGCGCCGCACTGAACAGAATGGGGGTCTCGCCACACAATGCAGTCGCAGTCGGCGACGCGGAAAACGATCACGCGATGCTGGCGCTCTGCGGGTTCGGAGTAGCCGTCGCAAACGCGCTGCCGGCGCTCAAGGAGGCGGCTGACCTGGTAACGCGGGGCGCGCGCGGCGAGGGTGTCGTGGAACTGATCGAGGCGTTGCTCGCGGACGATCTCGCCTCGCACTCGGCGGCAGCCCGGCCTGCTGTGCGTGGTTAAGGTGAAACGCCGCGCGCAGCGCAACGTCTGAAGGCAGGTCGAGAGCAGTCAACCTCACTAATGTGAAAGGCGTCCACACCAGCCCGGGCGCACGTGTGATACACCGCCCGGGGAGATGGAGAGATGAGTTTTCTGTCGCACACCTGTCATGAGTTGCCGGCATTCTGCGCGCAACCCGGCCCGGTCAGGATTGTCACTGCAGGATTGGCTCGCGATGCACTCTAGCCCTCTGGCGATCATCACCATGCGCCGCGAGCTCGCGGCACGTTATGCCACCACTACTCGGCAGTGGCTTGCGGCTCGGAACACGTATCGGCGGCTGCACGACGCACCGGTCAAGAACCTCATCGCGCTGCGCGATGCCGCGGCGCGCCTGGACCAGCTCGATCGCGGCCGGGCGGCGCTGATGCGGGACCTGAAGGCGCTTTCTGATTAGATCGGCTGAGATCGCCTGCGGCGATCTCAGCAGGCCACACCCATCGATGCTTCAGGCACGCGGGCAAAAAGCGTGGTTTTTGCCCGCGAATCACACGCCAGTTGAGCGATGGGACGTCTTGATCGGCTGAAAACGCCGTCGGCGTTTGCAGCAGGCCAGACTCACCGATGACTCCCGGCACGCGGGCAAGCGGGGGCCCCGGGAAATCGCGCGTCTTTCTCGACGGCCTGCACCAGGAAATCATGTCATGCGCGATTTCCTGGGGTACGCCAAAAACGTGGTTTTTGCCCGCGAAAAGCCGGCCAGTTGGGGCAATAGGGAGATGTGGATTGGCTGAGAACGCCGTTGGCGTTTGCAGCAAATGTTAAAACAACGAGCCTTTGTCGCCGACCATCGCCTTGCGGACGAGCGGAATCGGCGGACCGCCATACGAGAGGAACTGGTCGTGAAAGGCTTCCCAGTAGCTCTTCGGGTCCACCCCCGGCTTGCCGGCGGTCCGGATCGCTACCCAGTCGGCGCGCAGCTTGCGGATCATGAGCTTGCCGAGGGTGTAGTCGATGTAAGCGGGATCGTAGGTGCCGCGGGCGGACTGCTGGCGCGCATTGCCGGGATCGGTGTAGGCCTGGTCCAGAAACATCTTTTCCGACTGAGCGGGGGTCATTCCCTGCGTATGCATCCCGATTGAGGAGAGGAACCGCACGTCGCGCAGCAATGCCTCCGTGAGCTGGCCGATATGCAGCTCCGGGTTGCCGTCGCCATAGCCCGCTTCCCACATCATCTCCTCGCAATAATGTGCCCAGCCCTCGGCGTACGCGTATCCCACCCAGAGTGAGGCGATGCGCGAAGGATTACGGTTGGCGTGGAGAAATTGGAGGAAGTGGCCCGGCCAGACCTCGTGCACGGCCGTAAAGGTCAGGGCGGCGACGCCCGGCAGATAGGCCTGGCGCTCCTTCGGCGACCACTTCGGATCCGGCGGCGCGATGTTGAAAGTCGAGGCGACGCCTTTCTCGTACGGGCCGGGGATATTGATATAGGCGAAATTGTTCCGGTTGTAGGGGGGCGCCTCGGCGACGAGCGCCTGCTCGGAGCCCGGAATCGTCACCAGCTGCTTCCGGGCGATGAAGCTGCGAAGGTCCTTGAGGATGGCACGGGCACCCTCCAGAGTCCCGCCCTGCGGCTTGTCGGCGTTCATCCGGTCGATGCACTCGTGAATCGTGCGGTTCGGCGCGTACTGCGCACACGCCTGCTTCAGCGCCTGCTGATTGCGCTCGAGGTCCGCGCGGCCGATCGACTCCAGGTCGGCCAGCGGCACATCGACCTGCTCGGTCTGTTTCAGCATCCCGGCGTACAGCTCCGGGCCCAGAGCAAATGATTCCGTGCCCCTCGCGCGCTGCGAGACCAGCCACGACTTCAGGTCATCCATCGCCTTGGCGGCGGCCGTATCTGCCTCGCGCAGGTCCCTCAGGGACTGTGGGCTTTGGATCGAGGCGAAGACCTTCGGGACATCGCTCCTGTAGAACTCGGCAAAGCCCCCGAAAGCTGCGATTCCGCGCTCGATGTAGGGCTTCGGCATGGGGGTGCGCAGGTTCGCGCGAATCTCGGTGGCGATGTGCGGGATGGCCTGCGCATAACCCAGGTAACCCTTCAGGCGGGTCTCGAGCGGAGCGTAGTCGCGGCTGAGGTAGACCTCCGGATCCAGCCGGTCGATGTACCACGCGGGGTTGGTGAAGGGAAAGCGGGCCTCATCCAGCCAGTAGAGATCCCGGTCGATCACGCTGAGAAGGTACTCGCGCTCGAACCGTTGCGAGGCGCTCAGAGGACCGGGGCTGATCGCTTCAGCCTGGACGCGCACCTGTCTCAGCCGGTCGATCTCCTTGCGTACGCCGTCGGCGCTCCAGTCGGGCATCCGCCCATCGAACTCATGACGTCCTGCCTGCACGGCGAAGAACGGATGCGACTGGAAGTAGTCCTCGATGAAACGCGAGGCGAACTCGCTCCAGGCTGCCTGCGCAGTGACCTGCGGATCCGGAGGCGGCGGCGGCTTGATGGCGGCGGGCTGACGGCTGCACCCGCCAGCGACCAGAATCAGAGCCGCCAGGATGGCGCGCGCGCCGGACAACCAAAACCGCATGAAAACCTCCGTGAAGCCGTTACCTGAAAACATCCGACGAATCCGGATAGAGGCTGATCAACACATCCCGCGTGCTGGCCGCCAGAAGCGGCAGCACCGCGGCCGTCACCGTAGCTGCTCCGGGCCGGGCGCCGGATGAAGCGTCACTCCGAACGCTCAGCACCGAGTCGAGCTCGGAACGACGCCGGCGCAGCGCGTCAACGACGGCTTGCTGCCAGTGCACGGGTGCCGAGCTCGCCACGAACTCGCCCCGGCCGCGCCCGAAATGGGCCACGGCCAGATAGCGGGCCAGCGCGGCGGCGACACGCTCGAACAGGAAATCGGCTGACCAGCGCACGCTGGCCGTATGTGCTCCGCGGGCGAGGTTGTATGCCTTGGCGAGCCCTCGCGCACCAAATGCGCCCAGCACCCCACCGATGATTGCACCGGCACCGAAAGTCAAACCTCCCGCGCCCAGATCCGCCGCCAGCCCGCCGAGGGCGCCCGACAGCAAGCCGCCCAGCACACTCGCCTTGTCCACGTCCGCGGGACGATCCACGGCGAATTCGCGCCCCATGCGCTTGAGCACTTCGTCCGCCGCCTTCCCGGTAAGGCCGTGCAGCCGGACCAGCTCTTCGGTGGTCGCACGGACGCGCCGGTCCAGTCGCTCCGCCAGGGCGCCCTGAGCGGCGGTGAGCCGCGGATCCTCGCGTACGACGCCGCCGGTGACCGCGCCCAGCCAGGCGCGCGCCTTGCCTTGCATGTCGAGCTGCTCGACCGGCTCGGTATCGACCGCCGCTGCCGCGATCTGCTCGGCGAGGGCGAGCATGGACTGCCGAAAAACTTCGAGATTCCGCTCCCGCCAAGCCTCGCGCAGCCGTCCGAAGGCCCCCTGCCGAGTCGCTGGCAACAACGTATGTATATGTGTCAGCAAGGTCCCTTCCTGTACCCAACAGCGGGCGAACGCATCGAACGGGAGGACCTGCTCGACCCACGGATAGCGGGCTAACCAGTTCAGCCAGAGCGTGACGTCCGCCTGACCCTGCGAAGCCTCACGCGGCGGGCCGAGCTGATTCAGCAGCAGCACGACCGGCTTGCCGATCCATCCCAGGATGCGCATCTCGGCATCGACATATCCGGCCGAGGCCGGCTGCTCGCCGGCGTTGACCACGTAGAGAATGATGTCGGTGCTGTCTCGAGCCGTGCGCATGGCCTGCTGACTGCACCAGAAAGGCCGGTCGGCGAATCGATCCCAGAGCTGGGACAGGAACCAGCCCACCGGATGGTCACTGTGCTGCAGCCGCTTCAGCACGCGGGTGCTGTCGCCGAAGCCCGGGGTGTCCCACAGCACCAGAGAATCGCCTTCGGGCGACTCGATGAGCAGGTGGCTTTCGGCGATCTCCGTGACGTGCGCTCGATCGCCGACCTCGCCGATGTCCTGCCGCAGCAGGGTCCTCGCCAGCGTCGTCTTGCCGACGTTGGTGTGCGAAAGCAGGCTGACATCGACTCTGCCGCTGTCAGAGCGGGCACTCGTGGTCGCGCCAGCTTCGCTCAAGCGCTTTCGCCCGCTGTCCACAGAGCCTGCCGGGCCGCATCGCGCGCCTGAATTCCACTCTCGGAGCCCGGAACGATGTTCGTCAGATCCACGACGCAGGCGCGCAATCCGTAACCGCTCACGAACTCGCTCCACAGCTTACGGCGCTGCTGCAGGCGCTCTTCGAATCCGACATCCCCGCGCTGCCGCGCCGAGTACGGTCCTGCGTCGACGACCACGAGCAGGGGGGCGGCACGCTCGTCATGCGCCAGCGAATCGCGCAGACGCGAAATCAACATGCCGTGATTCTCCACCTCGGGCGTCGAGGCCAGGGTCATCAACAGCACATTCCAGCCGGCCGGCGTTGTGGTGGCGACTTTCTCCTCGTCGCCGTAGCGGATCGGGTCCTGCACAGTCATGTTGAGCTTTCCGCCGAGTGCATCCGCAAGCAGCAGCTCGAGGCCACCCAGAGACTCGCGCGCCGGCTCATAGGCATAGGGTGTGACCGTCGCCACCTCACGAACCGTGCCGTCCGCGACACTCAGGATCACGCTGCGCGCATAGCCGTTCAGCGATGGTGGAATCGGCGGTCGACGCGAGTAACGCCACAAACCCACACTTGCCGCGAACGCCGCAAGCAAGCGCGGAATGACGATGTACAGCACCGCGGTCAGGGCGATCAGATGGATCCACGAGGCTGCCTCGCCCCCGCCACCGGTGCCGGTCCAGCGCAGCGCGCGGATCTGGTCGGTTGAGGCCAGCGGGATGCCTGACAGCGCCGAGGCTGGCCCGTACAGAAGCTCCACGAGCACGTGGGCCGTACGAGGTCCGAGGAAGGTGCTTTCCCAACCAGCCTCGTACCGCAATCCGATTCCTCGGACATACAACCCGGCGATGAGCCCGACGGCTACAAGTGCCGCGGCCAGGTGCATCAGCCGCTTTCCGGTCATAAGCAGCAGCGGCTGCGAGACCATGCTCCACTCCCCCACGAATCGTCGCAAACCGTTGGTCAGCGGAACGTTGAAGCGCGTGGACCGCCGCAGAAGACTCTCGATACGGCGACCAATCCAGTGCGCGTAGGCGCGGGCCGACGCACGCGAGCGCGGTGGCCGTGAGCGGTGCGACGTTCCGAGCCAGGCGAGCAGCAGCAACACGTAGACGATGAGATTCCATCCGATCAGGCCGAGAAGCGGAAACGCCAGAATGTTGATACGCCGGCTCCCATCCAGCGCCGCCAGGGAGGCGCCGAATGCAAACGCTATCAAGAGCAGAATCCGCCCCAGCCAGGTGAAGCCTCCCGCGAGCGCCAGCGCATGCGCGACGGCAGGAGCGCGCGCGCACAGTTTCCCGAACAGTCGCTCCGCGCGCCGAACGATGTAGGTTTCGGAGACCGCCGAGAGCGGCGCGCCGGCAGGGTCCGGCACGGATCGTCCGGACTCACGCACCGCGGCCCGGGACGCCTCCGCCCGGTCCGCGAGCGGAATCACTTCACCCAGGCGATCGGTCTCCTCGATGGCCTGTATCAGCAGAACCGTCCGCAGCGCCTGTTGGTGCATGGATGGCTGGCGGACCGGGCGGCCGTGTCAATCCAGGCGCCGTGTCTTGACCGCCCGCAGCGCGCCGTTCTCCTCGCGCTCGACGGCGAAGTCGATCGGCTGGCAGCACACCGTGCAATCTTCGATGTAGGACGACTCGTCGCCCGCAGTCTGGTCAACGCGTGTTTCCAACCGTTCACCGCAGTACGGGCATTGCACCGCGACGAATTCCTCGGGTTGCAGTCCCGGCAGGCCGTTGCCGGGCTCATAGACGGGCTCGAGGCCATACAGGCTGTCGATGCTGCGTGGATCGAGGCTGGCGATCCGGCGGGCCAGGGAATCGAGCTCGGGGGTCTTATGTCGTTTCACGACCTACATTCTACGCGAGGGCGCCCGGATCCCGGCGAATTGTTCCGGCCGGCCCCGAGACGGGCAACCGTGGCGGTTGCCACGGTTCGTCGCAGCTGAGCCGAAGTGCCCCGCTCTCACGGCGGGATGAGCAAACCCAGATGGCCTTCTCCGCATCTACACACATGCCTCGCAATGAAAACGAGCGCAGTCATCCGCTTCGTGTAACGGGAGAGACCATCATGACGACCCTGAATGTTGGCTTGGCAATCCTGGCCCTCGGCGCGCTGGCCAGTGGCTCCACGCTCGCCGCTGCCTCACCCCAGATGAATGTCAGAACGGTGACTGTGCGCTACGCGCCCGCGGCCCTCGACTCCAACGAGGGCGCGCAGAAGCTGTATCGCCGGATACAGGCGGCGGCGCGCCAAGCGTGCGGCGACTGGGACCCGCGCGACATCGTGCACTATTTCCTGTTCAAGGGCTGCTATCAAAGCGCCGTGGACACGGCGGTCGCCAAGGTTGACGCGACCAGGCTGACCGCGCTGCATCGCAAGACGCAGCATGCGTCTCCGGGTTGAATCAACATCACGGCACCGGGCCCCCGGGAAATCTCGCGTCTGGGTCGACCGCTGTCGCTCGCAGATCGCGGAATGCGAGATTTCACGGGGTGGTGGGCCGGGCCCCCGGGAAATCTCGCTTCTTGATCGACGGTTGTCGCCCATCGGTCCCCGAATGCGAGATTTCACGGGGTGGTGAGCTGGATGCTCAGTCGTTGGTTGGCAGCGCGCGCGGCAGCGGATTGTCCGTGTGATCGTATACGCGCTTCAGTTCGACGCTCGGGTAGTCGCCACCGCCGAGATGCAGCTCCTCCATCAGGTGTTTGCCATCCGGCGAAAGCGAGAAAGACTCAACCGAGCGAACGCCGGCCTGCGGCCTGACCTGGATGACGAATTCCTTGCCTGACCAGCCGGAGCTCTGATCCGCGACACCCCAGGAGGCCGACACAACACTCTTGGAGCCCGGGGTGAAGGTGCGGGCCGTGGTGCCGTAGTCGAACATCATCTGGTCCGGCTTCTGGCGAATGGTGAGCTGATCGGCGCGAGCGACGTCGGCACTGAGTGCACGCATCACCTGGGTATGCGTGATCACCTGGTTGTTGCGCGAGAGCTGCTGAATCGGAATCTGCTGAGAGCGGCGCCCCCGCTGGCCGGTGCCCCCCTGCTGGGGTCCGCTGTCGCTGTCGTTGTCTTCCATGATCCCCGTATCGCGATGCGTGGTCATCTTGGGCCGCAGCTTGTCGAGAAGCTTCTGTGGGTCATCGCTTGCCTGTCGGTTCAGTATCCAGCTGCCTGACAGGTCGACGGCGTGCGATGAGACCGGATCCAGGCCGCTGACGCCTCCGCAGCCAGCGATCGTCGCCGAAGCCACCAGCCACACCCAGGCGCGAGGCATGCGCACGTCGGTGCTCACTTTCCCATTACCCCCCGATGTCACAGCCTGATCCGCATCCAGGCGCCCGAACGCCAGCGCAGATACAGGATGCTCCCCAGCAGCATGACGTAGATCACCAGGGCACTCCAGCCTCCGATAGGCCCCCAGCCAAGCTGAGGGAGAAAATGCACCCATCCCTGACCAGGCGCAAACGTAAAGGCGTGCGCCAGGGGCACGAACACCAGCCACGACAAGGGAATGACGAGGGCAGCCGGCACGGTGACGTCGCCGGCCCCCCTCAGGCAAAGGGCGCTACCCATGTTCAGCCCGTCGAAGAACTGATAGATCGCCGCCAGCCACAGGAGTTGCTCCCCCAGGCCTACGGCGGCTACGGCATCGGCGTCGTGGGACCCGGTGAACACCGGGAGCAGCAACGGGCCCGCCAGGGCGAGGAGCACGCCGATTCCACCCATGTAGAGGGCCGTCAACAGAACCACGCGTGAGCCCACGCGCATTCCCCATTGGCGGTCTCCCGCCCCAATGGACTGCCCCACAAGGGTAGTGCCAGCCGAAGCGATGCCGTAACCGGGCATGTACGCAATCGACGTGAGCAGCATGGCCATCTGCGTGGCCGCGCCGCCGGCGGTCCCGAGCCGGACTTGCATCATCTGAAAGAAGGAAATGCCCAGCAGGTCCGCCGCCGGCAGCAGGCCGGTCGGCAGTCCGAGGCGCAGCTGCTCGCGTAGACGGGCGAAATGCGGTCTCCAGGTGAGGTGGGACTTGAACCGCACCCGATAAGGCGTGCCGAGGAAGATCAGGGCGCACAGCCCCAGGCCGATCGCCTGCGCGATCGTGGACGCCCAACCGGAGCCGGCGACACCCCATCCCAGATGGAAAATGAAATATTCGTTGAACACCGCATTCGCTGCCGCCATCACCACGGTCACGATGAGCGAGATCCGCGGCCGCCCGATGCCGTTGAAGAAGCCCAAAAAGCCCCAGACGGCCACGCCGAAGGCCGCACCCCCGACGCGCGGAAACCAGAACTGCGAGGCGAGCAGCTCGATCGTCGGATCGAAGCCGAAGGGCGCCAGAATGACGTGTCGCGCAGCGCCGGCTGCTATGAACAGCGGAGTCGCGCATAGTGTGGCCCAGAGTGCGGTCCACACAGCCTGAGAGGCTCTGGTGTAGCAGCGTGCTCCGTAGGATTGGGCCGTGATCGTCTGCACGGCCGAGGCAACGCCTCCCAGAATCAACACGACCACGAGCACCAGCCACTGCACGGCGCCGACGCCGGCCAGCGCCTTCGTGGAAATATGGCCGATGAACCACATGTCCGTCAGATTCAGGACGATCTGGATCGCACTGTTGGCCATGAGGGGCAGCGCCAGCGCCAGCACCGCACGCTGATCGACGTGTGCGTCACCGGCGGCGTCAATGCGCTGCGCCGGCAATCTTCCTGCAACACTGGTGGGCTCTGTGCGGATATTCATGGGTGCGACGGAGAATCGGGCGGCCACTCCGCCGGACGGGCGCGGGCAGTAAAGCCTGCTATTCTCGCATACCGACCATTACGCGGAAGCTGTACCGGGACACCTGATCGACGATGGCAACTCGCAAGGCGAAGAGTCCCGCAGCGCGCGCGGGCAAGGGCGCGGCCGCAAAACGCAGCCGCGGAAAGTTGGCTCCGGGCAAGAGCGCCCGCGGCCTGGATGCGGCCGAAGTCGCGCTGGCGCCGGACAGCGAGGAGGTGGCCGCAATCAGCGAGCTCGTCCGCGGCGCTGGCGGAGCGCCGATCGGTGCATACCGAGATCCGCTCGGCGGCCGGCCGCTCCTGCTCGCCTCGTTGCCGCTCGGCGCCGTGCAGCCGACGCCATTCCAGCGCGATCTGTCCCCGACTCATGCCAAGCGCCTGGCCCAGAAGATCGACGAGACAGCGGCCTTTCTCGATCCGCTGATCGTCGTCCGCGGCGACGACGGACGCCTCTGGACACCCAACGGCCGACACCGGCTCGCGGCCGCAAAGGTGCTGGGGCTCAAGCAGGTGACCGCGCTCATCTCACCGAACGAGTCCCTTGCGTATCGGATCCTCGCCCTCAACACCGAAAAGGCGCACAACCTGCGCGATCGCAGCCTCGAGGTCATCCGCATGGCGCGCAGCCTTGCCCGGGCCCAGGGCAACGCGCGCGAATCGCAGTTCACCGCCGAGTTCGAGTCGGCCGACCTGGTGACGCTCGGTATCGTGTACGAGAAGTCGCCGCGGTTCGCCGGCGGCGCCTATGGCGCATTTCTCAAGAAGGTTGACCGCTTCAGCGATCGCACGCTGGCCGCGAGCCTGCGTGAGCGAGAGAGTTTCGCGGCGCGGCTGCTCGAGATCGACGCGCAGGTCAAACGTCTGATCGCCATGCTGCAGGCTCGTGGCTTCAAATCACCCTACCTGCGCAACTATGTCGTCGCGCGCATCAACCCGGTGCGCTTTCACAAGATCAAGAAGGGCGACACCAAGCCGCCCATGCCGCTCGGTCAGGCGCTCATCCGGATGGCTGGCGCAGCCAAGGCCTTCAAGGTGGAATCCGTGTCCAATGCCGATCTGGCCTGGGTGGCAGTGGGCGCGGGCAGCGACTGACGACGGCTAACGTCAGTCCGAAGGTGCCGCGTACGTCAGTCCGTAGCCGTAGGGAAACATCGGCGGCTCGCCCGCGTTGGCATCAACGCCCGTCTGTTCCGGGGTGCGTGGCCATGAGAACGGCAGCTTGCCATGAAAATCGAAGCGCACCGAGCCATCCGGGGCCCTGAAGATGACATCGGCGAGACCGCCGCCTTCACCGCCCGGGAGCCAGGCAACGACAAAGGCATCGGAGGCCTCGAGCTCGGGGGTCACCCATAGCGGACGGCCGGAAAGAAACACCGACACGACCGGTATGCTGCGGGATCGCAGCCGCTGCAACAGACGCAGATCGTGTTGGTCGCCAGGACTGAATTCGACGCTTGGCCGATCTCCCTGGATTTCCGCGTAGGGACTCTCGCCAAACACCACGATGGCGACGTCCGGCTTCTCGGTGAAAGCACCATCCCGGCTCAGCTGCGCGGTACCGCCGCCCGCCTCGACAGTGGCCCGAATGCCGGCATAAATCGATTCGCAGTGAGGGAAGGCTTTGTTGGAAAGGCCAGTCCCCTGCCACCGCAGCGTCCAGCCGCCGCTTTGCATGGGGATATCGTCGGCGCCCTCACCCGCGACCAATACACGCCGATGAGGCGACAGGGGCAGTAAGTGCGCATCGTTCTTCAGAAGCACCAGGGATTCGCGCACGGCGCGGCGCGCAAGGGCACGATGCGCCGGCGACCCGAGCAGATCGAAACGGCCGGCCATCGGACGCGATGAGGGCTTCCCCTCCTCGAACAGATGTGCCCGCAGCTTGACTCGCAGCACCCTTCGCACGGCGTCATCGAGTCGCGCTTCCGGGATCTGCGCGGACCGGATCTGACCGAGCGTGTTGGCGAAGAGCTCCTTCCAGCTGTCGGGCGCCATGAGCACGTCCAGGCCCGAATTGATGGCCGTCGCGCAGCTGTAGATCGTGCAGCCCCGGATCTGTCCCTGGGCATTCCAGTCGCCGATGACCAGCCCATCGAATTGCAGCCGACCCTTGAGCACGTCCGTGATGAGCCCACGGTTGGCGGCCATCCCGACTCCCTGCCAGCTCGACAAAGAAGTCATCACGGCCTGCACCCCGGCCGACACGGCGGCCGGGTACCCGGCGAACTGGGTGTCGCGCAGCTGCTGCTCGCTGAGGCGGTCGTCCCCTTCGTCCCGGCCCCCGGTCGCGCCTCCGCCGATGAAGTGCTTGGCTGTGGCCAGAATATGGACTGAATCCAGAAAGTGGGGAGTCCCGGGCTCGCCTTGCAGTCCCAGGACCATCTGCCCGGCGTATTGCCGCACGAGGGCGGGGTCCTGGGAATAGCTCTCGTAGGTGCGGCCCCAGCGATCGTCACGGGCAACGGCGAGCGTCGGGGCGAAAGTCCAGTCCAGGCCGACGGCGCGAACTTCCAGGGCCGTGGCGGCGCCGATTTCCCGCACCAGCGCCGGATCCCGCGCCGCCCCCAGTCCGATGTTATGTGGAAATATCGTGGCGCCAACTATCTTGGCGACCCCGTGGACGGCATCGATCGCCCAGAGGGTCGGGATGGGATGGGGGCGGCGGCCCGAGTCCATTGAGGCCTGATAGAACCGATCGGCGAGGGCCAGCCACTCACTCGGTGAAGCGAATACGTTGTTGCCGGGCGCAGAATTCCCGCCGTTCAGCACGGAGCCGAGGGGAAAGTGGCGAAGGTCATCAGGTGTGATGCGCGAGATGTCGGCCTGAATCAGCTGGCCGACCTTCTGCTCGGGCGTCATGCTGGCGAGCAGTCGGTCGATCCGGGCCTCGAGGGCCGGATCGGCCGCCATCGCGGGTGGCACGCTGGGCCACTCGGCGGGATGAACCTCAGCCCCGGAAGGCAGGGCCCAGTCGTGTGCCGCGACGGGGCCGGCCATCGCCACGACCAGTGCGACGACCGCACCCGAGCACAGCGGACCGCGAACCACAACTACTTTCCTGCCGAGCCGTATCGTTCTCATTTCCCTGGCGCGCCGGGCATCCGCTCCGTGCGCGCGGTGGCAGGGATGGGGACGAGGATCATACGGCAATGAGAGCGCTGTCAACGAAGGGCCGACCCATATGCTGGAGCAAGCAAGAACATCTCACTCCGTGGAGACTCCCGGACTACACGCCAAGCGCGG